>JBDTRN010000011.1:0-24042 GCA_039931715.1 Betaproteobacteria bacterium
CGCGTTCGTGTCGATGAAAGACACCGAGACCGGCGACTCGCTCTGCGATGCGTCGAGCCCTGTGCTGCTCGAGCGCATGCGCTTCCCCGACCCCGTGATCAGCGTGGCCGTCGAGCCCAAGACGCGCGGCGACGTCGAGAAAATGTCCACCGCCCTCTACAAGATGGCCAAGGCCGACCCGTCGCTGCGCCTATCGGTCGACCAGGAAACCGGCCAGACCGTGCTCAAGGGCATGGGCGAGCTGCACCTGGAGATCACCATCGACCGCATGCGCTCCGAGCTCGGCGTCGAGGCCATCATGGGCAAGCCCAAGGTGAGCTTTCGCGAAGCCTTCGGCAAACCGGTCGACCTCGTCTACACGCACAAAAAGCAGTCGGGCGGCTCCGGCCAGTTCGCCGAGGTGAAAATGTCGTTCGAGCCGCTCGCATACGGCACGGGCGTCGAGTTCGTCGACGAGGTCACAGGCGGGCGCATCCCGCGTGAATTCATCCCGTCGGTGGAGTTCGCGATCAAGACCGAGAGCAAGAAGGGCCAGATCGCCGGCTACGAAGTGGTCGACTTCAGGGCGCGCCTGATCGACGGCAAGTACCACGACGTCGACAGCTCGGCGCTCGCGTTCGAGATCGCCGGCCGCGCGGCCTTCCGCGAGGCGCACCGCGGGAGCAAGCCCAAGCTGCTCGAGCCGATCATGAAGGTCGAGGTCGTGACCGAGGCCGATTATCTCGGTGACGTGATCGGCGACATGAACCGCCGCCGCGGGCAGGTGACCGACCAGGGCCAGAAAGGCCCGAGCGCGTATATCCAGGGGTTCGTGCCGCTGGCGGAGATGTTCGGCTACATCAACTTCCTGCGCTCGGCCACCAGCGGCCGCGGCACGTTCACCATGGAATTCGCCAAGTACGACGAAGTGCCGGCGGGCCTGGTGGACAAGCTCATGGAGAAGGAAAGCAAGTAGCTAGACGAGAGGGTTTAAAGGTAGTCGGCGGCGGCGGTGTCGGCGTCGACGGGTTTGCCGCCCAGGTAGCCTTGGATGAAATCGCAGCGCGCGCCCTGCAGGAATTCGAGCTGCGCTTCGGTTTCCACGCCCTCGGCCACCACTCGCAGGCTGAGCGCGTGCGCGAGGCCGATGATCGCGGTCACGATGGCGTTGTGGTCGCGGCTCATGGGCACGTCAGTGATGAACGACTTGTCGATCTTGAGTTTGTCGACCGGGAAGCGTTTCAGGTAGGCAAGGCTCGAGTAGCCGGTGCCGAAGTCGTCGATGGCGAGCGACACGCCGAGGTCTTTCAGCCGCTTGAGCATGGCGAGCGTCGCATCGGTCTGCTGCATGACCGTCGACTCGGTGATCTCGAGCTCCAGCATTTCGGCCGGCAGCCCGGTCTCCTCCAGCGTGCGCGCCACCAGCTCCACCAGTTGCGGGTCGTTGAACTGGCGCGCCGAGATGTTGACCGCCACCGGCATGCGCTTGTCGACGCCGAGCCGGTATGCCCACGAGCAGGCTTCGCGCAGCACCTGCTCGCCGATCTTGAGGATCAGGCCGGTGTCCTCGGCAAGCGCTATGAAGTCAGCCGGTGACACGAGCCCGCGCGTAGGGTGGTTCCAGCGCAGCAGGGCCTCGTGCATGACGGTGCAGCCGGTCTTGAGCTCCGAGATCGGCTGGTAGAACACCACAAGCTCGCCCCTCTGCACCGCGCGGCGCAGGTCGTTCTCGAGCGTCAGGCGCCGGCTGGCGGCCAGGTTCATCTGCTCGGTGAAGAACTGGTAGTTGCTGCGCCCCATTTCCTTGGCGTGATACATCGCGGCGTCGGCATTGCGGATGAGCGTCTGCGCGTCGCTGCCGTCCTCGGGGAACACGCTGATGCCGATGGAGGGCGTCACCGTGACCTCGCGGCCTTCGAGCGCAATCGGCTCGGACAGCGTCTCGATGATTTTCTGCGCCACCTGCGCCGCATCCGCCCCGCGCGTGATCTCGGGCAGCACCACCACGAACTCGTCGCCGCCGATGCGGCACACCGTATCGCCGACGCGCAGCTGGCGCACGAGGCGCTGCGCGACTTCCTGCAGCAGTTGGTCGCCCACCGCATGTCCGAGCGAGTCGTTGATCGTCTTGAAGCGGTCGAGGTCGACGAACATCGCCGCGGTCTGCTTGCGATTGCGATAGCTGAGCGCGAGCGCCTGGGTCAGGCGGTCCTCGAGGATCCGCCGGTTCGGCAGGCCGGTGAGCGCGTCATGGTCGGCCAGGTGGCGCGCGCGACTCTCAGCCTGCTTCCTCTCGCTGATCTCGGCCTCGAGCCGCTTGTTGGCCGCCTGCAGCTCTGCCGTGCGCTCGGCGGCGAGGTTTTCCAGCGACTCGAACGTGGCGCGTTCGGCCGAGACGTCGTCGAAGCTCCAGATCCATTCCTGCTCGTCGCCGCCCGCGTCGATGCGCCTGCCCGTGGTGCGGCACAGGAAGGTCGAGCCGTCGGCGCGCTTGAAGCGCTGCTCGTCGACATGGGTTTCGCCCGGGGCGGTGCTGCCGTAGGCGAGCCGGCCGGCCCTCTCCCACTCCGAGTGCTCGGCGAACAGGACCTCGCTCGACTCGCCCACCAGCGTTCCGGGCTCCCAGCCGACCATCTGCTCGAGGAAGCGGTTGGAGCGCTGGATCACGCGATTGCGCACGAACGCGATGCCGATGGTGGCGTTCTGCAGGATCAGTTCCTGCTCGTGCGCAAGCTGGCGGATGCGGTCGTCCGCGGCCTTGTCCGCGGTGACGTCCTCGAACAGCCACACCGAGCCCTGCGCCGGGTCGCCGGCCTGCACCGCCCGGCCCGACAGGTAGCACCAGAACTCGCTGCCGTCGCGCTTTTTCATGCGCAACTCGCGCCCCAGGGTCGAACCGCTCCAGACTTCGTCGTAGAGCGGCTCGCTCGATGCGTACACCTTGTCGCTCAGGTAAAGGGTCTGGGTGGGCTGGTTGAGAAGGGCCCCGGGCTCGTAGCCGAAAATTTCCTCGAAGCGGCGGTTGCAGCGCATCACGCGGCGATCCTTGAGGAAGGCGATGCCGATGAGGGCGTTCTCGAGGATCGCGTTCTGCTCCTTGAGCAGGCGCTGCACGTCCTCGTCGGCGCGCTTTCTCTCGGAGATGTCCTCGAACAGCCAGACGTACCCCTTGCCCGGCTGGCCCTGCTCGACGGCGCGTCCCGTCATGCGGCACCAGAATCCAGAGCCGTCCTTCCTTTTGAGCCACTGCTCCCGCGCGTGCGTGCCGCCCGAGTCAAGTTCCGCGTAGCTCTTTGCGCCTTGGTCGAACTGCTCCTCGGTGAAATACATGCTACGCGTCGAACTGTGCAGGCCCTCGCCCGGGGCGAGTCCGAACAGCTCCTCGAACCGCCGGTTGCAGCGCAGGACCTTGCGCTCACGCACGATGGTGATCCCGACCACGACGTTGTTGAGCAACGCCTGCTGCTCGAGGACCAGCCGGTGCATCTCCTCGTCCGCGCGCCTTTGCTCGCTTACGTCCTCGACCAGCCAGACTGAGCCCTGCGACGGGTCGGTCGCATCGGCGGCCCGGCCGGTCACGCGCGCCCAGAACATCGTGCCGTCCTTGCGCGACAACTGCGCAGGCATGGTGAAGGTCAGCCCCTTGGCGAGCTCCGCGTAGGAATGGCCGATCGCGTGGTAGTCGTCCTCGCTTGCGTACAGCGCGACGCTCGACTCGCCGTTGAGTTCGCCCACGTCGTAGCCGCACATCTCCTCGAAGCGGCGCGTGCAGCGCATGACGCGGCGGTCCTTCACGAACACGATGCCGGCTGAAACCGTTTCGAGGATCGCGTCCTGCTCGCGCAGCAGCCGGTTCAGCTCGTCGGAGGCGCGCTTCTTCTCCGAAATGTCGTCGACGATCCACACCGTGCCCTGGCGCGGATGTTCGGGATTGATGGTCTTGGCGATCATGCGCGCAAGGAACGTCGAACCGTCCTTGCGCTTCATTTCCCATTCGAGGTCGAGCTGGCGGCCCACGGACAGCACCGGCACCGCAATTGCGCCCAATGCCGCGTACGACTCGCGGCTGGGGTAAACGGCCTCGCCCGGCTGCCCGATCAGCTCATCGGGCGCCCAGCGGAAGATCTCGGCGAACTTCGGATTGCACAGGAAGAACTTCCGGTCGCGCGTGAACGCGATCCCGATCGACGCGTTGGCGAGCGCCGCTTCGTATTCGAGCATCGTGTAACGCGTGCGCCCGGCAAAACCCGCCGCGCCGGATTCGGCCCGTTGCCCCGTGCCCCCTTCGGCCGCCGCCGGCGCGCGCAATCCCGCCACCGAGTCGGCGCGCGTGCCCGGGGTCGAAGCCGGAAAGGGACCAGGTCGCGGCGCGCTCATCGGGCCTTGGCCTGCGTCATCCAATTCAGCGCGCGGGAGCGGCGGCCAGCGCGGTGAAATCGGCCGCGAAGCCACGCAACCGTTTCACCGCGCGAGCGCGCTGGTCGAGGGTCAATGTCTTGTCCAGGTCGAGCAGCATTGCGTAGAACTCCTGCAGGTTTGCCCTGCGCAACGATTCGTAGGCAGGGGCGCGGTGCTGGTCCCACGCCGCGGCCCATGGCACCAGGCGTTTGGCCGCTTCACGCGACTTGAGCATGGCGAGCAGTTCCTCCTGCATACGGATGCGGTCGCGGTTGCGCAGTTCGTCGTCGAGTGGGGCGCGCCTGCTGTAGAGCGCGATGCGTTCGACCTGCGCATCGGTGAGCGGGCCGAACCACTCTTCCATGCGCTCGACATTGCGCTTGACGCGCCGCGCGCGCCGCTCGTCGGGTGCTTCGCGCAGGCCATGCTCCTTTGCGAAATCGCGATTCTCCTTGTCCAGGCGCTGCTGGAATCTATCGACCTGTGCCGCTGAAAGCGCATCGAGCAAATCGCCGATTTCGCCGGTACCCGCCCGCAGGCTCTGGCGCAAATACGATTGAAACGAATCGTAACCCCAAACCAGATCGCCCAGTGAGACGCCGCGCGCGAGGCGATCCGCCAGCTGGTTGGCAAAAACGGCATACAGGGGCAGCTCGGAGCGGCGATGCCAGGCAAGGAAACGCCCCATCCGGCGCTCGAAATCCGCCTGAGCCTCGCCTTCGAAGCCAAAATACTGGTCCGCCCGCCACTGCAGCAACTTGTCGGCATTGTTGTAGCCCAGCTGGAGGGCGCTGCAGCCGGATAGTGCGATAACCAGACCAAGGAGCGCCAAGCGCAATCCGCGCGTGCCCGGAAGCACCCGGATCCGACCCTCGCGGCTCACCAGTAATTCTCCACCGTCAGGTGGCCGGGTGCGCGGCGGCGGTGTTTCTTCATGCCGCGCTCGCCAAGCGTCGCCACCGCATCCTTGACCATCGCCGGATTGCCGCAAAGCATGGCATGCGATGTCCCGGCCGAAAGGGCGCAGCCGGCGCGTGCCTCCAGCGTGCCGTCGGCGATGAGCGCGGGGATTCGCCCCTGCAATACCCCCCCCGCCGGCGCATCGCGGCTGGCGATGCGCAGGCTGGCGAACTGGGCCGGGTGCGCCGCGGCGATGCCCTCGATGACGTCACGGTAGGCCAGTTCGCCGGCGTGCCGTGCCGCATGCACGAGCACCACGCGCCTGAAGCGCCGCCATTGCGTTTCGGTGCGCAATATCGACAGGAAGGGGCCGACACCCGTGCCGGTTGCAAGCAGCCAGAGGTTTTCGGCGTCGGGGACTTCAGACAGCACGAGGAACCCGGCCGCGCCCGGCGCGAGGAACACCCGGTCGCCCGGCCCCAAGGCGGCAAGGTGCGGCGTGAGCGGGCCTTCGGGCACCACCGCGTAATAGAACTCGTGCGGGCCGGCGCCCGGCGCGTTGACGAAAGAATACGGCCGCGCAATGCGCTCGCCTTCGACCTCCAGCGCCAGCTTGGCGAACTGGCCCGCCTCGAACTTCAGCGCGGGAGCATCGTCGGGGGTCTGCACGTGGAGGCTCAACAGGCGGTCGGTCCAGCGCGTCTGGCTGACGACGGTACCCTCGATCCACGCAGTCATCGCGCGCCGGTCATTTGACCCGTGTCAGCGGCGTCGCGCGCGGCGCGGCCACCCGTTCGGTCGGCGCGCGGCCCACCACTTCGTGCGCCACTTCGTGCGTCACTTCGTACGGCTCAAACGCGATGTCCTGGGCACGGCTGCCGAGCAACGCAATTGAGCCATGGCGCCGGTTGTTGCCGGTATCGCTGAATTCGAATCCATACCGCCGCTCGATCCGCAGGTGTCCCTCGGCATTGCGCGCAAATCGCAGCCGGGTCACCGCGACCGTGTCGTCGAGCAAAAGCAGGTCGTACCGCTCGCAGGCCCTCCGGCCGGCGGCGAGGGCCGCCTCGCGCGCGCGCAGGCTGTCGATCCAGAAAGCGGTTCCGGCCACCAGCAACACGAGGGAGAAGGCTTCCAGCATGGGGTGCGGATTATAGCCGCCGGCCCTCAGCGGCCGGGTACGGATTCCCCCCGCCTTGGGAGGTCAGATCTACTGCGCCGACGGGCTCGGGATGGCCTGGTTCACCGCTTCGATGTCGGCAAGGACTTCAGGTCCGAGCACGCAATCGAAATGGCGCAACGACTCCTCTAGCTGGGCGACGCTGGTCGCCCCCACAATGGTCGAGGCGGTGAAAAACCGGCTGCGCACGAACCCAAGCGCCATTGCGGCGAGGTCGATGCCGTGCTTGCTGGCCACTTTGGCGTATTCGTCGACCGCCGCGACTGCGCGTGGGCGCATATAGCGCTCGCCGAAGGGCGCGAGTTTGACCATGCGCGCCTCCGCCGGCCGCGCGCCGCCGAGGTATTTCCCGGTGAGTTGCCCCATGCCAAGCGGACTGTAGGCGAGCAGCGGCACATTGAGCTGCCGGCTGGCTTCCGCCGGGTCACCGTCGAACAGGCGCGCCAGCAGGCTGTAACCGTTCTGCACCGAGACTGGTGCCGGCAACCCGGCGGCCTTGGCGACGCGCACGAACTCGCACAGGCCGTACGCGCTCTCGTTCGACAATCTATACGCGCGGATCTTGCCGGCCTTGATCGCATCGGCCATGGCCCCGACCTGCTCGAGGATGGGGGTGGCTTCACGCTCCTTGGCGGGGTCGTACTGCCAGCTGCCGAATCCGGGCACGTAACGCTCGGGCCAGTGGATCTGGTACAGGTCGATGTAGTCGGTCTGCAGGCGCTTCAGGCTGTCGTCGATGGCCCACGGGATGGTTTTCTTCGACACGTGAGTCTCGCCGTTGCGGATCCAGTCGCGCCGGCCGGGACCGGCGATCTTGGAGGCGAGCACGATGCGGCCGCGCTTGCTGCTGTTTCGGCCAAGCCAGCTGCCAACGATGCTTTCGGTGCGTCCCTGGGTTTCCTTCTTCGGTGGCACCGGGTACATCTCGGCCGTGTCGACGAAATTGATGCCGTTGGCCAGCGTCCAGTCGAGCTGCGCGTGCCCTTCGGCTTCGCTGTTCTGCTGCCCCCACGTCATGGTTCCCAGGCAGAACTCGGTGACTTCCAGCCCGCTGTCGGACAGCTGTTTCTTGTTCATCCACTTGCCTTAGTTGATTTCCGCCGCGTCGCGCCGACGGTAAAGGAGGATCGGGAAAGAAGTGAACCGGCGCGCGATACCGTGCGCGGGGAAAGGATCGAGCGCGGTGAAAGGCATGGGCAGATCGGCCACGCGGACCCCCAGCGTGGCGCGCGCGAGCTGCGCGCCGATCGAGGTCGCCAGGGCCACGCCGCGACCGTTGCAACCGACGAACGCGAGTACCCCGGGCGCCAGTTCGTGGCAGTGCGGCAGCTTGTCCCACGTGATGCCGACGTTGCCATGCCAGACGTACTCGAACTTCGGCCGCCCGAGCTGGGGAAACACTTTTTCGACCCGCTCCGCGGCCCGCGCCGGCGCCCGCTCGCGCCATCCCAGCGGCACCGCGAGCGCGGCGCCGGTCACGAGCCTGCCGTGCGCATCCCAGCGGAAGAAATGCAGGTCGCCCTGCGAGTCCGAGCAGGCGTGGTCTTCGGGCAGGACGGTGGCGCGCACCGCTTCGGGATAGACCTGGGTCGCCATCTGGTGGCTGCGCACCGGGAACACTGTCTGCATGAGCTTGGGCCACAGCGAGGACGAAAAAGTGTCGCCATAAGCTTGCGTAGCGATCACCACCTTGTCGGCCCGCACGCTGCCGTGTGCGGTGGATACCTTCCATCCGCCGGCCACCCTTTCCACCGAGTGCACCGGGCTTTGCGTGTATACCGACGCGCCCGCGGCAAGGGCCACCTTGGCGAGGCCCCTCACGTACGCGAGCGGATTCAGTTTGCCGCCGGTGGCGTTCTCCCAGCCGCCGTGCCAGAACTTCGAGCCGGTGATCGCTTCCACCCCCCGGGCGTCGAGCAACTCGACCGGTGCGCCGCGGCGCGCCCACGCCTTGACCCGCTTCTCGGCCAGCCGCATGCGGCCGGGCGTATGCACCGGCTGCACCCAGCCGTTCTGCACGGCTTCGCAATCGATGGCGTGGCGGCGGATGAGCTCGAAGGTGAACTTCGCCGAGTCGGCCACCAGTTGCACAAGCTGCTCGCCCTTTTCGGCGCCCCCGGCCTCGGGCGCGATGCGCGGCGGCACGTCATCGGGGTCCATGCGCGAAAGGGTGGGAATGACCTGGCCGTTATTGCGGCCCGAAGCCCCGTAGCCGATCACGTCGGCTTCAAGCACCACGGCGCTTGCGCCGCCCTGCGCAACCGCCAGCGCGCACGACAGGCCGGTATACCCGCCGCCGATGATCACCACGTCGGCGGTGATGTCCCCTGCCAGAGCGTGGGTCGCAGGCGCGGCCGGGGCCGTCGCCGTCCAAAGTGCACCCTCGAAAACGGCGTCCGGCATGGTCTTCAGGCCGCCATTGCGGTGGCCGCTCGCAGGCTCTCGCGGCAGTCGCGCACGATGCGCTCGATGAGATCGGCGCAGGTGGGAATGTCGTTGATGAGCCCGACCACCATGCCGGCGCTCACGATGCCGCCGTTCACGTCGCCGCTGCGGATCGCGACCTTGCCGCGCGCCCCGGCCACGAGGTGGCGCACCTCCTCGAACCTGGCGCCGCTCTTCTCCATGGCGACAACCTCGTCGGACACCGAATTTTTTAACACACGCGAAGTGTTGTGCATGGTGCGGAAAATGAGGTTGGTGTCGCGCTCAGTGGCCTTGAGGAGCGCTGCCTTCACGTCCGGATGGATCGGCGCCTCGGCGGTGCACATGAAGCGCGTGCCCATGTTGATGCCCTGCGCGCCGAGCGACAGCGCGGCGGCCATAGCGCGGCCGTCGCCGATTCCGCCCGAGGCCACGACCGGGATCTTGAGTGCGCTCACTGCCGCCGGAATCAGGATCAGGTTTGGGACGTCGTCCTCGCCCGGGTGCCCGGCACATTCGAAGCCGTCGATGCTCACGATATCCACGCCGTGGCGCTCGGCCGAAAGGGCATGGCGGACCGAAGTGCACTTGTGCACGACCTTGATGCCGTGGGCCTTGAACTTGCCGATGAAATCGCGCGGGTTGTTGCCCGCGGTCTCGACGATCTTGATGCCACTGTCGAAGATCGCCTGCATGTACTGGTCATAGGGCGGAGGGGTGATCGAGGGCAGGATGGTGAGGTTCACCCCGAATGGCTTGTCGGTCATGCCGCGGCAGCGCTCGATTTCCTTGGCAAGGTCGGCTGGCGTGGGCTGCGTGAGCGCGGTCAGGATGCCAAGGCCTCCCGCATTCGACACCGCCGAAGCAAGCTCGGCGGTGCCCACCCACTGCATGCCGCCCTGGATGATGGGATAGCGGATGCCCAGCATTTCGGTGACTTGGGTTTTCATGGAGGGAACGGGAAACGAGAGGGAAGCCCGCACTTTAAACCATGCCGCGCGCGACTGCTAAGATCCACCCGGGCGCGGTCCGGTCCGCGCACGCCACCGTTCGACGACGAGGCCAGCATGGAACCAGTCCTGTACAAGCCCTTCCCGGTCATCAGCATCGAAGGCGACGCCTACGAATGCGGCCTGCAGCACGGCCAGGCGGCGGCCGCGCGCGTCGCCAGGACCATTGACTACTACCTGCCCGCCTTCGTGCGCTCGGCCAAGCTCACGCGCGAGGAGATCCACACCCGCGCGCGCGGCTACGGCGCGCAGATCGAGGCGATCGACGCTGGCATCTACGCGGAACTTAAAGGCATAGCCGCAGGCGCGAAGCAGGCCCTGGAAGACGTGATCGCGGTGAACTGCCGCACCGAACTCCTCTATGGCAGCCTTGGCGGAACCAAGCCGGCAACCGAATGCACTACCGTGGTGGCCCTACCCGAAGCCACGCGCGACGGCAGCATCCTGGTGGGCAAGAACTGGGACTGGCGCAGCCCGGCGATCGAATCGGTGGTGGTGCTGCGCATCCGCCAGAAAGGCCGGCCCGCGCTCAGCATGATCGTCGAGGCTGGCATGGTCGGGCGCGACGGCTTCAACGAACACGGCATCATGGTGTGCGGCAACCTGCTCGTGTCCACCCATGACCGCGGTGCCGCGGGTGTGCCAATTCCCATTTTGCGCCGGCGCATCCTGCACTCGGTGCACTATTACGACGCCATCGATTCGCTCGCCATGGCGCCGCGCGGCGCCTCGGGCAACTACCTGATCGCCCACCGCGACGGCGTGGCGATCGATTTCGAGACCACGCCCGAACAGGTCTACGTGGTCTACCCGGAGCGCGGGCTGCTCACCCACTCCAACCATTTCCAGTCGGTGGTGGCGCAGTCCACCGGCGCGACCAAGTACTACACCGGCGATACGCTGTATCGCGATTTCCGCGCCCGCCAGCTGCTCGAGCCCAAGATTGGCCGCATTACCATCGACGACATCAAGGCGGTGCTCAAGGACGAGTTCGGCGCGCCGCGCGCCATCTGCCGCTCGCCCCACGACTACGCGGGCGAATCCACCATGACGATTGCCTCGCTGGTGTTCGACCTCGGCAACGGCGTGATGCACGTGGCCGCCGGCCAGCCCACCCGGTCGGAGTACCAGCCGGTGGAACTGCCCGGAGCCGGCACCCTCAAGGTCGCCAGCGCGCGCTGAGTGCAGACCGGCCCGCAGGGGCCGCCTCGAATTGGCGGCCAGTCAGTGCGGAATGCTTTTCTCCTCGCCCACCACCGAAAGGTCCGTTTCGAGCGCAAAGGCGGCGGCCTCGCGCGCCATGGCGAGGTCCTCGGCCATTGCCAGGCCGGCTTCGGCGCGTTTGAAAGCCAGGCGCGCATGGCGTTGCGCCGTGGCGCGCATCTGCGCGTCACCCAATGTGGCCAGAGAATCGAACGCCTTCTCCAGTCGCACCACCACTTCGACCATACCGGCCCCATCGCGGGCGATCGAGCGAAAGGCGTCGTCGAACATGTCGTCGAGCGATATTTCCGCCACTTCGACCCGGTCGTACCTGGGTTCGACCGGCTCTTTTGGTTTTTCGGATTCGGGCTCGCCGTGCCATTGCGCGAACAGCCGCACCAGCGTGCCGATGATGTCGATTGCGGTGCCCGGATCGTTGACGGCAGGTGACAGCGCACGCCCGGCGATCTCGGAGAGCACCACCAGCCCGAAACGCGGGTCGTCTTCGAACAACCGGTCCCCGCCGATGCGAAAGGCGGCGGCGACGCGATCGCGGTCGATGCGATCGGCCTCACCCGCCCCGTCGTTAACGTAGGCGAGGGCACGACCCGGCGCGGCGAATACACCCGGCAGCGCCGCGACTTCGACACGCCCGTGCGCGCTTTCGGCACAGGCTTGAAGCGTGGCCATGTCGACGTGCTGCACGTAGCCGATGCTCGACGCGTACACGGCCTGGCCGCGGCCGGCCGGCGGCCCGGGGGGCGCGCCATGCAGGCGCGGCGCGGCAAGCCTGCGCTTCATGGCCGCCGCGGTCGCCTGTTCCACGCGGTCGATAGTGCTGCCCAACCGGCCCAGGCGGGCAATGCGGTCGACCCAGCGCACGAAAGTAAAAATCACGATGCCGAACACCATCGCGGTGAGCACGAACAGCGTGAACAGGCCGGCGGTGCCGAAGTAGGCGTTCTTGACCGCCGTGAGCGCGACGATGGCGAAGATGAACGCGCCGATGAATCTTGACAAAGCGCTCTGCGAAACGTCGTCGGCGAGCACCAGCGTGAAGGCGCGCGGCGTGGCCGAACTGCTGGCTGAAGCGTAGGCCGACACCATCGAGGCGACGGCAAAGGTGGCGATCACCAGCATGCTGGCGGCCATCACCGACAGCAGGGTCTCGATAGACTCGACCGCGATGTCCGGCACGAGCTTGCCCAGGCCCGTATCGTCCGCGAGATGGGCCACGAATGCCGCCCCGGCCGACAGGAAGCAGATGACGAGCGGCTTGATCCACAGGCGCTCACGCAGCCGGTTGGAATAGAACCGCAGGCGGTCGCCCGAGATCAGGAATGCCATTCGCTTACTCCGCAATTCGACGACGTCGGCATGCACCGCTCACGATTCGCGTGCGCATGGCAATCCTGCCCGGGTGAATGCCGCGCAAAGATTCCATCACGCGCGTATCGGGTGGCTCACTCCGCGCGCACACCCACCTGGCGGATCACGCGCCCCCACTTCTCGGCGTCAGCGGCCATCACCGCACCGAACCGTTCGGGCGTGCCCGGCAGCGGGTCGGCGCCCAGGCCGGCGAACTTCTCGCGCACCTCGGGCAGCGCGAGGATGCGCAGCACCTCGGCATTCAGCTGGTCGATGACCGCCCGTGGCGTGGCAGCCGGGGCCAGCAGGCCATACCAGTTGTTGAACTCGTAGCCCGGCAGGGACTCGCCCATGGTGGGTGTTTCGGGCAGCGCCGCGGCGCGGCGCGTATCGGTGACCGCGAGCAGTTTGAGGCGCCCGGCCTTGATGTGCGGCATGGTCACCGGCGCCCCGGTGAACAGCATGTCGACCTTGCCGCCGACGAGGTCGGCGACCGCCGGGCCGCCCCCCTTGTACGGCACATGGACGATATCTATCTTCGCGGTCATCTTGAGCAGTTCGGCGCACAGCTGGTTGAAGCTCGCCACGCCGCCTGAGGCGAAATTGAGCTTGCCCGGCTGCGCGCGGGCGAGCGCGATGAGCTCGTTCACGTTGTTCACGGGAAGCGAAGGGTGGACCACCAGCACGGTCGCGACATTGGCCACCAGCGAGACCGGCGCGAGGTCGCGCACCGGGTCGAACGTCATGCCCGCATACAGGAACTGGTTCATCGCATGGGTGCTCATCGTGCCGAGCAGCAGCGTGTAGCCGTCAGGGCTCGCACGCACCACGGCTTCGGTGCCGATGTTGCCGGCGGCGCCGCCACGGTTGTCGACCAGCACCGGCTGGCCCCAGCGCTCCGCGAGCTTCTGGCCGAGGATGCGACCGAGGATATCGGTGGTGCCTCCCGGCGCCCACGGCACCACCAGCCGCACCGGCTTGGCGGGATAGCCTTGCGCAACCACCGGCGCCGGCGCGAAATGCGCGAGCGCGAATGCGGCAAGGGCGAGGACAATGCGGGATACGGACATGGCGCGTCGATCATACCAGCGCCCGTTTCATGCGCGACCAGGGGAGAACACGATGGGAAAGGCAACCAAACGCAAGCCCGCCACCGGCAAGGTGCGCGCCGCCAGCGCAACGCGCATCGTCGATGCGGCTTTCCGGCTGTATGCCGAGCACGGCTTCGACGTGTCGCTCGCGCGCATCGCAGCCGCGGCGCGCGTGACCCCTGCGGTGCTTGCGCGCGAGGTGGGGAGCAAGACAGCGCTCATGCAGCGCGTGTTCGCGCAGCTCTTTGCCGGCCGCTGGAAGCCCGAGTGGGATGTGCTGCTGGTGGACCGGCGCGTACCGCTCGAGGAGCGGCTTACGCGCTTTTACGTCGAGTACCGCGGCAACATCGTGCGCGACGGCGCACGGCTGTGGACCCGTGCCGGCCTGCTCGGCCTGCACAAGAAGGGCGATTTCAGCGGCACGCTCGCCAAGCGCATCCTGGCGCCGATGATCCGGGAGCTCCGCCACGAGGCCGGGGTTGCCGGCGCGGCCGAGCGCGCCGTCTCGGGCCGGGAGATCGAGCTCGCGCAAGTCCTGCACGGCGCGATCGCGTTTCCGCATACGCGCAGCCACGTATTCGACATGACCGTGCATGGCACGCTCGAAGAGCTGGTGCCCATGATGGTGCGAGTGTGGCTGCCGGGGGCGATGCTCGAGATCAGGCGCCTGAATGCCTGACGCTTAACCGTGCCCGGCTCAGGCCGGGAAAGGGACCTCGGTGCCGAAATACAGCCACTCGACGCCGGTGGGCGCGCTCCCGTTGGGCATGACGAGGCACCCGTCTTCGGGTGCGGCAAGGCTCGTGCCGTCGGGCGCTGTCGCCAGTACCTCGCCGCCGGCGACGCGATCCAGGTGGCGCCACGGCTTGGTAAACGCCGCCCCTTCGGCGCGAAAGTAAGCACTTTTCATGCGGATGCAGCGCTGTGCCGCGGCAGCTTCGTTGCCTGCACGCGCCGGTGCAGCAGGCGAAGCGGGGTCCAGCATGCCCAGGTGCGCCAGTGCGAGCACGATGGCGCGGTATCCCACGTCGGACGCGTCGGGGTTATGGTGGTGCCCGCATTCGAGCGTGACCGCGCGTGCGCCCTTGGTGCGCGCATATTCGGTGGTGCCCTGCGACGCCTTGTCCTCGCCGCTGCCGAACGCCTCGGACCAGCCGTAAACGAAATCCTGCACACCGAGGGCGCGCGCAAACGCGGTTTCGGCGGCGTCGTGACCCCCGAGGAAGATGAACGGACCGCCCTGCGAGGTGTAGGAGTGCAGGTCGAGCAGTACTTCGGTCTTGTCGAGCACGCCGCACAGGATGGTGTCCAGGTGGTCTTCGTAATGCACCTTCTGTTCCTTCGGGTACAGGAAGCGGTTGAGGTTGCGCTCGACGAAGCGCACGCCCTGGGCGTAGGCGCGCGGGTTGGTCACCGGCACCAGGCGCAGCGTGCCGCTCGTGATCGCGAGGCGGCCTGCGTCAATGTCGGCCATCACGCGGCCGATGGCCTCTGCGCCGCAGCGCTCGTTGCCATGCACGGCGCCGAGCACGGTCAGTGCGGGGCCAGGCGTGATGGTGCGATAGGTGACGACTTTTACGCTCATGCCGGGTGCCTCGCCAGCAGGTGGACAGGCAATGCGCTGGGCGTCATGGTGAAGGTGAAAAGTTCCTTCACTTCGGGCGGGTTGGCGTCGAGCGCCACCCTGAAATTGCCAGCGATCATCGCCATCGCCATCTTGATCTCGGCCAGCGCGAGATAGCGTCCGGGGCAGAAGCGCGGGCCGCCACCGAAGGGGAAAAGTTTTCGCGCGGGATCGTCGCTGGCAGGGCGCTTGCCCTCCAGCCAGCGTTCGGGGCGGAACTCCCCAGGCGCGGGGAAATCTGCCGGGTCGAGGCCCGACAGGCGCGTGAGCACGATAACCGGCGTGCGCTCCGGCACCAGCACCCCGCCGATCACTATTTCGCGGTTGGTTTCCAGCCCGAGGAAAGGCGCCACCGGCTTGAGGCGCATGGCCTCGCCGACGGCCGCGTCCAGGTAGGGGAAGCGCTCCAGCGAAGCGAGGTCGCGCAGCACCTCCGTGCCGCCCAGCGCCGCGTCGGCTTCCGCCGCCACCAGGTCGGCCACGCGCGCATCGCGCGCAATGAAATCGAGCAGCCAGGCGATGGTGTTCGAGGTCGTGTCCTCGCCCGCGAACACCATCGTCACCGCATTACCGACAACGTTCTCGTCGCTGAACCCCGAGCCCGGCTCGTCGCGCGCCACCACGAACGCCTCCAGCAGGTTGGTCGGCTTTGCGCGCAGCGCGGGATCGGCCTCGATCCGCGCGCGTGTCTGCGCGACGAAACCGGTCACCGCCGCCTGGATGCGCGCCGAGGCGGCGTCGGCCTCGCGGTCCGCCGGCAGCTTGAAATAACGCCAATACGATATCGGCGTGGTAAGACGCCGCGCCACCCGGTTGAAGATGGTTTCGATGTCGCGCTGGAGCGGGTTGGCGTCGTGCTCCAGGGTGTTGATGTCCTGGCCCATGGCGAGCCAGATGGTCACGTCGAGCGTCCACGCCTTGAGGTCGCGCAGCACGTTGACCTTGCGCCCGGTGCGCGCCGCGGCCTGCCACCGCTCGAGCAGGCGGTCGGTGAGCGCCACGAGGGTGGGGAAAAAATTGCGGATCACCTCGGGCGTGAGCGCCTTCATGACCAGCTTGCGCTGCCGGCGCCAGTCCTCGCCTTCGGCATTGAACACACCGGTGGTGCCCAGTTCCTGGAACACGCGCGCCGAGCGGAAAGTGCGCCGGATGTTGTCGGGGCGGTCGCGCAGCAGCGTCGCGATGACCGCCGGGTCGGACACCACCATCAGGCGCTGCGGACCGCCGCGGAAGCGATACATGGGACCGTACGTCCGCGCCCATTGTTCGAGCGTGACGTGGAACTGCATGGAATCGATCTGGAACACGTTGCCCACGATCGGCAGGCCGCGCGGACCGGGCAGGGTGTCGAAATCGCGCGGCGTGGCTTGCGCTTCTGGAGCCGAGCGCACCGCGGCATTCACTGCGAAAGCGGCATTGGCTGCGGATTTTTCCTGCGGCATTCCACCCATCGGGGTCGTTTCCTCGCTTTGCGTCAGGCCCAGCGCTTGAGCAGGGCGATCATTTTCGCCGTGCGCGGGCCGTAGGGCGGGTTGAACAGCGCAACCCCGTTGAAGCGCGACTGGCGCAGCACCGGCTTCATCTTGGAGAACGCGGCGAAACCTTCGTAGCCATGATAATGCCCCATTCCGCTCGCGCCGACGCCGCCGAAAGGCAGCGACTCCTGCGCGACGTGCAGCAGCGTGTCGTTGATGGTGACGCCGCCGGCGGTAGTGCGGGCGAGCACGCGCCCGATACGAGCGGTGTCGTGGTCGAACAGGTACAGCGCGAGCGGCCGCGGTCGCGCGTTGACGTAGGCGATGGCTGCGTCGATGTCCGCATAGCCCACCACCGGCAGCAGCGGACCGAAGATCTCCTCTTGCATCACGCGCAGGCCATCGGCCACGCCGGTCAGCGCCACCGGCGGCATGCGGCGCGTGACCGGATCAGCGGCTTCCCCGTGCGCCGCGAGGTTCTCCACCGTCGCGCCCTGCGCACGGGCCTCGTCGAGGTAGCCGCTGAGGCGCGCGTAATGACGCGCCGACACGATGCTCGAATAATCCGGCGTGCTCATGATGCGTGGATACATTCTCGCCACCGCCGCGCGCGCGGCCGCCACGAAAGCCTCTTCGCTGCCCGCCGGCACCAGAACATAGTCCGGCGCGATGCATGTCTGGCCGGCATTGAGGCACTTGCCCAGCAGGATGCGGCTGGCCGCGTGCCGCATGGAATACCCCGGCGCCACGATGGCCGGCGACTTGCCGCCGAGTTCGAGGGTCACGGGCGTGAGGTTGCCGGCGGCGGCGCGCATCACCTCGCGCCCGACCGAAGTGGAGCCCGTGAACAACAGGTGGTCGAAAGGCAGGCGCGAAAACGCGGCCGCCACGCCGACGTCGCCGGTGACCACGGCGAGTTCATCGGCTGCGAACGACGCGGTGCACAGGTCGGCGAACAGCGCGCCGAACGCCGGGGTGAATTCCGACAGTTTCAGCATTGCGCGATTGCCCGCCGCCAGCGCCGCCGCCAGCGGCCCGATGGCCAGATAGAGCGGGTAGTTCCACGGCACGATGATGCCCGCCACGCCCAGCGGCTGCGGCACGACGCTTGCACGGGCCGGCAGGAACCACATGCCGGTGGCGCGCCGCTCGCCGCGCATCCAGCGGCGGCCGTGCGCGAGCGCGTGGCGGATGGCGCCAAGGCTCGGGAATACTTCGAGCAGGTCGGTCTCGTGGGCCGAGCGGTGGCCGAAATCGCGGCTGATGGCCGCGGCGAAATCCGCGGCGTTGGCCTCGACCAGGCGCTCCAGCCGGCGCAGCCGGTCGGCGCGCTGCGCCCACGGCACTTCCGGGGCCGCGAGGCTGGCGCTTTTCTGCTGGTCGAAAGTCGCGCGCAGCGTTTGCAAGCCTTCACCCGCATCCCCGCTCATGCGTCACCCGTCCGCGATAAATGTACCGGTACTGGTACATAAACTGGCAGGAGAGCCGCGCAGCGATTAGCTCTACGAAAATGAATGTTCATGATTTAAGCCCCCACCCCGGAACTTGGCCGTCTACCCTTTCTCTACTGCTTGGGGATCTTTGCGTCGGTGGCCATCTTGTTCCAGCGCGCGATTTCGGATTTGACAAGCGCGCCAAGCACCTCGGGCGAGCTGGTGCCAGCGTCGTAGCCTGCACCCTTGAGCCGCTCGGCGACGTCGGGCTGGGCGACCGCATGGACCGCCGCTTCGTACAGGCGACTAAGGATCGGCTGCGGCGTGCCGGCGGGAGCGAAAAGCGCATACCAAGTGTCCGACTGAACTTGCGGAAAACCCGATTCGGCGAAGGTCGGCAGGTCCGGCATCATCGCTACGCGCTGCGCGCTCGAAACCGCAATGCCACGCAATTTGCCTGCGCGGATATGCGGCGCGAGCGACACCAGCGGCACCATTATCGCGTCGAGCTGCCCTCCAAGTGCGTCGGTCACCGCCGGCGCGGTGCCTTTGTACGGGATGTGCACCAGGTGCAGGATGCCTTCGAGGTTCATCATCTCGCCTATGAGATGTGAACTCGTGCCCACCCCCGGCGATGCGAAATTGAGCGGCTTCGCCTTGGCAACCATGCGCAGTTCTTTGAGGTCTTTCGCCTTCACAGATGGATGCACGGCAAGCGCGGAGCTGGCCGACCCGATGCGCGCGATCGGCGCGAAATCCGTGACCGGGTCGTAGTTGATCGATTTCCAGATCGCCGGATTCGAAGTCATCGACACATTGGCGACCAGGATCGTGTAGCCATCGGCCACCGCTTTGGCTGCGTGCTCGATGCCGATATTGCCTCCTGCGCCCGGCCGGTAGTCGAGCACGATGGCCTGCCCAAGGAACGCGCCCATCTTCTCGGCCACCGGCCGGGCAATGCCGTCGAAGCCGCCGCCCGGCGGGAAGGGCACCACCATGCGGATGACTTTGGATGGATAGGGCTGGGCCTGCACGGGCTGCGTGACTGCGGCCAGCGCCAGCAGCGCCCCGGCGAAAGTGCTTTTCTTCATCGCCCTTCCTTTTGTGCGGGTCCGCTCACAATACCGCGAGCATGGAGGTCTTCGACTTCGGTTTTCGACATCCCGGCCTCGGCGAGGATTTCGTCGCTGTGCTCGCCGATCGAGGGGGCCTGGCGGCGCAGGCCGAAATCATGGCGGCCAATTTCGATCGGGAGACGGGGAATCTTTGCGCGCACGCCGTCCTTGAAGGCCACGTCGAGCATGCGGCCCCCGGCATTGAGTTGTGGGTCATCGAATAGATCCCCAGGCTTCGCCACAGGCGCAAACGGGATGCCGATTTCGTCGAAAAGGAGCGTGAGTTCGGTAAGCGTGTGCCGCCCGACGCACTCGGCGACCACCGCACGGATTGCCGGGCGCTCCTTGACCCGAAGCTGGTTGTTCGCGTACTTCGGGTTGTCCAGCAGGTCGGAGCGCTGGAAGTGCTGGCAGAATCGGCGCCAGTGGTTGTCGCTCGTGAGGCCGATGAAGATCAGCTCGCCCCCGGAGGTGTTGAAGGTTTCATAGATGCCCCACGCGCCCTCGCGTGCCGGCATCGGGGGCGGCGGCCGGCCGGTCACTGCCTGGCCGGCCATGTGCTGCGTCATGAGGAAAGCCGTCGACTCGAAGAGCGCCGACTTGACGAGCTGGCCCTTGCCGGTGCGTTCGCGCTCGCGCAGCGCGGCCTGCACGCCGATGACCGCGAACATGCCACCCATGAGGTCGATCACCGAAGCCCCTGCACGCAGCGGCTGGCCGGGCGGACCGGTCATGTACGCGAGGCCCGCCATGTACTGGACAACCTCATCGAGCGCCGGGCGATGCTCATAGGGTCCGGAGAGGAAGCCCTTGAGCGCGCAATAGATCAGCCGCCCGTTACGCTTTGAGAACTCCTCGTGGCCGCAACCCAGCCGGTCCATCGTGCCGGGACCGAAGTTTTCCAAAACCACATCGGTTTCGGCAACGAGCTTGTAGACGAGCTCGCGGCCTTCGAGCGACTTGAGGTCGATCGCGAGGCTGCGCTTGTTGCGGTTGAACGCGAAGAAGAAGCCGCTCGCGAAACCCTGCAGGCGGCGTGTCGTGTCGCCCCCGGGGGCGGTTTCCACCTTGATCACGTCCGCGCCAAGGTCGGCGAGCAGCATGCCCGCGCTCGGCCCCATGATCGTGTGGCAGAACTCGAGCACGCGAATCCCGGACAGGGGAAGCTCGGCCCGGGGCGGCGTCTCAACCGCCGTCACGGCCGCCGCGCCGCTCAAGCCCGGGCCGCTGCGGTGATTTTTTCGCGCAAGGCGCGCAGCGTGCCGCCTTTCATGACCGAGCCGGGCAGCGGATGGCCGACCACGTCCTCGGCGAGGCGCCCGCACTCGGCGAGCTTCGCCAGATCGATGCCCGTCTCAATGCCCACTTCGTCACACAGGAACACGAGGTCTTCGGTACACACGTTGCCTGCAGCGCCCGCGTGGCCAGCGAACGGGCAGCCGCCAAGGCCCGCGACGGAAGCATCGAAGCGCGCGACGCCCATCTCCATGCCCGCATACGCATTGGCGATCCCCATCCCGCGCGTGTCGTGCAGGTGCAGTTCCAGTTCGAGGTCAGGATACTTCTCGCGCACCGCGCCGACCACGCGCTTGACCGCGAACGGCGTGCCCCAGGCCATCGTGTCGGCGATCGAGACGCGCTTGAGCTTCACGCCCTGCTCGTCCACCAGCGCGAGCAACTTGCCCACCTCGTCGACCACGCGCTGGACCGGCACGTCGCCCTCGAAGTTGCAGCCGAAAGCCGCCATGACGGTGGCGCGCTCGATCCCGATGCCGCGCTCCTTGTAGGTGCCGATCATGCCGCGCGTGACCGCCGTCTGCTGCTCGGGCGTGCGGTTGAGGTTCTTCTTGAGGAACTTCGCCGAGGCCGTGGACGAGATGTTGCCCTTGATTGCGAGGCGTCCGGTGGCGATGGCGCGCTCCAGGCCCTGGTCGTTGAACCACAGGCCGGAGTAGGTAACACCCGGCTGCATCGTGAGTCCCATGACGACTTCCTCAGCGTCGAGCATCTGCGGCACAGCCTTGGGGCTCACGAACGAGACGATCTGCATGTGCTTCACGCCGGTCTTCGACAAGGCGTCGATGAGCTCGATCTTGCGCGCGGTGGTGATCGGACCCGTCTCGATCTGGAAGCCTTCGCGCGGGCCTTCTTCCTTGATGCTCACGGTTTTCGGTAGGTCAGACATTCCCTGCTCCTGTTCCATCCTGTGAGGCTTCGCGTTTCAGAAGCTGCATCATTCCACCGGCGGCGACGATGCGCACCAGCTCCGGCGGCAACGGTGTGCCGCGAATCTCGGTGCCGCGAGTCAGGTTCTTAACCAGCGACTGCGCGAAATCGAGCTCGAGCCGGTCACCCTCGTCGAAGGCCTGCGTTATGCCCTTGCAGATCAGCACCGGGAAAGCGATCG
Source organism: Betaproteobacteria bacterium (assembly GCA_039931715.1). Lineage (GTDB taxonomy): Bacteria > Pseudomonadota > Gammaproteobacteria > Burkholderiales > SG8-39 > SZAS-79. Next base: position 21,608 of record JBDTRN010000011.1, read on the forward strand.
CTATGCTGTTGCGCAGGAAAATCCGCCCGAAGGACTCGGCTACCACGCAGCCGACCTCGAGCTTCTTGAGATTTGCGGGTGCTGCCTCGCGCGAGGACCCGCAGCCGAAATTCTCGCCCGCGACGATGACATCACCAGTCTTGAAACCCGCGGTGAAGCCAGGGTGGATGTGAAGGATCGCCTTCTTCTGCAACTCCCACGGCTGGTTCTTCACGAATCCGGGGGCCATGTAGTCGGTGTTGATGTCGTCGCCGAACTTCCAGACGTTGCCGCAGATATTCATTTCGCGGCCGCCGGCATGTATTTTCGCGGATCGGCAATGCGGCCTTCGATGGCCGAGGCCGCGACCGTCTCCGGGGAAGCGAGATAGAGGAAGCTCTCGGCGCTGCCCCCGCGGCCCTTGAAGTTGCGGTTGGTGCTGGCGATGCCGGTTTCCCCGGGTCCGAGCACGCCGGTGGAACCGCCGGCGCAGGGGCCGCAGCCGGGCGTGCCGACCATCGCGCCCGCTTCCACCAGTACCGCGAGCGACCCGTTCTTCATCGCCTCGACCATCACCTCGTGCGAGGCAGGGATCACGAGGAAGCGTGTCCCCGCCGCGACCTTGCGGCCTTTCATGATCGCTGCGGCACGCTCCAAGTCCTCCGCATGCGCGTTGGTGCACGAGCCGATGAAAGCCTGGTCGACGCGCACCGATGCGAATTCGGAAACGTTCTTGACGTTGTCCGGCTTGTGCGGCGCGGCGACCTGCGGCTCGATCTTCGAGCAGTCGATCGTGTGCACCGCTTCGTATTGCGCATCGGGATCCGGGCCGAACGCCTGCACCGGCTTGTCGGTGCGCGTGCGCAGGTACTCCAGGGTCGTTGCATCGGCGGCGAAGAGCGCGAACTTGGCGCCCATCTCCGAGGAAATATTGGCCAGCGTCAATCGCCCTTCCATGCTCATCGCATCCGCGACGGGCCCCGCGAATTCCACCGACTTGTATTGCCCGGCCTGCGTCGTGTACTTGCCCAGCAGCGCGAGCATGAGGTCTTTGGGCGCGACGCCATGGCCGAGCTTGCCGGCGAGGTTGAACCTGATCGAAGGCGGGACCTGGAACCAGAGCTTGCCGGTGTACATCACGTACGCCAGTTCGGTGAGGCCGATGCCGGTCGAGGCCGCGCCAAGCGCGCCGTAGGTGGTCGAATGCGAGTCGCTGCCGACGATCAGCTCGCCGGGCAGCGCGTGGCCTTTCTCGGGGATCACCTTGTGCTCGATGCCGACGCCCGCATCGTAGAAATGCCTGAGGCCAAGCTCCTTCACCTTCGCGCGGATGCCGCGATGCATCTCGGCCACCATCGGCGTGTTCGCGGGCACCCAGTGATCGATGATCACCACGACCTTGCCCGGGTCGAACACGCGCTTGAGGCCGATGTCCTCGAGCGCCTTGCAGGCCTGCGGGAACTGCGCGTCGTTCGCCATCGCGAGGTCGACTTTCGCGGTAACGAACTCGCCGGGGCGCACGCTTTCGCGCCCGCTCGCCCGCGCGAGGATCTTTTCGGCCATCGTCATGCCACTCATCGCTTGCCTCTTCTCATCGTTCCATTAGATGCGTACCCCCTGCGCAGCACAAGGGCGGCGTGCGAAACGAAGGAGTATGGACGGTCCGGCGACTTCGGAACGCTACTTCGGTGTCCAATTTCACCTCGAAGACACGTTCGGCTGCGCGGTCGACCTGGTGACGCAAAAGGCCTTGCGTGCGGAACTGCGTCCGTTTACTGAATTACGTGATCGGAATCGGCAAGGGCGGCGTCAATTGACCCTGTAGGGCGGCGACAGTAATCTCTTTTGGTTCCAAAATAGTTCCAAGGAGACTGACATGCCGACCTTGACGCTCAAGAATATCCCCGAGGAAGTCCACGCGGTTCTCAAGAAGAGCGCGGAGAAGAACCGGCGTAGCCTGAACAGCGAAATCCTGGCGAGGCTCGAACGCGACGTTTCCGCGCCTAAAGTCGATCGCGCGCGGCTCGCCATGGACCTGAAGGCTTTCACTGATGCGCTCCCCCGCGTGGATCACCGCATCGGCGATCGCGACAAACGCAAGGGCCTGAAGTGATCGTCATCGACACCAATGTGATTCAATCCTGCTGGGTGCCCGGACAGGAGACGACGCGCAGGCGGTTCGAGCAGCAACTGGCTCAGAAAGACAACGATATCGCCAAGCGCGAGCACGCGACGCGGGAGAAAAAAAGGCGGCTGACGGACGCCAAGACGAAAATTGACGAGCAGGTCACGGTGAAGAAGATTCCCAAGCAGGTGCTCTCGCCCTGCGAGTGGGGGCATGACGACGACTTGCTTCAGGTCGAGAACCCTCCCAAGTCGCCACCCGAGCCGGGGCAGCGGGAGATGGGCCTGTGACCGGGCGGAAGATTCTGATCATCGCCGGGCCTAACGGCGCG
>JBDTRN010000012.1:0-23409 GCA_039931715.1 Betaproteobacteria bacterium
TACTCGTACAGGCCCTGCTGCGCCTTGGTGGTGGACTTGATGTGCCATTCGAGCAACGGAAGCCCGAGCGCCTTGGCCACCTGCACGGCCAGCATCGTCTTGCCGGTGCCGGGCTCGCCCTTGATGAGCAACGGGCGCTCGAGCGTGATCGCGGCATTGACCGCCAGCGTGAGGTCTTCGGTGGAGACGTATTCTTCCGAGCCGGCAAAGCGCATGGGCAGGATCCTGAGGGAAATCGCGATTATAACGGCGCGATGCCCGTTACGAGCATGCGCGGGTTGAGGCGGGGGCCGCGTTCGGATAGAATTTTGCCTCTGAAACATAAAACGACTCACGCTCCTCGATGCATCCCAGAATGCGCACTTCCCGAATGATCGCGGCCCTGCTTGCCGGTGCCTCCCTCGCTTTTCCTGCACAACAGGGTGCACTGGCCCAGCCTGCGAAGGCGCCGGCGGCAGCAAAATCATCGCCAGTCGCCAGCGCACCCGCTGCCGCTGCGGCACCCGCGGCAGCGCCCGCCGCGGACTCCGCCCAGGCCGGCGGCAACGCCGAGGCGGGCAAGGCCAAGCTCGCCATGTGCATCGGCTGCCACGGCATTGCCGGGTACCGCACCGCCTACCCCGACGTCTACCACGTGCCCAAGATCTACGGCCAGCAGCAGGCCTACATCGTCAAGGCGCTGCAGGCGTACAAGACGGGCGAGCGCAGCCATCCGAGCATGCGCGGCATCGCGCGCGGCCTCACGGACGCCGACATGGCCGACCTTGCCGCCTACTACGGGGGGCCGCACAAATGAAAACCCTGTTCCTCGCAGTAGCCGGTTTTGCCTTGGCGCTCGGGAGCCTCGGCGCTGCCGCCAAGGGCAACGCGGAATCCGGCAAGGCCAAGGCTGCGCAGGTCTGCGCCGCTTGCCACGGTCCCGACGGCAACAAGCCGACCGGTCCGGATTTCCCCATCCTCGCCGGCCAGCACGTCGATTACCTCAAGAAGGCGCTGGTCGATTACAAAACGGGCAAGCGCAACAACCCGATCATGAAGGGGTTTGCGGCGACGCTGTCGAGCAAGGAAATGGACGACCTCGCCGCCTGGTTCGCGAGCCAGCCCTCGAACCTGGTCACCCACCGCTGAGCTACGGCGCAGGCGGATGAAAAAAGGCCCGCTCGCGGGCCTTTTTCTTTTGGGAAGCCGTCGATCCCGCGCCCCGATGGCGTGCCGAATTTACTTGCGCGCGCGCTGCGCGAGATTGCCCAGGTAAGCGGCAGCATCCGGCGGCGCGTTGTCCTTCTGCGCGCGCCAGACCATCTCGGCCAGGCAATCGACGGCTTCGTGCAGCGCATCGTGGCGGTTCCCCTTCCGCGCAAGGAGGCCTGTGAATGCCGCCGCCACGCCGGCCGGCTGGTCGATCGAGAGCTGCTCCTCGAAGGCGAGGTGCAGGCTCATGTGCAGGAAGGGGTTGGTCTCGCCCAGTTCGGGAAAATAAGCCTGCTCGCGGTAACGCGCGGGCTCGTCGAGCACGGCGTGGTATTCGGGGTGCAGCAGCGCGACATCGAGGGCGATCGTCTCCAGCCCGGCGAGCGCTTCGCCGGAGCGGTACTTGCGCCATGTCTCGAAGAAGAAATCGCGCACCTGGTCGCGGCTGGGGTTGAACACGGGGCGGGCTCGTTCAGGGCTTCGTCTTGGGCCGGAACTCGCACTGGTCGCCGATGATGCATTCGGGGCAACGCGGCTTTCGCGCCACGCAGACGTAGCGTCCATGCAGGATGAGCCAGTGGTGCGCGTGCTGCTTGAATGCGTCCGGCGTGAACTTGACCAGCCTTGCCTCGACTTCGAGCGGGTCCTTGCCCGGCGCGAGTCCGGTGCGGTTCGCGACGCGGAAGATGTGCGTATCGACCGCGATGGTCGGCTCGCCGAAGGCCACGTTGAGCACGACATTGGCGGTTTTGCGGCCCACGCCGGGCAACGCCTCGAGCGATTCGCGCGACGCCGGCACCTTGCCGCCGTGCCCGGAGAGGAGGAGGCCGGAGAGCGCGATCACGTTCTTCGCCTTGGTACGGTAAAGGCCGATGGTGCGGATATGCTCGGCGAGCTTTGCTTCTCCCAGGGCCACCATTGCCTTGGGGGTATTGGCCACCGGGAACAGCCGGGCGGTGGCGAGGTTGACCGACTTGTCGGTGGCCTGCGCGGAGAGCACCACCGCCACCAGCAACTCGTAGGGCGAGCGGTACTCGAGCTCGGTGCGTGGCTCGGGGTTTTGCGCGCGCAACCGGCTGAAGATCTCGTGCCGCTTGGACGGGTTCACGTGCGCGTACTCCGTGCGATCGCACTGCGTGAGATCGGTCCGTGCGCAGTCGCGCCACGGGCGCTCTCGGTCCGAGCGTGCGTCCGCTGCGAATCCGCTTTCCCTGCCGGCAGTTTCATTTGGCGCTGCGCGCGGCGCGCCGGGCGTGCACGCGCTCGATGGCTTCGGCCACCGCGCGGCGCCTCTCTCCCGGCGCGGCTGGCGGGATGGACGCCGGCCGGGCGAGCCGGGCCTTGCGTGCCCGCGCGCGATGCCTTGCCGCCGCGGAATCGGCCGTCGTCCATTCGTGCCCTGCGGGCACGATGGCGATGCAATCCACCGGGCAGGGCGGCACGCACAAGTCGCAGCCGATGCAGTAGGCCTCGACCACAGTGTGCATCAATGCGCGCGCCCCCACGATGGCGTCCACCGGGCATGCCGCCATGCACAGGGTGCACCCGATGCAGCGCGACTCGTCGATGACGGCGACCGTGGTCCGGATCATCGTGCCCGTGCCGCCTCGGCGCATTCGGCCACCAGCGCCGGGCCGCGGTAGATGAGCCCGGTGTAGATCTGCACAAGCGAGGCACCGGCGGCGAATTTTTCCCGGGCGTCGGCGCCGCACAGGATGCCCCCGGCGCCGATGAGCGGCACTTCGCCCGCCAGCGCGCGCGACAGGGCCGCCAGCACGGCGGTTGCGCGCTCGCGTATCGGCTCACCCGACAGCCCGCCCTGCTCATCGGCGTGCGGTAATCTCTCGACGCCGTCGCGCGCAGTTGATGTATTGGTGGCGATCACCGCGTCCATGCGCTGCGAGCGCACCACTGCGGCAATATCCGCGATCTGGGTGTCGTCGAGGTCGGGCGCGATCTTGAGCGCCAGCGGCACGCGCTTGCCGTGGCGCTCGGCCAGCCGCTCCCGCGTGGCGATGATGCGCCCGAGCAGCGCGTCGAGGCCGGACTTCTCCTGCAGGCCGCGCAGGCCCTTGGTGTTGGGCGAAGAGATGTTTACGGTAACGTAGGTGGCCGCCTGGTACACCTTTTCGAGGCAGATGACGTAATCGTCGGCGGCATTTTCCATCGGCGTATCGAAATTCTTGCCGATGTTGATGCCGAGGACGCCGCGCCAGCGCGTGCGCGCGACGTTGGCAAGGAACGCATCGACACCGACGTTGTTGAAGCCGAAGCGATTGATGATCGCGTTCGCCTGGGGCAGCCGGAAAATGCGCGGCTTCGGATTGCCAGGTTGCGGCCGCGGCGTGACGGTACCGGCCTCGATGAAGCCGAAGCCCAGCGCCGCCAGTGCGTCGATGTGCGCGGCGTCCTTGTCCAGGCCGGCTGCGAGGCCGACGGGATTGGGGAAATCGATGCCCATTACGCGCACCGGGTCCGGCGGCACCGTGGTGGCGGCCAGCCGCGCAAACCAGTCGGCGCCCTTCAGCGTGGCGCGGTGGGCGGTTTCGGGATCGAGCGAAAACAGGAAGGGGCGGAGGGCGCGATAGAGCATGGCCACATTTTACCGCCGCGCCCGCGGGCCACTGCCGGCCGGCTGCGTCGGCGTGGCGCGGAAAATCGGGCGCGGCACCGAAAATGTACCGGTATCGATACATAAACTGGCAGGAGAGTGAAGAGGAAAGCCATTCCGCGAAATTGAATTTACAACTTTGACGCATTGCGCCGGGCCCCGGGCTTGCCTCGCGCCAGGCGGCGCGCCATGCGCGTCAGCCGGTGTCGCGCTCGTCCAGGCTGCGCCACACGCCGCCGATGAATCCCTCGATCGGCAGGAAGCGCGACTTGTAGGCCATCTTCGGGCTCTCGCGGATCCAGTAGCCCAGGTACAGGTAAGGCAGGCCGAGCGCCTTGCAGGCCTCGATCTGGGCGAGGATGTTGTAGGTGCCGAAGCTCGCGCCACGCCGGTCGGGTTCGAAGAACGTATAGACCGACGACAGTCCGTCGGGCAGGAAGTCGACGATCGACACCATCACCAGCTGGCCGTGGTCGCGGAATTCCACCAGGCGCGTATCCACCCGGCTCTGCAGCAGGAAATGCGAGTACTGGTCGCGGCTGTCGTTATCCATGCCGCCGCCCGAATGGCGTTTGGACTGGTAGCGCAGGTACAGGGCGTAGTGCTCGAGCCGGAACTTGAGCGGCTGGGTCTGCGAGGTGAGTTCGGAATGCAGTTTCCAGGCGCGCTTCTGGGCGCGGGCAGGGACGTACTCGGCCACCGGAATGCGCACCGGCACGCAGGCGCGGCAGCTGTCGCAATGCGGGCGATAGGTGAAGATGCCGCTGCGGCGAAAGCCCGCGCGCACCAGGTCGCCGTACAGGTCGGTGTTGATGAGGTGCGAGGGCGTCGCCACCTGCGAGCGCGCCATGCGATCGGGCAGGTAACTGCACGGGTACGGCGCGGTCACGTAGAACTGCAGGACTGCGTGCGGCAGGTCGTTCAGTCTTGACATTGGGCCTCGTCCAGCCGCTCGGTCGTGCGGTCCGTGAATTGCCAGGGCCCCGGCGGCTCGGCATAGTTTACCAACGCCGAGACCGCCCGCAGGAATTCGGCGCGCTTTATTTCGCGCGCTCCGAGCGAGGCCAGGTGCCCGGTATTCATCTGGCAGTCGATCATCGGGAAGCCGCGCGCGCGCAGTTCGCCCGCGAGCCCGACGAGCGCGACCTTGGAAGCGTCGGTCGCGCGCGAGAACATCGACTCGCCGTAGAACATGCGGCCGATCGCCATGCCGTACAGGCCGCCTTCGAGGGTGCCATCGCGCCAGGTTTCGAAGCTGTGGGCGAATCCGAGCTGGTGGAGCCGCAGGTATGCCTCTCGCATAGCCGGACCGAGCCAGGTGCCCGGCTGGGAACGCCTGGGGCCTGCGCAACCGTCAAGCACCTGCGCGAACGCTGTATCGACGCGCACTTCGTAGCCGCGGTTGCGCACGCTTTTGGCGAGCGAGCGCGACACATTGAGCTCGCCGGTGAACAGCACCATGCGCGGGTCGGGGGACCACCACAGCAACGGATCGCCGTCGGAGTACCACGGGAAGATGCCGTGCCGATAGGCTTGCAGCAGGCGCCCGACGGAGAGGTCGGCGCCGGCGGCGAGCAGTCCATTGGGGTGCCGGAGCGCATTTTCGACGCGGGGGAAGGGCGTGTCGGGTTCAAGCCAGGGAATCACGGACCGCTGGTCGGGGGGGAGGAGTTTGACGCCGGACTCAACAGCGAACCTGCTGGCGGCAGTAGTTTTCGAGTTCTGTGACCACGGTGGTCCCGGTTATCGCCTGGCGCGCGGCGCCGCTGTGCTCCATGGCGAGCTTGAATTCGTATTTGGCGAAGAACTCGTTGAATAGTTCCCCGCCCAGCGTGCCGACGGCGGCGAGTTCGTCGGTTTTCGGGTCGTGCTCGAGCAGGATCGCCGCCAGCGGCTGGGGCGCCGGGCCGGCCACGACGCGCCCGCCCGCTGCCGGGTCGTACTGGCTGTGCTCGGCGCAGCAATGGATCACCTGCGCGTGCTTGTTGCGCGCGCTGGCCTCGGGCCGGTAACTGATGAAGCTGATCTGGCGCGTCGGATAGGCGAGCTGGTGCGCGCAGATCGCCGAATAGGCCACGATCGACCCGTTGCGCCCGACCCCGCCGGTCCATTCGTAGGCCTGGTTGCCGACGGTCTTGAGTTGCGCGTGCGTGCGGGCGGGCTTGCCGAGATTGATGAGGAAACACGGCGTGGCCGCGAAGGGGTAGTGGAAGATGAGGTTCTTCTGCTCGGGCAGGGCGGCGGCGCGCAACGGCTTGCCCTGGGGGTCGAGCAGTTTTGCGCGCGCGTAGAAGTGCGCGGCGGGATTTTGCGCCGCGAGGCTCGCCGGCAGGCCGACGCCGGCAAGGCCGGTGGCGCACACCCGGATGAAGTCGCGGCGCTCCATGCGGCTGGCCCGGCTAACCCATCGACGGCGCGTTGGTGCGCTTCACCACACGCCCGCGTGCTGCTCGGACGATGCGAGGATGTCCCCGAACACGTCGTACGAGGACGGCTCGGGCAGGGCGAACCTGCGCAGCAGCAGCGCATCGCGCACGCGCGCAAGTTCGGGTGCTTCCTCGACTGCGGCGAACGCGCTGCGCAACCGGCCGAGGGTGTCGCAGTCGAGCGCGGCGGTGGCGATCAGCGGCGGCATGGGCGCGGCATCGGTCACCGCGATGATGCGCACGTTGGCCGCGAACTCCGGGTCGTTGTGGCGGATAAGGTCGTGCACGTAGCCGTCGAGCGGCCCGACGTCGATGCGGCGCTCGATGAGTGCCTGGATGATGCCGCGCGCGTTGACGAGCTCGCCCACCACCTTGCGATACAGCGGCGTGCTCCCGGGCTTGCGGTGCGGCAGCAGGTAGCGGCGCAGCGCCACGCATCCCGACATCGAGTCGGTCAGCGTGTAGCCCACCACGTGGCCGAACGTTTGCTCGACGGATTGGAACGGCGCATCGGCGCGCACCACGATGTCGGTGAAATAAACCGCGCGGTTGGCATAACGTGCGGGCGAGGGGACCGGCGCTGCGAGCAGGATCGGGCGGGGACTGCGGTGCGAGTAGGGCAGCCCGCACATCATTGCGCAGCCCAGGTCGGTGCGCGCCCACAGGTCGGACAGGGTCGCCGGCGGCTCCTGGTCGACGAATTCCATGCGCACCTGGGCGCGCTCAATCACCCATTCGAGCAGTTCGCGCCACGCGGCCTTGGCCGCCGGTGCCACCGAATACATCCTCGCATTGACGATCATTGCGGGTCCCTGCGGCGACTAGTCGCTGAGCTTTACGTTGGCGCGCCGTATCGCGTCGCCCCAGCGCGCGTTTTCCTGCTGCAGGCGCACGGCGAACTCTTCGGGCGTGCCGCCCACCGCGTCGGCACCAAGCGCCGCCAGCTTCTCGCGTACTTCCGGCAGCTGCAGCGCCTTGGTCGTCTCGGCGGCGATCTTGTGCACGATTTCCGGTGGCGTGCCCGCAGGGGCGAACAGGGCATACCACGCGGTGGCCTGAAAGCCGGGCAGGCCCTGTTCGGCGAGCGTCGGGATGTCGGTGGCGGCCGGGTGGCGCCGCAGGCTCGCCACGCCGATGGCCTTCAGCTTGCCTTGCTTGAACTGCGGCAGCGCGGAGGACATCTGGCTGAAAAACATCGTCACCTGGCCGCCCATGACGTCGGTCAGCGCCGGCCCGGTGCCTTTGTAGGCGACGTGGAACATGTCCATGCCGGCGGCGGCCTTGAGCATCTCACCGGCGATATGCGGGGAGCTTCCCACGCCGGGGGAGGCGAAGCTCAACTTGCCGGGATTGGCCTTTGACAGCGCAATCAGCTCCTTGAGGTCGCGCGCCTGCACGTTCGGCCCCACGACGAGCACGTTTTGCACGGTGGCCATCATGGTGATGGGCGTGAAGTCGCGGGCCACGTCGTAAGGCAGCTTCGGCTTCAGGTTGGGCAGCAAAACCGCGTTGCCGACCGGGATCGTTACGATCGTGTAGCCGTCGGGCGGCGATTTGGCGGCGTACTCCATGGCGATGATGCCGTCGGCCCCGGGCTTGGCCTCGACGATCACCGGCTGGCCCCAGGCCGCCTGCAGCTTGTCGGCAACGGCGCGCGAAAGGAGGTCGGAAGGACCGCCGGGCGCGAACCCGTTGATGATGCGCACCGGCTTGGTGGGCCAGCCCTGCGCCGTCGCCGCGTGCGAGGCCGCCAGGGCCGAAACCGAAAGGACCAGCGCTGCGAAAAGCTTCATTTACATTCTCCGGGACATGAGTGCGAAATCCACGCAGGGAACATACCAGATTGAAGCGCCGCAAATCGTGCGCAGCCCCGCGAAGGGACGGATCGTTCGCACGCTTGACGGGGCCGCGCGCCTGCCGGCCCGGCGCCTTCAGCGATAGCGCAGGCGCTGCCCGATACCGAGGCGCTTGGCCTTCTCGAGCATCGCCGCCCCCAGAGCGATGTCGGACAGGGGCAAGCCGCGGTGCCAGAACAAGATGGTCTCCCTGTCGTTCTCGCGGCCGGGTTTTGCGCCCGCGACGATCTGGCCGAGTTCCGCATGCAGCGTCGCCTCCGACAACTTGCCCGCATTCACGTGGGCACGCAACGCGCCGAACGGCCCCGAGCGCGCCTGGCCCCAGTCGTCCATCACCAGCTTGTCCATGATGTCGGTGAGAGAAAGCTCGATCGCGCTCATGGTGCCGTAGGGCATGACCAGCGCGCCTTTCTTGATCCACGCCGTCTTCAGCAACGGCGCGGGGGCGGTGAGGCGCGAGGCCTCGACCACGATGTCGGCGCCTTTGACGCACGACTCCCAGTCCGGGGTGACGGTGACCGGGCGCGCAAGGTCTTTTTCGAGCTGCGCGCCGAAGGCGTTGCGGCTCTCGGGGCGGCGCGAGTGGACGCGGATTTCCTTCAGGTCGAAAAGATGGTTCAGCAGGCGCACGTTCCAGTACGCCGTGCCGCGCGCGCCGACATGGCCCAGCACGCGGCTGTTCTTGCGCGCGAGATACTTGGCCCCCAGCGCGGTGACCGCGCCGGTGCGCATGTCGGTGATGACCGAGGCGTCGATCATCGCAATCGGCGCGCCGTTCGTCGGGTTGGCGAGGTAGAGCATGGCGAGCTCGGAGGGCAGGCCCTGCTTGTAGTTCTCGTAGAAGTCGCCCACCACCTTGACGCCCGCCATCCCGAGCGGCGCGATGTAGCCCCGCAGGACGTTGAAGTGGCCCGGGTAGGCCTTGTCGGGCACGAGGTGCATGCGCGGCTCGATGACCGTGCGGCCCAGGCCTTGCGCGCGCAGGCCTTCCTCGACCGCGTCGAGGATCTCCTGGTCGGACATCGCGAGGGCCTCGATATCCGGCGCGTTGAGGTAGTGCAGGTAGATGGGGTTCATCGGCAGGCGAAAGTGGGCGGGGGTTTCGCTGCGCGCGTCGCGCGGCGGGGACGGGCAAGTTAGCATCCCGCCTCCGGCCCGTCCACGTTTGGAGCGAACATGCAGAACACAACCATCACGGTCCGGCTGCTGAGCCGCGCCCAGGTCGAAGCGCTCAGCCCCGGAGCTGACGAACTCATCGACGTGGTGGCGGGGGGCCTCGCCGCCCACGGCCGCAAGGAAGTGGTCATGCCGCCCAAGGGCCACCTGCAACTGGACCACGTCATGAACGGGCATTTCAACATCCTGTCGGCGTGGGTGGGGCCGGTGAAGCGCGCGGGCATCAAGGTGATCGGCGATTACGTCGACAACTGGCGCCACGGACTGCCCTCCGAGGTCGGCATGCTCACGCTTTACGACCCGGCCATCGGCGTGCCGGTGTGCATCATGGACGCGACCAGCCTCACCTGGCAGCGCACCGGCGCGGTGACCTGCGCGGGCGCCATGCACCTCGCGCCGAAGGATTCGACGGTGGTCGCGCACATCGGTGCGCGCGGGACGGCGTTCGCCAACATCCGCTTGCTCGCGCGCAAGTTCAAACTGCGCGAGGTGCGCATCAACAGCGCACGCGCCGAGTCACGCGAGCGGCTGGCGGCGCGCGTCGAAGAGGAACTCGGCATCCGCGCGAAGGTTTTTGCCAGCGCGGCGGAGGCCATCGACGGCGCCGACATCGTCATCGAAGCCACGCGACTGGAGAAACCCGAGGTGCTGATCCCGAACTACGCCGTGAAGAAAGGCGCGCTCGTGGTGACCTACGGCTGGATGATGGCGCTCGACCCGGCCGTGGTGACCGGCGCGTCCAAGGTCGTCGTCGACGACTGGGCGCAGTGCAAGGTGGGCGGCGCGCTGCACCCGATGATCCTCGACGGGCGCTTAAGCGAGAAGAACCTGCACGCCGAGCTCGGCCAGATCGTCGCGGGCCTCAAGCCCGGCCGCGAAGCCGGTGACGGCACCATCGTGTTCTGGCACCGCGGCTTCGCAGTGAGTGACGTGGTGCTGGGGAACTGGATCTACGAGCGCGCCGAAAGGGAGGATGTCGGCACGAAGTTCGAGCTGCTGACGGCGGGGGAAGAGTAGAAAGCGGGACTTCCCGATTTACCTGGGTTTGCACCGACCCGCGCGGGAGCCCGCAATAGGACGGCAATGACGGAATACGAAACGCCCCAATTGACCGAATCGATTGATTCAGTCAAAATGCGCTCAATGCCTTGAATTCATAGGGGTCCGCATGAAAACCTTCACCGCCAACGAAGCCAAAACCCGCTTCGGGGAGTTCATAGACGAGGCGCAGCGTGCCCCTGTCCGGGTGATGCGGCGCGACCGTGTGGTGGGCGTGATGGTCAGCGCGCACGATTACGAGGCGATGCGGCGTTTCTACGCGGACCGCCTGCGCCAGACGATGGACCGCATGGCCGATGAGGCCGAACGCGCTGGATTGACCGAGGAAAAACTGGCCGAACTGCTGGCCGATGAAAGCTGAATCCGGTCTTCGTGTCGTCATCGACACGAATGTCTGGATCAGCGCCGCGCTAAAAAAGACCGGCGTGCCCGCCCGGGTCGTCCATATGGTTTTCGCGCAAGGTCAACCGGTGTTCTCAGCGCAGACTCATCTCGAACTCGAGACCCGCCTCTGGCTCCCAAAATTCGATCGCTATGCGGGATTGGATGAGCGCAAGGCCTTCCTCCAGGATGCGGGTTCGCTTTCCTATTGGGTGGATGTTCCGCCGGAGACTGCGTCCCGAACATTTTGTCGCGATGCCGACGACGACATGTTCATCCACGCCGCACTCGCTGCCGAGGCGCCCTGGCTCGTAACGGGAGACCAGGACTTGCTTACGGTGCGAAAGATAACCGGCCTGCGCATCCTGTCGCCCATCGACGCACTGAAAATGCTGGAAGGCCGTCACTAGGGCCTTGCCCCAAGACCGCGCCGGGAAAGTCCATCTCTCGATTGCCGAGATCCGCGCCGGGGTTGGCTCTCAGCCAAATTAAATTTCTAATTTCGGCAATCATTTCCCCTGCGGCGCCGGCCCCTTTGGCCCCACGTCCTCCCCCCAGCGCTTGACCACCCCCGTGTCCAGGCCGAAGAGGTCGAGCGCCCGGCCCACCGTGTGGTTGACGATGTCATCGATGGTCTTGGGCTTGGCGTAGAACGCCGGCACCGGCGGCATCACGATCGCGCCCATTTCGGTCACCGCGGTCATGCTGCGCAGGTGGCCGAGGTGGTTGGGTGTTTCGCGCACCATGAGCACCAGCCGGCGGCGCTCCTTGAGGACCACGTCGGCCGAGCGTGACAAGAGGCTGCCGGTCACGCCGCTGGCGATTTCCGACAGGCTGCGGATCGAGCAGGGCGCCACCAGCATGCCGAGGGTCTTGAACGAGCCCGAGGAGATCGCCGCGCCGATGTCTTCGTTGCGGTAGGTGACGCTGGCCAAGGCTTCGATGTCGCGCACCTTGAGGTCGGTCTCGTAGGCAAGCGTCACCTGCGCCGAGCGGCTCATGACGAGGTGGGTCTCCACATCGAGCTTGCGCAGCAGTTCCAGCGCCCGGATGGCATACACCGTTCCGGAGGCGCCTGTGATGCCGACGATGAGGCGGGGGGCCGCCATCCCTAGCCCCGCACCTTGCGGATGAGCGCGCGGGCGCGCTCGATCGCATCGGCCGGCAGCGTGTGGCGCTGCGAGAAATCCGCCCGCGGCTTGGTCGCGTCGATGATCATCTTGGCCGTCTTGCCGTTGTCGTTCGACGGGTCGAGGATCGCGCCGAACGCATTGCGGATCACGTCGATGTCGTCGTCGGCCTGCATGCGCGTGGCCATCGCCCAGAACACGTCCTGGTCGTCGAACACGTCGACGTCCTCGTCGACGATGATCACCAGCTTGAGGCTGATGTCCTCGGCAAAGGCGATCATCGCCGCATTCTTCTGCTGCCCGGGCACCGGGTTCTTCATGGCGACCACCGCGTGAAAGCGGCAGGTGCCCGATTTCGGGTACGAGACCTTGGTCACGTTCGAGAACGTCGAGCGCAGCGCCTTCAGCAGGCGCGCTTCCTGCGGGACGGCGAGCATGCTGCAATGCTCGTCCGACATGCCCCCCACCACGTCCTGGTAGATCGCATTCTTGCGGTGCGTGATCGCGGTGATTTCGATTACGTTTTCGGTCGAGCGCTCGGAGTGGTATCCGGTGAATTCGGCGAACGGGCCCTCGGGCTCGCGCACGCCCGGAAGGATGTGCCCCTCGAGCACGATCTCGCCTTCGGCCGGGACTTCGATCGGCACGCTCACGCAGCGCGAGATGTCGAGCGCGCGGCCGGCAAGCCCGCCGGCGACGGAGAATTCGTCGACGCCCATCGACCCTTTCCACAGCCCGGCGAAGGTCATGAGGGGATGGCCGCCGATCACGATGGCGACCGGGATCTCCTTCTTGAGCGCTTCGGCGCGGCGCACGTAGTCCCACAGGTGGCGGCGGCTGTGCAGGCTGGTGCCCAGGCGGGTCTTGCCCTTGACCTGCATGCGATGGTGGCTTGCGTTGCGCACGCCGGTTTCCGGATCCTTGGCGATGATGATGCCGTTGGTGATGTAGCGCCCACCGTCGCGTTCGAAGTGCTTCTTGATCGGGATGCGCGCGAGGTCCACGTCGGCGCCCTTGTAAACCACCTCCTGCACCGGGCCGCGCTCATGCAGCTTCGGCTCGATGGCGCGGTCGCCGCGCGAGGCCCACTCCTCGATCAGGCGCTCCTCGGACACGCCGAGGGCGAGCGCATAGCGGCCGCGCGTGGCGAAGACGTTGGTCACCACCGGAAACGCCGAGTCGGCGACATTCTCGAACCACAGCACCGGCGCCTGCCAGGCGCGCCCGCGCTCGAGTTCGAGGGCGACTGCGGTGGCGTCGAAATCGAGGGCGATGCGGTCCTTGAACCGCAGGATGTCCTTGGCATTGTTACGCTCGACCTGGTCGAGGAATGCGCGCAGGTTTTGGGACTCGGCAGCGGAGGGCATCGGAAAGGGTTCTCTTGGCGTGCGTTCAGGGGTGCCGAAGTCTAACAAGGGGCCGCAGGGCGCACTAGGCAGGTGCAGCCTTGTTTCGATTTCGGTTAGGCTTCGCCCGCAGGCCGGGGGGCGACATCGGCCGCGAGGGAACCACTCAAATTTCGGGGGAGGACTGCATGGAGACGCTCAAGGGCGGATCGGACGCGCTGTTCGTGCTGCTGGGCGCAATCATGGTGCTGGCGATGCACGCCGGCTTTGCGTTCCTCGAACTGGGAACGGTGCGCTCCAAGAACCAGGTCAATGCGCTGGTCAAGATCCTTTCGGACTTCGCAGTCTCGACGGTGGCGTACTTCTGCGTCGGCTACGGCATCGCCTACGGCATGAATTTCTTTGTCGGGGCCGAAGTGCTCGCGGAGAGGAACGGCTACGAGCTGGTCAAGTTCTTCTTCCTGCTCACCTTCGCCGCAGCTATCCCGGCCATCGTCTCGGGCGGGATCGCCGAGCGCGCCCGGTTCTATCCCCAGCTCGCCGCTTCGATGCTGCTGGTGGCGTTCGTCTACCCGTTCTTCGAGGGCATTGCGTGGAACCAGCACTTCGGCGTGC
The DNA here is from genome assembly GCA_039931715.1 of Betaproteobacteria bacterium. Classification (GTDB taxonomy): domain Bacteria; phylum Pseudomonadota; class Gammaproteobacteria; order Burkholderiales; family SG8-39; genus SZAS-79. The sequence goes on from JBDTRN010000012.1 coordinate 13,792, forward strand.
AAACCTGGCTCAAGGGCGCATTCGGGGCCGAGTTCCACGATTTCGCCGGCTCAGTCGTGGTCCACGCCGTCGGCGGCTGGATCGGGCTGGTGGCGGTGGTGCTGCTCGGCGCGCGCCGCGGGCGCTACATGAAGGACGGCCACGTCGCTGCGGCGCACCCGCCCTCGTCCATCCCTTTCCTCGCCCTGGGCGCGTGGATTCTCGCAGTCGGCTGGTTCGGGTTCAACGTGATGTCGGCGCAGGAGATCGGCAAGCTGTCGGGACTGGTGGCCGTCAACTCGCTCATGGCGATGGTGGGCGGGACGCTGGCGGCGCTGATCGCGGGCCGGAACGACCCCGGGTTCGTCCACAACGGCCCGCTTGCGGGGCTGGTCGCGGTTTGCGCCGGGTCCGACGTCATGCATCCAGTCGGCTCTTTCGTGGTGGGTGCGGTTGCCGGCGGGCTGTTCGTATACATGTTCACGCTGACCCAGAACCGCTGGAAGATCGACGATGTGCTCGGCGTTTGGCCGCTGCACGGCCTGTGCGGCGCGTGGGGCGGAATCGCGTGCGGGATTTTCGGGACGAAAGCATTCGGCGGGCTGGGAGGCGTGGCGCTCATGCCGCAACTCATCGGCACGGTACTCGGCATCGGGGTGGCGGTGGTCGGTGCGCTCCTCGTCTATGGCGGGCTCAAGGCGATGGTGGGGCTGCGCCTGAGCGAAGAGGAGGAGTTCAACGGCGCGGACCTGTCGATCCACAAGATCTCGTCACAGTCCGAGCGGGGTTGAGGCGCGCGGCGGGTGGAGCACTCCGAGGGAGGCATCGAGTTGCGGCAGCCCGGGCGCGCGGGCGGCCGGTTCAGCGCGCGACCGGCGGAACGATGTCGCCCGAATGGAAGCCGAACGCGCCGCGCTTGCGGTCCTCGAACCAGTACTTGAGCGTGAGGCCCACGGTGCGGAAGGCGATCTCCTTCCATGGGATGTCCGCTTCTTTGAACAGCGCCACCTCGAGGCTTTCTTCGCCGGGGGCGAACGTCAGGTCCAGCAGCCGCGCGCGATAGAACACGTGCACCTGGTTCACGTGCGGCACGGACAGCATCGAAAACGGTTCGCCCAGCGCGACCTTCGCGCCGGCCTCTTCCAGCGTTTCGCGCATCGCGCCCTGGCCGGTGGTCTCCTCGTTTTCCATGAACCCGGCGGGGAGCGTCCAGTAGCCGTAACGCGGCTCGATCGCGCGCCGGCAGAGCAGGACGCGGTCCTCCCACTCGGGCACGCAGCCGACCACGAGCTTGGGATTCTGGTAGTGGATCTCGCCGCAGTGGTCGCACAGGTAGCGGGGCTTGTTGTCGCCCGGAGGCATGCGAAGCACCACCGGTGCGGCGCAGTTGGAGCAGAATTTCAACAGGGGACTGGGCATAGGCGCGATGATACCTGCCGGTCGGGGTTTATCCAGCCGCAGTAAGCGCCTCGACGGGGAGCCCGCGGGCGCGGTGGTATTATCTTTGCGATATAAAAACAGCCCCGGGCCCGAAGCGGCGGACATCCCAACGTGAAACCAGCAAGCACGGCCGCAACCGATCGCTACGAAGAGCTGCACGCCGCATTCCAGTGGCGGGTGCCCGAGCGGTTCAACATGGGTTGGGATTGCTGCGGGCAGTGGGCCGCCGACCGCAACCGTTTCGCGCTCTACTGGGAAGACGAGTCGGGCGCGACCGCCGCGTACTCGTTCTGGGATATCCAGCAGGAGGCCAACCGACTGTCGAACGCCCTTGTCGCGCTCGGCGTTCAGCGCGGCGACCGCGTCGCCCTGGTGCTGCCGCAGCGCCCCGAAATGGCGATCGCCTACATCGCCATTTTCCAGATGGGCGCAATCGCACTGCCGCTGTCGCACCTCTTCGGCCCGGATGCGCTCGAGTACCGGCTGCAGAACAGCGAGGCGAGCGTCGCCATCGTGGAGCCCGCGACGCTGCCCAACCTGTGGGCAGTGAAGGACAAGCTCCCGCTGCTGCGCCATGTGATCGGCGTGGCCGGTGCGCGCGAAAGCGGGGTCCACGAATGGGAACCGCTGCTGGCGAAGGCGAGCCGCCGGTTTGCCCGCGTCGATACCGCCTCAGAAGACCCGGCACTGATCATCTACACCAGCGGCACGACCGGCGCGCCCAAGGGGGCGCTCGAGCCGCACCGCTCGATCATCGGCAACCTGCCCGGGTTCGTCCACTCGCACGATTTCTTCCCGCAACCGGGCGACATGTTCTGGACGCCTGCCGACTGGGCCTGGGCCGGGGGGCTGCTCGACGGCCTGCTGCCGGCATGGCACTTCGGCACGCCGATCCTCGGTTACCGCGGCCGCTTCGATGCCGAGAAGGCGTATTACCTGCTCGAGAAATACGCTGTGCGCAACACGTTCCTGTTTCCCACCGCGCTCAAGCTGATGATGAAAGCCGTGCCCGAGCCGCGCAAGCGTTACGACCTTGACCTGCGCTCGGTCATGAGCGCCGGCGAGTCGGTGGGCGTGACGGTGATCGAGTGGGCGAAAGAGCACCTTGGCGTCACCATCAACGAGATGTTCGGCCAGACCGAGATCAACTACGTGGTGGGCAACTGCCAGGCGGCGTGGCCGGTCAAGCCCGGCTCCATCGGACGCCCCTATCCGGGCCACCGCGTGGCGATCATCGACGAGAAGGGCGTGGAGCGCCCGCGCGGCGAACTGGGCGAGATCGCGGTGCACCGCACCTGCAACGGCAGCCCGGACGCGGTTTTCTTCCTCGAATACTGGAAGAACCCGCAGGCCACCAAGGACAAGTTCATCGGCGAGTGGGGCTGCACCGGCGACCAGGGCCGCATGGATGAGGATGGCTACATCTGGTACCAGGGGCGCTCGGACGACGTGATCAAGAGCTCGGGCTACCGCATCGGCCCGGCCGAGATCGAGAGCTGCCTTGTGAAACACCCCGCCGTGGCCAATGCCGCGGTGATCGGCAAGCCCGACGCGGCGCGCGGCGCGATCGTCAAGGCGTTCATCGTGCTGCAGCCGGGCGCGAGCGCGTCGGCCGAACTGGAGGAGGAAATCCGCCAGCATGTGCGCGGTCGCCTTGCACCCTACGAGTACCCGCGCGAAATCGAATTCATCGCCGAGTTGCCCATGACCACCACCGGCAAAGTGCAAAGAAAGGTGCTGCGCCAGCGCGAGGAACCCACTCCACAAGGCACGGGCTCGCCATGAACCGCTTCCAGAAGATCGTGCTGTACGGCGCGGCCGCCAACCTGCTGCTGCTGTTCGTGTTCCCACCGTACGACCTGATCGGGCTGGGGCGGGGCGCGCCGATGTTCGACGCCTTCTACCCCGTGTTCTCGGTGCCGGCGAACCGGGTGCTCAACGGCGACGTGCTGTACCTGCTTGCTTTCGGCGTGCTCATCAATGCGGCGCTCGCATGGCTCCTTCTGGGCTCCCCAAGCTCGACGCCCGGGGTGCCGCGGTTCGAGGCCCAGACCGTCGCCATCGTGTTCGGCATGGTCAACCTCGTGGTGGTCCTGCTGTTCCCGCCAATGGAGGCTTTCGGGTTCGCGCAGCGCGTCACCGTGGGTACATTCGACGGTTTCTATTTCGCGTTCGGTGACAAGTCGCGGCGTTCGATCTTCGTGCCGCTGCTGTACATGGAAGTCCTGTTCGTGCTCACCAACGCCTGCGCCTACTGGCTGGCCATGAGCGTCGCGGGGCGCGGCGCGTCCGCGGCGGAGGCGGGGCCGCACACCATGCTGGCGCAGTCGGCTGTCCTGCGCCAGCGCGCCGAGCAGAAGCTGGACGCCGCCCAAGGGCCGGGCCTCTCGGTTGCCAAGCGCGGGCCCGACCGGCGCCGCGGGCCTGACCCCGCGTACAAGGGGCCGGATCGGCGCAAGCGCTCCGATAGGCGTCGCCGCGCCTGATCCACGCAGTAGGGGGCGACGGTTCCCGCAAAATTACGAACTTTCATAAGCCAAGAAGCGCGCTCCGATTGACTCGCAGGTCAATTTAGTTTCCTGATTTGGAAAATCAACCGGGCGTGGTGACGATCCCGCGCTCGATCAGGCTGGCGATCGCCGGGGCGGAATAGCCGATACCCGCCAGAACTTCGCGTGCGTTCTCCGACACCTCCGGCGGATCGGTGCGTTTGCCGAGCCTTTCGCCGTCCAGTTCCAGCGGCAGCGTCGGCACCCTGATCGATTTTCCTGGCGATACCCGCATGTCCACCAGGCCGCCGGACGCATTGAGGTGCGGGTCGTCGAACAGGTCCCACGGGCGCGCGATCGGCGCGTAGGGTAGGCCGATCGCCTCCAGCCGCTTTTCCAGCGCCTCGCGCGGCCAGAGCCTGAACACCTCACCGATGCGGGGGATCAGCCACTCGCGGTTGCGCACGCGCTGGCCGTTGGTGCGCAGCTCCAGGTTGGCGGCGAGCTCGGCCTGGTCGAACTCGCGGCAGAAGACTTCCCACTGCGTGTCCGTCACCACGCCGACAAAGAGGCGCGCATCGCCTTCGCCCGTGTCCTTGGTCTCGAAGATGTCGTACACGCCCCATGCGGGTTTCTTCACCGACATCGGCGGGGGCGCTTCGCCGGTGATGGCGTACTGCGCCATGTGCTGCGCGACGAGGAATGCCGTGTTCTCGAACAACGCGCTCTTCACCAGCTTGCCGCGCCCTGTCGATTCGCGCTCGCGCAACGCCGCGAGGATGCCGATCGCCGCGAACATCCCGCCCATGATGTCGTTGACCGAAGAGCCCACGCGCAGCGGCCGGTCTGGCAGGCCGGTCATGTAGGCGAGGCCGCCCATCATCTGCACCACTTCGTCGAGCGCCGGGCGATGCTCGTAGGGCCCGCTCAGGAAGCCCTTCAATGTGCAGTAGACCAGGCGCGGGTTGCGTTTAGCGAGATCGGCGTACCCGAGGCCGAGCTTGTCGAGCGCGCCGGGGCGGAAGTTCTCGGTCAGCGCGTCGGCTGAATCGACGAGGCGCAGGACGATCTCCATGCCCTCGGGGTGCTTCAGGTCGAGAGCGATGCTTTTCTTGTTGCGGTTGAACACCGGGTAGAAGCCGGCCCCGGCGCCGTGCAGGCGCCGGGTGTTGTCGCCTTCGAGCGGCTCGACCTTGATGACTTCCGCGCCGAGGTCGGCCAGCACGAGCCCGCAACTCGGGCCCATGACCATGTGTGAAAATTCGACGACCCGGACGCCCGCCAGCGGCGTTTGCGCCATCTAGGCGGAGGCTCCCGGGCGCGCGGCAGCGCGGAATCCCTTCGGCAGACCGGCCTCGGCGAAGTGGCCGTACACCGGTTCCTCGGGCAGGCCGTCGACGAGGATTTTGCGCGCGCGCAGCAGCGCATCGAAGTCGATGCCGGTGCTGAGGCCCATGCTCTCGAACATGAACACGAGGTCTTCGGTCACCACGTTGCCGCTCGCCCCGGGGGCGAAGGGGCACCCGCCAAGGCCACCCATCGATGAATCGAAGGCGCGCGCGCCTTCTTCGTAGGCGGCCAGGGCATTGGCCAGACCCAGCCCGCGCGTGTTGTGGAGGTGCACTCCGTCGAGCTTGTCGCCGATGGCGTCCCGCACCTTGCGGTAGATGCGCCGCATCTGCGCCGGATTGGCATAGCCCACCGTGTCGGCGAGCGCCACGCAGTCCACCCCCGCGTCGACAAGCAGCTTGGCGATGCGCACAACTTCGCCCTCCGGCACTTCGCCCTGCAACGTGCAGCCGAATGCGGTCGCCACCGCGCCCTCGATCTCGGGGCGGCGCCCGGCCGGCATGGCGGCGCGCAGCTCGCAGCACGCGCGCACCTGCGCCACCATCTCGTCGGGGGTCATGTTCACGTTCGACACGCTGTGCATGTGGCTTGCGGACACCGGGAAGCCGATCTTGTGCGCGCCGGCCTCGACCGCGCGCTGGAATCCCTTGACGTTGGGCGCCAGCGCGACCACCTTCAGCCCGGGGATGGACCGCGCATGCGCCACGATTTCGCCCGTATCGGCCATGGCCGGAATCAGCTTGGGCGGCACGAAGGAGCCGACTTCGATCTCGCGCAACCCTGCCGCGGCCAGCGCGCTGATCCAGTTCTTCTTGGCCGCGGTCGGCATGAGGTGGTGGGCGTTCTGCAAGCCGTCACGCGGGCCGACTTCGCAAATCTGGACATCGGTTTGGGGCAGGGTGGCCTGGGACATGGTGGGCTCCTCGGGGAAGGGACGATTCTATCGCGCCGCCACGGCGATTCGCCCTGCGGAGGCCTCGAAACGCCCCACGGCCCAGCCCGATGCGGCGGCCAGTGCGGCGAAGGCCAGCATCACGCCCAGCGACGCCGACCATCCGCCGAAGCGTTGGGCAGCGAGGGCCACGAACAGCGGGCCGAAGAACTGCCCGAGCTGCGCGCCCTGCATGATCATCCCCTGTGTGGTGCCGATGTGCTGCGGACTGCGCGCGTGAACAGGGCCGCCGGCCAGCACCGCCGCGGGGATCACGCCGCCCACCAGCGAGAAGGCGAGGACGCAGGCAAGGCGAACCGTGTCGGGCAATCCTGCACTGAATGCGACCGCGGCGGTCAGCGCCATGACCCCGCTCGCAACCAGGATGAGCTTGGATCGGGCCATGCCACGTTTGAGGATCCAGCCGCCGGCAAGGTTGCCGGGCACGTTGATCGCGACATACAGCGCGGTCACGAGCGAAGCCGCGGAAGGCGCCATTCCCCGCTCGCCAACCAGGAACGTGGGCAGCCATATCATTACCGAACTCCACTGGCCGACATAGCTTAGGAACACCACGCACAGCGCCATGCTGCCCGGCCGCATCACCGATTCGGCCACCAGGCGCATCGAGCCGATGCCGCCGCCGAAGCGCGGCGCCGGCACGGTCCGCGCAAGCAGCACCGCTATGACGGCGGTATAGGCGGCAATCCCCAGCCACAGGCTGCGCCAGCCAAAGGTGGCGAGGGCCACCGGTGCGGCAAGCAATGCAAGCGCCCCCCCGGTGGGCATGTAGGCGCTCCACAGGGAAAATGCCATGGGGCGATCGTGCGGTTGGGTGACCCCGGCCAGGAGCGGGCCGCCTGCCACGGTGAACAGCATGAACCCGATGCCCTCGACGAAGCGCGATCCAAGCAGGCCCGCGTAGTTGCTGGCGAACGCGCCAAACAGGCCTCCGGCGAAGAGACAACCCAGCCCGATGAGGGCAAAGCGCTTCTGGCCGTAGCGGTCGACGATCGCGCCGACGAATACCCCGACGATCCCGCCCATGACATAGAACATGGTGGCGATGAACCCGGTCTGCACCAGCGTGAGGCCGAGGTCGGCCTGCAGCAGCGGCAGGGCGGGAGGCACCTTGCAGATGTGCGCACCCGCGGACAGTCCTGCGGCGAATATGATCCAGACCTGGACCCAGCGGGTGGGTTGGTCGCTCATGCGCGGCTCCCGCGAAAGGGGGGGAAGCTCGCGCGCCCCACCGGCAGCCTTATGCGGCGTAGACGGGCAGCTTGAATTCCTTGATCTTCTTTTCCCACTCGGCCGGGCCGGTGGTGTGCACAGACGTGCCGCTCGCGTCGACCGCCACGGTGACCGGCATGTCCTCCACCTCGAACTCGTAGATGGCTTCCATGCCGAGGTCGGCGAATCCCACCACGCGTGATTTGCGGATCGCTTTCGAGACGAGGTAGGCCGCTCCGCCAACTGCCATCAGGTACGCAGCCTTGTGCTTGCGGATCGCGTCGATGGCGGTGGGCCCGCGCTCGGCCTTGCCCACCATCGCGATGAGGCCGGTCCTGGCGAGCATCATCTCGGTGAACTTGTCCATGCGCGTGGACGTGGTCGGGCCGGCAGGGCCGACGACTTCGTCGCGCACCGGGTCGACCGGGCCGACGTAATAGATGACGCGGTTGGTGAAGTCGGTGGGCAGCTTCTCGCCTTTTTCCAGCATGTCCTGGATGCGCTTGTGGGCCGCGTCGCGCCCGGTGAGCAGCTTGCCGGACAGCAGCAGCGTCTGGCCCGGTTTCCAGGAGGCGACTTCGGCGGGCGTGAGCTTGTCGAGGTTGACGCGCGTTGCTGCGTCCGATGCGCTCCACGTCACTTTCGGCCAGTCGGAAAGCGACGGGGGCTCGAGCATCGCCGGCCCCGAACCGTCGAGCACGAAATGCGCGTGGCGCGTGGCCGCGCAGTTCGGGATCATCGCCACCGGCTTGTTGGCCGCGTGGGTGGGGTAGTCCATGATCTTGACATCGAGGACGGTCGACAGGCCGCCCAGGCCCTGCGCGCCGATGCCAAGCGCATTGACCTTGTCGTACAGCTCGATGCGCATCTCTTCCAGCTTGGTTTTCGGGCCGCGCGCCTTGAGGTCCGACATGTCGATCGGGTCCATGAGGGATTTCTTCGCCATCAGCATCGCCTTCTCGGCCGTGCCGCCGATACCGATGCCGAGCATGCCCGGCGGACACCAGCCCGCGCCCATGGTCGGCACCGTCTTGAGCACCCAGTCGATGATCGAGTCGGAAGGGTTGAGCATTGCGAACTTGGACTTGGCCTCGGAGCCGCCGCCTTTGGCCGCCACGTCGACCTCGACCTTGTCCCCGGGTACGAGTTCGACGTTGATCACCGCCGGCGTGTTGTCGCCGGTGCTCTTGCGAGTGAACATCGGGTCGGCGAGGACGGAGGCGCGCAGCTTGTTGTCCGGATGGTTATAGGCGCGGCGCACCCCTTCGTTGACCATGTCCTCGAGACTCGCGCCGGATTCCCAGCGCACGTCCATGCCGACCCGCAGGAACACGTTGACGATGCCGGTGTCCTGGCAGATCGGGCGGTGGCCCTCGGCGCACATGCGCGAATTGGTGAGGATCTGGGCGATGGCGTCCTTGGCCGCCTGGCCCTGCTCACGCTCGTAGGCGCGGCCCAGAGCCTGGATGTAGTCCTTCGGATGGTAATAGCTGATGTATTGCAAGGCATCGGCGATGCTCTGCACCAGGTCTTCCTTCTTGATGGTCGCGGTCATGGCGGGCCTCAATGGGCGGGCGCCGGATGGGCGCCGCTGGTAATGCGCTCGGTCCACGCGATGGCGAGCGCGGACAGCACGAACGTGAGGTGGATGACGGTCTGCCAGAGCAGTACCTTTTCCTCGTAGTTCTGCGCGTTGATGAAAGTTTTAAGCAGGTGGATCGAGGAAATGCCGATGATCGCGGTGGCGAGCTTGACCTTGAGCACGCCGGCATTGACGTGCGAGAGCCACTCGGGCTGGTCGGGATGGTTCTGCAGCATGAGCCGCGACACGAATGTCTCCCACCCGCCGACGATGACCATGATGAGCAGGTTCGAGATCATCACCACGTCGATGAGGCCCAGGACGATCAGCATGATCTCGGCTTCGGTCACGCCCTTGGTGGCGGTGACGCCGATCAGGTGGACGAGTTCGAGCCAGAACTGCCACACGTAGACGGCCTGGGCGACGATCAGGCCGATGTAGAGCGGGGCCTGCAGCCAGCGGCTCATGAAAATCCAGCGCGGCAGGGGCCTGAGACTCGGGTCGGTGGGCGGCAAATTCATGGGGTGAGGTCCGGCAAAATCAGGAAGGGGTGAATTCTAAGCGAATTCGCTCCGCGCCCCGGCCCGCTCGCGTGGCGGTCGGCGCTTTACAAC
>JBDTRN010000013.1:0-22454 GCA_039931715.1 Betaproteobacteria bacterium
CTGCACGAGAACCTCATCTGCGGCGAGGACACCATCGAGCCGCGCCTGCGCCCCGCGCCGATCCGCATGCCGTACCCGCCGGCGCGCGCGCAGGGCTCGATCTACGAGAGCCAGACCCGCGTGGGCAAGCGCTTCTTCGATTTCCAGGAACCGGCGAAGGTCTGACGCCGGGCCGGCGATGGCGCAGAAACTCCTCGTCTACCAGTCACTGTGGGCCATGGAGCGCCGCAGCCCCGACGGGGTGGAGTGGCCGCTGGAACAAAAGCTCGCGATGATCCGCGACGCGGGCTTCGACGGCGCGGGTGTGCGCTTCGCCGACTACGCTTACGCCAGGACGGTGACGGACTTCCTGCGCGCGCACGGCATGACCTGGCAGGCGCAGTGTTACCCGCAGACGGTGGACGACCTCAAGCCCATCATCGCCCACGTGCAGGAACTCGGCGCCGACCACATCAACCTGCAGGCCGACGTGCGGCCTTACACAGTTGCCGAATGCGTGCCGTACATCGAAGGGTGGTTGCGCCTCGCCGCCGACGCGGGACTCACGCTGCACATCGAGACGCACCGCAACCGCATGACCACCGAGCTGTTCTTTACGCTGCACCTGCTCGATCGTTTTCCGGGCCTGCGCCTCACCGGGGATCTTTCTCACTACGTGGTGGGGCGCGAGTTCTGGTACCCGGTCACCGCGGAGGACAACGCGCTCATGCATCGCATCGTCGACCAGTGCTGGGCCTTCCATGGCCGCGTGGCCAGCCGCGAGCAGATCCAGCTCCAGCTCGCTTTTCCCCAGCACCAGGGCTGGGTCGAGGTGTTCATGGGCTGGTGGGAGCGCGGCTTTCGCGGCTGGCGGACGCGCGCGGGTGCTGATGCCACGCTGACTTTCTTGTGCGAACTCGGCCCGCCGGAGTACGCGATGACCGGTGCCGATGGCTACGAACTCTCGGACAGGTGGGAGGAAGCGCGCTGGCTCAAGGACCGGGTGCGCACGCTGTGGGCGGAGATCGAGGCGGAAGGGCCGATCGCCCCGCGCGAAGCGGCGCGAGGCAAAGGCGCCGCGAAATAGGTTGGCAGTATTTCGCCCTGCGACCTAATAGCCGCGCGGGGGTAACTAAATAATTGGCAGTATTCCGCGGCCCAGCAATCCGATCCTTAAAAAGCAAAAGCCCGCGTCCTTGCGGGCGCGGCTTGTCCTTTCGGAAGGCGGCTTGCGCTGCCTTAGCCGCGGTCCCTTCTCGGGGCCGGGGCCACGTAGGGGGCCGGTGCCGGAGGCGGCGGCGCGGGCTGGGCGCGGGGCGGCGGCGGCGGTGCCGGGCGGGCAGGCGGCGGTGCGATCACGCGCGGCGCGGGTGGCGCGGGCGGCGCGACGTACTGCGCAACCGGGCCGCACAGTGCCGCGGGCGGGGGCGGGCCGAAGGCGCTGTGCCAGCACTCGCCATACGCATTTTTCCAAACTTGGGATTTGGTGGTTTCTGTCCACGATTCACGCTGGTCGGGCGGGCCAAAATTTTGCGCCTGCGCGGCTCCGGCGGCAAAGCTCAGCACCAGGGCGCAAGGCACGACCATGCCAAAAGAGGTCTTCATGTTTTCCCTCGTCAACAAAGTTACGCTTGCTCCGCCTTGGTTCTCGTTCCCTCGACTGTCGGCAAAAGCGGAAAGATACTGACTGTCGCTGGAACCACTATGCCCGGCCCGATGTCGCTCATCTGTACGGACGCGCACATAGCGCCCGCTTTTTGGGCACGACAGGGACAATCGTGCGAGCGAGGCGCCCTCAGTCGGTCCTGAGGTTGGCGGCCTTGACGATGGCGGCCATCTTGTCGATCTCGGCGCGCACGAAGGCATCGAACTCCTCCGGCGTGGAAGACCGCGGCACGGCACCGCGGCTCGAGAGCTGTGCCCTCACTTCGGGCAGCGCGAGTGCCTTGGCCACATCGCCCGAAATCTGCCGAACGATGGCCCTCGGTGTGGCCGAAGGCGCAAACAGGCCGTACCAGGTGTCGAACTCGTAGCCCGCGACGCCCGCTTCGGCGACAGTGGGAACGTCGGGCAACGCCGGTGAACGCGCCGCGGTGCTCACGCCGAGGGCCTGCAGCTTGCGGTCCTTGACCAGCGGTACCGCCAGGCCGATGGGGGCGAAAACGAAATCGATGCGACCGCCGAGCAGGTCGGTGAGCGACTCGGGCCCGCCCTTGTACGCCACGTGCAGCACGCTGATCCCGGCAACGATGCGGAACTGCTCCGCGGTGAAATGCATTCCACTGCCATTGCCGGCCGAGCCGAACGTCACCTGCCCGGGTTTTGATTTGGCCAGGGCCACCAGCTCCCTGACCGATTTGGGCCCGGCGGGCGCCACCACCAGCACGTTCGGGACGCCAGCGACCTGCGACACCGCGGCGAAATCGCGCAGCGGATTGTAGGGAAGCTTGGAGTGCATGGCCGGGGCGATGGCGTGCGACATCGAGCCCATCAGCAGCGTGTAGCCGTCCCCAGGCGCCTGCGCGGCGATGCCGGTGGCGAGGACGCCGCCCGCCCCGGGCCGGTTCTCGACCACCACCTGCTGGCCCCACGCGTCCCCCAGCCGCTGGCCGACGACCCGCGCGAGGTAGTCGGTTTCGCTGCCGGCGGTGAACGGTACGAGCAGGCGCACCGGCTTGGCGGGGAAGCCCTGCGCGTGGGCGAGCGAGGCGGCGAGCGCGAGCGCGACGATGCCGGTAACGGCAAGGGCGGGCAGGGCGGCGAGCGAAATCCTTGGTAGGGCCATGACGTGTCTCCTCGGTGGCCGCTCGGGGATTCCCGGTGGCTCTGGTTGCGCGTGATTGTAATCATTCGTATGATTCGTGCCAATGGCTAGGATCGCAACCCCCCGTCCCTCCGCGCGCAGCACGCCGGCCCGCGTCGCCGCGACGGCGCGGCGGCGGCCGCTGCATGCGGCGCTGCACGCGCGCGAGCCGCTGCACGAGCAGGTGCGCGCCCAGATCATCCGTGGCCTTGCCGAAGGCGAGTGGAAGCCCGGCGAGGGGCTGCCCAACGAGGCGCGCCTGGCCGACCGCTTCGGCGTCAGCGTGTCCACCATCCGCGCGGCCATCGGCCATCTCGTGGCGGCCAGGGTGCTCGCGCGCAAGCAGGGCAAGGGCACCTTCGTATCGCTGCACGGGGAGCGCCGCAGCATCCACCAGTTCTTCCACGTCGTGCGCAACGACGGGGTCAAGGAACTGCCGGTGAGCGAGTTGGTGTGGCTCAAGCGTGGCCGCGCCGACGACACCACCGCCGATCTGCTGACGCTGCCGCGCAAGGCAAGCGAATCGGAAGTATTCAGGATCCGCAATGTGCTCAGGGTCGGCGGTGTGCCGGTCGTGCTTTCCGATATCACGGTGCCGTGCGCGCTGCTGCCCGGGCTGACCGAATCGGTCCTCCGCACCGGCGGGGTGACGCTCTATGCGGTCTACCAAACGCGCTTTGGCCTCAACATCGTGAGAACTGTCGAGCAATTGCGCGCCGGACCGGCCGATACCGCCGCAGCCAGGGTGTTCGACCTGCCCGCCGGCGGCAGCGTGCTGCATATCGAGCGCACGGCTTACACCTTCAACGACGTGCCGGTGGAAGTGCGCCGCAGCCGCGTCGACACGCGCAATTACTTCTACCTCCACGACCAGGCAGGCTCCCATGGGTAACGCCCTCAAGCAGGAAACCGTTTCTCCCGCGCTGAAAGTGCGCAGGCTGTCGCCCGCATGCGGCGCGGAAGTCACGGGCATCGGCCTCACCGAGCCGCTCGATTCCGCGCAGGTGGCGGCCCTGCATCGCGCGCTGGGCGAGAACGGCATCCTGCTGTTTCGCAATGTCGACCTCACCCCCGCGCAGCACGTCGCCTTCAGCCGCCAGTTCGGCGAGCTCGAGGCGCACGTGATCGGCGATTTCGCGCTGCCCGGCCGGCCGGAGATCTTCGTCGTCTCCAACGTGAAGGAGGAGGGCAAGCTCAAGGGCGCGGTGTACGCGGGCCAGTACTGGCACACGGACCTGTCGTACATGAACCGGCCGTCGATGGGGTCGCTGCTCTTGTGCCGCGAGATGCCCGAGATCGGCGGCGACACCATGTTCGCCAACATGTACCTCGCCTGGGACACGCTGTCGGAAACGATGCGCGGCTTTCTCGAGGGACTGAGCGCGGTCCACGACTACAGCCATGCCTACGACACGTATTTCGCCCATCTCAAGGAGCGGCCCCCGCTCACGCCAGAGGCGCGCGCCAAGACGCCGCCGGTCGAGCATCCCATGGTGCGCGTGCACCCGACCACCGGGCGCAAGGCGCTGTACGTGAATCCCGGCTTCACCAAGGGCATCGTCGGCATGCCCAAGGAAGAGTCGCAGCCGATCCTCGATTTCCTGTTCCGCCATTCGACCCGGCAGGAATTCATCTACCGCCACAAGTGGCAGGTGGGCGACATGATCTTCTGGGACAACCGCTGCGTGATGCACTACGCGCTGGCGGATTACGATTTCTCGGTGCGCCGCCACATGCATCGCACCACGATCGCGGGCGTGCCGACACACTGATCGGGGCGCCGCGCCCTAGCGCCGGTGCCGCAGCAGGAACAGGCCGACGTTCCAGGCGATCGCCACCGCGAGCCCAAGCAGCAGGCCCGCGGTTGAACCCAGCCGGGCCGCGGCGAGGTGGAGCACGCCGAGCGCGGTGCCGAATCCGATCAGCCCCTTGAGCGAATTCACCAGCAGCGCGGCGGTGAAAGGTCCGCCGCAGCGCGGCTGCAGGATCAGTACCAGCGAGGTGAACACCACCGGGTAGGTCGCGAGCGTTCCCGTTGCCGCCGGCCCCACGGCGTTTCCGGCGATGGTGGTGGCTACCACCACGCCGGCCACCAGCGCCGAGCGCAGCGCGAGGTCGAAACGCACGCGCGGCATGGGCGGCGCCTTGATCTCGACCACGTAGCGCCGCAGTGAGCGAATCGCAAGCGCAAAGCAGGCGGCGAACACCAGGCAGCCCTCCACGAAACTCCACTCGCGCAACTGCAGCAGCGAGGCGACGAGGAACCACGCTGCGGTGGCGCACAGCCACGACACGAACGTGGCATGGCGCTGGGCCACCACGGCATGCACCGCGACGAACGCGACCGTGGCCACCACCGCGATCACGCCCATGCGCGCCGAATCGGAGATGAACTGCGGCCCGTGGTCGATGGCGAGGAACACGTAGATCGGGCCGGTCGACACCGGCAGCGTCGCGATCATCGAGCCGAGGAAAGGCCCGAGGCGCTCGGTTGCGCGAGAGGCCGACACCACGATCACGATCGCGCAGGCGATCTTCAGCAGGATGAAGCCGTCGATCAGGCGATGCCCCTTGCTGGGTGTTGCCCGGCTGATGCCATGCGTTGCGCCATGGATTGCGGAACGCGAAGACTAGCGCAAGGCGCGGCGGCGGGTCAGGTCCGGCTGGAAGAAGCTGTGGGCATGCCCGACTGGGCGGGCGGTGGCGCTGACGCTGCAACCATCTGTGTTACGGCCGCAACCGCCGGTGGCTTCGGGTTGCCCAGCACAAGCACGTTGCCGGCCACCGAGACCAGCATGCCGGCCACCATGATGGGGTGCCACGACAGGTTCTCGAACAGGGTGGAGATCAGCAATGCCAACACCGGCACCATCACCCCCACGTAAGAGGCGCGCGCAGGGCCGATGCGCCCGATCAGGGTGAGCCACGCGGCGAACGCGGCGATTGTGCCGACGAAAGCGAGGTACAGCAGCGAGACCAGGTAGGGAGACGACACATCGATCGCCAGGCGCCTTCCCAGTGCAAGCGCGATCAGCAACGCGAACAATCCCCCATAGCCCATGCTCCACGCCATGGTCGGCCAGCCGAACAGGCCGCGCTTGTGGTTGCGGTGGGCGAGCAGCCCGCCGATGACTGACATGGCAACCGCAGCGGCGGTCAGGACGGCACCCTGGGCGGCGCCCCTGCTTTGCGACAGCCGCGCGAACTCCGGCCAGAACACCAGCACGATCCCGGCGACGCCGAACAGCGAGCCTGCGGCCATGCGCGCGGTCAGCGGCTGGCCGAAAAATGCGCGCATGCCGAACATTGCGAGCAGGGGCGCGGCGGAGAACCCGACCGCCACCAGGCCGGAGGCGAAATATTCCTCGGCGTAGTACACGCAGATGTAGCCGGCGCTGTACATCGCCAGCCCGAGCAGGGCAAGGGCGTAATGGTCGCTGGCCCGGAAGCGCAACGCCAGCCCGCGGGCGCGGCACCAAAGCGCGATCATCATGGCGGCCAGCAGGAAGCGCCACGCAACGCTGACTTCGGCGGGGACGGTTCCGAGCTGGAAGGTGATCGCAAACCAGGTCGTGCTCCAGATCGCTACGCACCCGGCGAACAGCGTGAGGTTGTTCAGGAACGGCCCTCCTCGAAGGGACGCATAGCCTACTCCTTTCGGCTGCCTGTAGCGGCCCCCCAATGGGGGGCTATGCCGGTATTAGCAAGCCGATTGTCAGATTTGTGCACGACTTGCACGCAGCGAGGCTGCGCGGGGGTGCATGCAAATCAGCGGCCCAGGCGAATCAACGCCTTTGGCTTACCGCGCCTTGGCCAGGCGTTGTTCGATCAGGGCGCGCGTTTCGGCTACCGCCGCGGCGAACTGCGGCTCGGCCGGGCCCGCCTTGTCGAGCAGCGTAAGCGCCTCGCTGTTGCGTCCCTGGTCGGAGAGGGTCTGGGCGAGATTGTTGGCCACCACGATCGATTCGGGATGGGCTTGCGCGGCGCGGCGCAGCACCGCCTCGGTGTCCTTGAGATTGCCCTGGGCGTAGTACTGGTTGGCAAGCCCTACGCTCGCGCCGACGCTGCCCGGCCAACGCTCGAGCGCGGCGGTGTAGGCTTTGGTGACGGTGGCCTTGTCGCCCACGCGCTCAAGGCCTGCAATCGCTCCCACGTAAGCGGTTTCGGTCGCGGTGACCGGGATACGCCCCGGCGGCAGCGCCACCATGGCCCAGTAATCGCTTTTTTTCCAGGTGTATTCGAAGATCGTGAACGGCATCTTCTCGCGCTCGTCCTTGCCGGAGCGAAGATAAAGCTCGCCTGCGGGGTAGTCGTACCCGACCACAACGGCGTAGTGCCACAGGTCGAGCCACGCGGCGCCCTTGTTCTGCAGGATCACCACCGGATTGCCGGCAGCGACTTCGCGCAGCACGTCGCCGTAGCGCGGCGCAAGTTGGTAACCCACCAGCCCATACTGGCGCGGCGTGGCCAGCATCTCGGCTTGCAGGCTGCCTTTGCGCTCGGGGATGTAGACCTTGCTGACGAGCTCGTCGGGCGTGACCTTGACGCCAGCGTTGGCGAGGATCGTGGCCAGCGCGGCGGGACCGCACTGGTAGTCGTCCTGCGCGAAGAAGGGGACCTCGGTCTTTTCGAACTGGCGTGGCACGCCTTCGGGCCAGCCCTCGCGCAGCGCCATGGTCTGCGGGACCATCGAAGCGCATCCGGCCAGGGCCAAAAGAAAAGCGCCCGCCAGAAGGCGGGCGCTGCGGTACAAGGCATCCGGCATCATCAACCCTGCTGAAGGGAAATCGGAGCCGGCGTGCCTGTGCTGCCTGGAAGCTTACCGGCGGAACGCGAAGTACCAGATCGCCCAGACGATCAGGATCACCAGCAGGAGCGTGCCGGCACCCGAGTCCGCGCCGACCGGCAGCGAATTGATCTTGCCGGCGAGCGAAGCGACTTCGGTGTCGGTCATGGACGCAACACGCGCCTTGGCCGACTGCGAATCGACGCCGAGGGCCTGCAACTGGGTGGTCGCATCGGCGCGGTTGAGGAAGTTGTTCACGGTGTTGCGGTCGGCCTGCGAGGCGGCCGAGGCGATCACGGCGTCGGAGCCGATCATGCCTGCCTGCACTTGCATCGGCAGGATCGCCATTGCGGCGACAAGGAAGCTGCAGAGGATATTTTTGAGCGACGTTTTCATTTGGATCTCCTGTGGTGTTACGTAAAGGTCATGAGCCTGCAAAGCTGCCGGCTGCCCGGCATATGGAACGCTTGCCTCCCAACTGCACAGGCACGTCGCTCACACGGCGCGATCATTGCTCCGCGTAAGCGCCCCGATCTGTGCGTTGGCGCACAGATGATGGCTCGCCACGCCGCGCGAGGCAACTGTTTCGCAAATTGTGTTTCGCAAATCGGACGCGCGCGAGCCCGGACGGGAGCGCGCATGCCGCCGGCCGGGAACGGCCGTCGCAGGGTGGTTTTCGGGTGCTTTCGGGTTGCGGCGTTATTGGCCGGCGCTGCCCACAGAACGCATGGCCGCGTTTGGCTCGCCGAAACGCGCCGCCGCCATCGGTTCGACGGAACGCGAGGCCGCCGTCGACTCGACGCGGGTGGGCATCGAGGCAAGCGCGCTTTCGCCGTCATCGAACGAGGTGAATACTTTCTTGAGAGGCTTGGTTTCGGGCAGCACGTACACGATGCCGTTGATGCCGTTGAAGGTCGGCGCGATGAAGGTGTCGAAGAATTTGATCGGCACGTTGATGCAGCCGTACGAAATGCGGTTGTCGTCCGGTGTGGGTGAGGCAAGGCGCTGGGGCCGGCGATCTTTCGGGTTGGTGTTGATCACCCGGTGCATCGAGACGGCGGCGTCGTAGTCGACCCACAAGACGTCCTTGTTGTGCGCGTTGCGGCCGATCGAGGACACGAAGCGCCCGGCGGGTGTGGTGCGCACTTCGGGCGGCATGTCGGAGAGCTCACGCTCGCCGATGCCGGGGACGGAATCGTCGCCCTTGGCAACGCCGAGCAGCACCGGGGCAGCGGCCATCGGATCGCCGTCGGGGTGGAAAACGAATGCGGCGGCCGCCACCTTGTCGATGATGATGAACGGCAGGCCCTGGTTGTCTTTCGCGCGCAGCACCCAGCTCGCCATCTGGCGCACCTGCGGTGTTACGGCGGGGATGGGCATCTCCTCGGAGTCGGCGGATTTCGCGGCCTTGGCGGACTTGGTGGCGTGGGCTGCCGAAGCAGCGTGCGCGGCCGGTTTCGTCGCTTTGGCAGCGGTAGCGAAACCCGGTGCGAGGAGGCCTATGGATACGAGCGCTGCGCACACTGCGCGCGCGCCGAATGGGACGAACCCGCCACTCGCGGAGCGGGTGGATTCCGCGCCGGAATGGCAGGTTTCGTTGCGACCGCGGGCAGTTCCCGTCATCAGGTTCTCGATTGCCATTGCAGCTTTCTCCACCGAACTTGTGACGGGGCCTGTCATGTTACTACGGTCTTAGTTGCGGTCGCGGCGCGCTGCGGCCGGAGCCACGTACGGGGCCGGCTGCACGGGGGCCGGGGCCACCACTACCGGGCGCGACGCCTGGGCAACTTGCATCGGCACCAGCTTGACGAAGCCGTCGCCGCCCTTCATGCCGCCCTGGTAGTCCGCGCTGTTGGCCACCGACTTGCCGTTGCCGCCGTCACCGTAGCCGGCGCCACCGCCGCCACCGCCATCACGCATGCCGCCGCGGCCGGGCTGGCCCGTGGGGATGCCCGCGACGATCATCGGTCCGCCATCCTGCGCGGGACGCTCGGCGCGATTGCCTTTCGGATCGGGCAGGATTCCGCCGTCCCCGCCATTGCCCAGGCCGGCAACACCCTGCGCGCCCTGGCCGTCGGCGATCACGCCGTCGGCACGCGGGGCCGGGACATTGCGCGACGAGGCGACCATGTAGCTGTTGTCGACGCGGCGGGCAAACGTCTCGGCGCCACGAAAGCCGGCGACCAGCTCGTTGCTGTAGGCCATCGTCATCGAGGTCGGCGCGCCTTCTTCACCATTGCCGCCCACGACGAACCCGGGGGCGCCGCCACGGCCGCCCGTGCCCATCGTCAGCTTGTAGACGCCGGGCTTGAGGTACTGGGTGGTCTTGTAGGGCACCGCGCCGGCCCCGCCGCCGCCGGAAGCGAGCAGTCCGCCGCCGCCGCCGCCGCCGCCACCGCCGCTGAGCGTGATCTCATAGGTGCCTTCCGTGAGCACCGGGCCGGGGTACTGCGAGAGTTGCGGGAAGCCCGCGACCGAAGCCGGGCCGTCCTTGGGCATCACGGTGAGAAAGCACTGCCGGTTGATGGCGCCCTCGGGCGCGCCGGCGGCGGTGAAGATCTGCTTTGCGTTGTCGAAGTAGGACGCGCACTGCGGCGTGTCCTGGGCAAATGCCGGCGCCGACGCGGTCGCCAGCATCAGCAGGGCCAAGCGGATTTCTGATTTCATGGTGCCTCCAAGTGAAAATCGAAGTTCGAAAGGGACTTTCGGTTCGAGGCCGGTTATTCGGGTATGGCCTCGACGACAGTGCCAATGTATCGATTCGTGCTGGAGGGTTGTATTGGAGTCTTTCTGATGTTTCCGTCCGACGCTGGACAATAGCCCCGTAGGACATTTCCTACAGCGATCGAGGAGCGCGAAGCCTTGCGCATCGCACTTTCCCCAGCAAGACGGGGTGCGCGCGGCGTAAGCGCCGCTTGCTTCGGGGCGAGTACGCTAACGCAGCGCGCGCGCGCGCTCGGCGGCGTCCCTCACGTCGTAGCTGGAGAACTGCGAGCGTACCGAGCGTGTTTCGGGCAGCACGTAGACAAAGCCTCCCGGCCCGCCGAACGCCGGGCGCACGACATCCTCGAAAAAACGAATCGGCACGTTGATGCAGCCGAAAGAGATCCGCTTGTCCGCCGTCGTGGGGGTGGTAAGTCGGTGCGGGCGCCGCTCGCGCGGGTTGGTGTTGATCACGCGGTGCATGGAGATCGCGGCATCGTAGTCGACCCACAGGATGTCCTTGCCGGCGTAGTTGTGGCCCAGCCCCGACAGGAAACGCCCGGCGGGGGTGGTGCGGTCCTTGACCGGGATCGAGGAGAGTTCGCGGTCCCCGACGCCCGGCGCCGAATCGTCGCCAAGGGCGATGCCGAGCAGGGCCGGCGCTACGCCGCGCAGGCGGCCGTGCGCGTCGAACGCGAATACCTTGGCGGCCACCTTGTCGACGATGAGAAATGGCAGGGCCTTGCTGTCGTCGGAGTCGACCACCCAGTCGGCCACATGGCGCGCGTCACGCGATGGCTCCAGTTTGCCGAAATCGGCATGCCTGACGGGGCGCGGGACGGGGATTGCCGCCGGCACTGCGTCGAGTTGAGTGGCGGGGATCATCGCCTTGTCTGAACCGGCGGCGGGCGCAGGATCGGCGCTCCATGCCTGCGGTGCATTGACGGAAATGGCGCCGAGCAGCGCAATGAAGCGTGCTCCGCGCATCAGGTTATTCGTTGGCATATTTTTATTTGACCTGAAAATGCAAACCGCCCCGCGGTCCCTGTTCGGACAGGCGCGGGGCAGGAAAAATCAACGGGACCATGCGGCTCCCGTCTTGGTCGGTGCTTAGTTCCGATCCCTTTTCACGGCGCGGGGCGCGACATACGCCACCGGGGCCGGCGCCACATACGGGGCTGCCACGGGTGCGGCTGCCACCGGAGCACGCGGCGTCGCCTGGGCGATCTGGATCGGGGTCAGCCTGACGAAGCCGTGCCCACCGGTGTTGCCGAGGTCCTTGTTCATCATGGTGTCGCCCGACTTGCCCGCGCCGCCGTCGCCGAATCCGGCTCCGCCGCCGCCACCACCGTCACGCATTCCGGCCGCGCCACCCGATGACGAGCTCACGCCCGCCACTACCATCGGTGCACCGGCCTGTGCTGCGACCTCTCCAGCGCCGCTGCGGTTGGGCTTGGTTCCGCCCTGGCCGCCCTCACTGCCCGCCACTGCTTGCACGCCGCCGGCATCGGCGCCGCGGAATCCGGCGATCACTTCGTTGGTGTAGGCCTTGGTAATGCTGGTCGGGTGTCCGTCACCGCCGCGCCCGCCGCTCGTGCCGCCCATGCCGGCGGTGCCGATCGTGAGCTTGTAGATGCCGGGGGACAGGTATTGCGAGGTCTTGGAAGGAATCGCGCCGTCGCCGCCCTCGCCGGCCTTGACGAAGCCGCCGCCGCCGCCACCGCCGCCACCGCCGCTCAGGAGGATTTCATACGTGCCTTCCTGCAGCTGGGGGTTGGGGTACTGCGCGAGTTTCGGGAAGCCGGCCAGCGAATTCGGGCCGTCTTTCGGCATCACGGTCAGGAAGCACTGGCGGTTGGCTGAACCGGCCGGCGCATTGGCTGCGCTGAACATGTTCTGGGTCGAGTTGAAGATCGTGGAGCACTGGGGGGTCGAGTCTTGGGCGAACGCGGTTGCCGACGTCGAGGCCAGGGCCAGCAGGGCCAAGCGGATTGCGAATTTCATGAGTATCTCCAGAGTTGAATTCTTCGAGACGGATCTACGTCGCGAAATCGCACGCTCAGAGGAATGTCCTGCGTGTTGAATGAAGATTACGGGGTGCGCACGCTGGCGTCTGTTCGGCACCGAACGAATCCTGATAATTCGTGTCGGACGGGCGATCTGTGGATTACCGCACACTGCTTAATAGGGACAGAGCCGGCAAGCATCAGCTTGCCGGATAGGGCGATCAGCGCAGGATGCGCCCGAGCAGCAACCCTGCGACGACGGCGATCGCCACCGCCTTGAGCGGGTTGCCATTCACGTATCCGCGTGTATCGGCGAGCAGGCGGTCCTGCGTAGCACGCAGCCCGTCACGCTTTTCCACCACCCAGTCGGCGGCCGGTTCGGCCAGGCCGGCGGCCTTCTCGACGGCCTGGTGCGCGGAGTCGGCCACACGCTCGATGATCGGCCGGGCGCGATCGACCGCCTGGTCGGCGGCGTTCGCGGCCTGGTCGACCGCACCATGGGCGCGGCTGGCGGCGGTGCCAATGGTGCCGGCCACGCTGGTCGTGGACAGGTCGTTCGAGGAGGAGCCGTTGCTCGGGGTATTGGGTTTCATGGTGTATCTCCTTGGTAAGTGGGTAATCGTCAGTGTGGAAAAGGTGCAACCGATCTTGCGTGGACTCCCTGCGCGAGCGGTCGGCCCCGCGCCGGGCTTTTGGATCCGGGCCCGATTCAGCGATTGCCGCCCATCGCCAGGGGAGCGCTGCGAATCTCTTCCGCCTTGCCGATGGCGGTGCTGCGCTCGACGCGTGCTGCACGCAAACAGCGGCGGCGCTCGGGGCCCGGCAGCGTCTTGCATCGTGCGGTGGTCTTCGCGTAGGCCGCGCGCGCATCGGCCATTGCTTCGTCGTAGGTGCGGTTAAGGGCGGCATGCGCGCCGACGCGCTCCTGTTTCAGGCACCCCGCACGCCCCGCTGGCGCGAGCTTGCGGCACTTCTTCGCGTTCTCCGCATAGCGAGCACGCGTCGCCGCGGCTTCCTTGTCATACACCGCGGCCGCGCCCGTCGCCGGGCCCGCGAGAAGCATCGCAGCCGGCAGGCACAGCCACAGCAGGGATCGGCATTGCATGACAGGTACGCTCAACGTAACGGGGGAGTCTGGCGCCGCAGGGAAGGCGGGTCTGTGCGCTAGCGTACCGGCCACCATTGCGTGCGAGCCGGCGCTGGCGTCGCGCACCGAAAAAAAACGGGCCCTGCGGCCCGTGAATTCCTACGAGGAGTAGTTTGGCTACTTGCCGGTCCTGGCCTTTGCATCGGCGACACAGCGGGTTTTGGCATCTCCCGACAGCGTGTCGCAGCGTTCCTTGGCGGCGGCGTAGTTGGCGTCGCGCTTGTCTTCCCTGGCGTCCTTGCGGGCTTCCGTGATCTTTTCGCCAGCGTTGGTGACTGCCTTGCTCGATTTCATGTCGGCCTTGGCGTTGGCCTTGGCCGAAACGTGCGCGGCCCTGGCGTCCTTCTCGCAAACGTCATGCGCGTTGCCCTTGAGGGCATCGCACTTTTCCTTGGCCACTTTGTAGTCCGCATCGGCCCTGGCCACGCGCGCCTTGTACATCGACTTCGGCGTGCCCTTGTCGCGCGCCTCGAGGTCGGCCTTGGCCGATTTCTCGTTGCCCTTGGCTTCGGCCATGCAGATGTCCTTGGCGTTGCCTTTCATAGGCTTGCAGGCGTCCTTGGCGACCTTGTAGTCCTGCTTGATGCGATCCTTCTCGGACTTCACCTGGGCGTGGTCCATTGCGGCGAAAGCACTGCCGGCGAAGGCCAGCGCGAGCGCGCCGGCCAGCGCCGCAGCCCGGATATTGGGAATCAATTTCATGGTTCTCTCCTGAATGTGGTGTTCGTGTGGCCGGGACGCCGACCGATCAGGATGAAGCCTACCTTCAGGTTTCCTGACTGTATGTTCGGTCGGGTACACGATTAGAAAAAACAAGGCCCGCGGCCACCATGGCCGCGGGCCTTCGCTGTCGAACCGAGGATTACTTCGAGCTGGGCACGACGACGATGGTGTCGCCGGTCTTGCCGCGCTGTCCGGTCGCGCCGGTGTCACCCGTGGCGCCGGTGGCACCGGTCGAGCCGGTGTAGCCGGTCGAGCCCGTGGCGCCAGTCGCGCCGGTGGACCCGGTCGATCCGGTCGAGCCGGTATAACCGGTCGAGCCGGTCGCGCCGGTCGAACCGGCGGAACCCGTCGAGCCGGTCGAACCCGTGGCGCCAGTCGCGCCCGCCGGGCCGGGAACCGGAACGTTGGTCACGACGGCGGCGGGAGTGACGACGGTCGGCCGGTCACATGCGCTCAATGACAGGGCGACGACGACGGCGGAGAAAATAATGGAATACTTCATGGGGAATCCTTAAAGGTAGTCCTGCGGGAAATTCAGGTTCCCAAAGCCGCCACGCTGTGTGGCGACCGCGGGAAAGGTGCAGGCAGAACGTACGCTGGCGCCGGGTGTTACGTCCGTTCGGTGCCGCGCTAAGCAGTTCCTAAGTCGAAATTGTGTTCGCAAGCGTACTGAATATGCCCGGATCCGGGCGGCACAATGCGCCCATACTCGATGGCGCCGTCGTTTTTGCGGCGGTCGGGTCGCAGTTCACCAAGGGAGACCGCCAGATGATTCGCGCCCTCAGGGCCGCAGCCGTGTGCTGCCTCACCGTGCTAGTCGGGTGCGCCACGCTTCCCGACACGCGCTTCATTTCCGAGCGCTATGAGGTCCAGGCAGCGCGCATGGAGTCCGCGCGCGGGCCGGTGTCGGACAAGCGCAGCGCCGCCATCATCGCCGAGCTCAAGCGCAAGTCGGGCGACCTCGACATCCTCGATCGCCAGCAGGCCCTCGAGCAGGCCATCGTCGGCTCGCCGCTGGTGCTGGGCAACCGGGTGACGCTGCTGCAGGACGGCCCAGCCACCTACCAGGCCATGTTCGCGGCCATAGCGGGCGCGAAGGATCACGTCAACGTCGAGTCCTACATCGTCGAGGACGGCGAAGTCGGGCAGAAATTCGCCGACCTGCTGCTCGAACGCCAGGCGCAGGGCGTGCAGGTCCACATGATCTACGACAGCGCGGGGGCCTTCGGCACCAAGAAGGAATATTTCGAGCGACTGAAGGCGGGCGGGGTCCATTTGCTCGAGTTCAACCCGCTCAATCCGCTGCTGGCCAAGAAGGCGTGGAACCCTAACCACCGCGACCACCGCAAGCTGCTCATCGTCGACGGGCGCACGGCGTTCCTGGGCGGCATCAATATCAGCAGCGTGTATTCGTCGGGGTCCTCGCATTTCGGCGGCGATGTGGACACCAAGAAGGGCTGGCGCGACACCGACGTGCAAATCGACGGGCCGGTGGTGGCCGAGTTCCAGAAAATGTTCATGCGCACCTGGGACAAGCAGCACGGCCCCGCGATGGCGCCGCGCAACTTCTTCCCCGACCTGCAGCCGGCGGGCAAGGAGATCGTGCGCGCGATCGGCAGCAGTCCCGACGACGAGTACAGCCTCATTTACGTCACGCTCATCGCCGCGATCACCCACGCCGAGAAGCAGGTTTACATCACCAACGCCTACTTCGTGCCCGACCCGCAGCTCATCAAGGCGCTGCTCGATGCGGCGGCGCGCGGCGTGGACGTGCGCCTGATCCTTCCGAGCCAGTCGGACTCGTCCATCGTGTTCCACGCCGGGCGCTGGCATTACTCCGACCTGCTGCGCGGCGGGGTGAAGATCTACGAACGCAAGGGCGCGTTGTTGCACTCCAAGACCGCCATCATCGATGCGGTGTGGTCGTGCGTCGGGTCGAGCAACCTCGACTGGAGAAGCGCGCTGGACAACGACGAAATCAACGCGGTGATCCTCGGGCGCGAATTCGCCCAGCAGATGCTGGCGGCCTACAACGCCGACATCGCCGCCTCGCAGGCGATCGACCTGGAAACGTGGGAACAGCGCCCGCTGATCGACCGGTTCCGCGAGATGACCTCTCGCGTGTGGGGGCGGCTGCTCTAGCGCGCAGGTACCGGCCGGCTCGCCGGCTGCCACGCCACGGCGTTGTCGGCGCAGAACGCCGCCAGGCTGGCGAGCACGCTGCGGACCACGGCGTTGGCGGCCTGCACCCCACCGTAGGGATCGTCGCTCAGCGCCGGTTGGACGGCCTCGAAGTCGCGGGTCGCGATTACGCGCCGAGTCCCCTCCTCCGAAAGCGCCGCGCGCAGCGCGAAGCGCACCTTGCTCGGCGACGCGCCGAACTCCTGCTGCAGCACCAGCACCTCGGTGTCCAGGCGCATGTCCCCACCGGAAGACCCCGGCGCCGACACCACCGCGTGGAATGCGCTCGTGGCCTCGATCGCCGCGACCATCTGCGGGCTGATCATGCGCGCCGGCGGGTCGACCCACTCGTTGTGGGCGAAGTATTCGAGCTTGTACGGCTGGCGCATGTAGATGATGCGCGGGCTGTCGAACCCGGCCGCGGCCTGCGGCGGGGTGACGATGAGCGTGTACCGGGTTTTGCGCGGCGAGCGCGTGGCGCCAGGCGCTGCCCCGGCGCCAGCCTCGACCTTGCCATCGAGGGTGAAGTAGGTCGGTGGCGTGGGGGACGCTTCGGGTTTCAGCGCCGAACATCCGCCAACAAGCAACAGGGCCACGCCGGCGGCGGCGGCCATCGCCCGCCCCGTATGCGCCAGGCGAAAGGAAACACGGGGGATCGCGATCATTGGGCTGGCCTTTCCTGGGGGGGTTCTCCCGGGCCTTCGGGCACGGGCTTGCGGCCGAACAGGAAGCCGCGGGGATTGCGCTCGGTTTCCTCGATCAGGCGTCGCAACGACACGGTGAGCGTATTCATCTCGACCAGCATTCGCTGCAGCTCGGGCAGGGCGTCGGCGGTGAAGCGCCTGACGTCACCACCGATCGAGTCGACCGCGCGGCCCGCGCTTGCGCTGGCCAGCGCCGCTTCCTCGCCCATCTTGCGCACCGCGTCGGCGCTCTTGCCCAGCCTCTCCACGGTCGGGCCGATCTGGTCGATGACCGGGCCGAGCTTGTCGACGGTCGGCCCCAGCCGGCCAGTGAGGCGGGCGGTGTTGTCGAAAGTGCGCGCCGCGTTGGTGATGCTTGCGTCGATGCTGTCCTTGCGCGCGGCGAGAGTCTTCGACAGCACGGCGAGGTTGGCCAGCGTGGTCCTGAACGCGGCCACGTTCTCGTCGCTGAGGATCTTGTTGACCGAGTCGGAGGTGGAGTCGAGCTTGGCGAGCAAGGTGGTGAGCACGTTCTCCAGCCGCGCGCTGAGCGAGGGCTTGGTGCGGATCTCAGGATGGCCCCCGCCCTTGGCCTGCAACGGCGGGGAGTTCGGGCTACCCCCACTCAGTTCGACGTAGGCGATGCCGGTCAGGCCCTGTGACTTGAGCACCGCCTCGGTGTCCTGCTTCACCGGCGTGCCGCGTTCGATCGCGAACAGCAGGCGCACCTGCTCGGTGTTGGTGGGGTTGAGGCCGATTTCCTTGACCTTGCCCACGTCGACGCCGCGGTACTTCACCGGCGCGCCGAGGTTCAGGCCCGCCACCGACTCGTCGACCAGCGCCACGTAAAGGTCGTATTTCTTCTGCAGGTTGCCGCCGCTCGCGAACCACAGGACTCCGGCGATGAGCAGCGCACCCAGTCCGAGCACGAACGCCCCGACGATGGTGTAGTTCACTTTGGATTCCACGCAGCCTCCTTTTCACGCTCTTGGCCGGCGCCATCGCCCGCTTTCCGGGCGCGTTCCGATGCAGCACTGCCGCGCGGGCCGTCGAAATACTGGCGGATGGCAGGATGATCCATGCGCGCAAGCTCCTGCATCGATCCCACTCCCTGCACCCGGCCGTCGGCCAGCACCGCCACACGATCGGCGACTTGCCACAGGAGGTCGAGGTCGTGGGTGATCATCACCACGGTCAGGCCGAAAAGGTCGCGCAGGTGCAGCACCAGTTCGTCCACCCCGGCCGCGGCCACCGGGTCGAGGCCCGCGGTGGGCTCGTCGAGGAACAGCAGTTCCGGGTCGAGCACCATCGCGCGCGCGAGCGCTGCGCGCTTGAGCATGCCGCCGCTCAACTCGGAGGGCAACAGCGTCCCGGTTTCGGGCGCCAGGCCCGTGAGGGCGATCTTCATCGCGGCGATCTCGTCGATCGTCGCGTCGTCGAGGCTGGTGTGCTCGCGCAACGGCAGGCCGACGTTCTCGCGCACGTCGAGCGAGCCGAACAAGCCGCCTTCCTGGAACATCACGCCCATGCGCGGGCGCAACGCCTCGGCTTCGCGTTCGTCGAGCCGGCCGACCTCCACCCCGAGGATGCGAATCGACCCTGCGTCCGGCCGGTGCAGGAGGATCATTTCGCGCAGCAGGGTCGACTTGCCCGAGCCGCTGCCGCCCACCAGCGCGAACACCTCGCCACGGCGCACGCTGAAGTCGACGTCCTCGTGCACGACGTGGTCGCCGAAACGTGTCGCCACATGGCTGACTTCGATCACCGCGTCATCCGCGCCCATCAGAGGTCCAGCATCGCGAACACGATCGAGAACAGGGCGTCGGCCACGATGACGAGGAAGATCGACTGGACCACGCTGCGCGTGGTCTGGCGGCCCACCGAATCGGCGCCGCCGCGGGTGCGAAATCCCTGGAAGCACCCGATCACCGCGATGATGGCGGCGAACACGGGCGCCTTGCCGATGCCGATCATGTACGACGTGGCGCTGACCGCATCGGTCAGGCGATCGAAGAAACTCCCGAATCCCATGCCGAGCTGGGCGCGCGCCATGAGCATGCCGCCGTAGATGCCCATCACGTCGGCGAAGAAACTGAGCAGCGGAAGGGCGATCACCAGCGCGATGATCTTGGGCAGCACCAGCACTTGCATGGGCG
The DNA here is from genome assembly GCA_039931715.1 of Betaproteobacteria bacterium. Taxonomy (GTDB): domain Bacteria; phylum Pseudomonadota; class Gammaproteobacteria; order Burkholderiales; family SG8-39; genus SZAS-79. Next base: position 19,168 of record JBDTRN010000013.1, read on the forward strand.
ACATGCCGAGCGTGCGCATGGCGTCGATTTCCTCGGTCACGGTCATGGTGCCGATCTGGGCGGCGAAGGCCGAACCGGAGCGGCCGGCCACGATGATCGCGGTCATGAGCGGCGCGAACTCGCGCAGCATCGACAACCCGACCAGGTCGGCGACGAAGATGTCGGCGCCGTACGTGCGCAGCTGCGTGCCGGCCTGGTAGGAGATCACGATCCCGAGGAGGAGCGACAGCAGCCCGACGATGGGCAGGGCGTCGAAACCGGTGGTGCGGATGTTGTAGAGGATGGGCTTCCATCGGATGCGGCGCGGGTTGGCGATGCTTGCGGCCAGCGCGACCGCCACTTCGCCGATGAACGCGAGCAGCGCCAATGATGTGGTGCCGAACTCGACCGTGCTGCGGCCGATGCGGTGCGCGAAACCGGGCGACGGCGCCGTGGGCGGCGCGGGCGGCGGGCGCTCGGCGGCGAGCTCTAGCAGCCTGGCGTTGCGCTCGCTCCAGCCGCGCATCTGCACACCGTGGCCTTCGTCGCGCAGGCGCGCGATCAGGTGTTGGAGGATCCGCGCGCCGATGGTATCGAGGGCGACAACGCCCGAGCCGTCGACCACCAACTCGCTGCGCCCTGGCACATCGACCGCGCCCAGCGGCCGGTTGCCGAGGTCGCTGGTGCCGAGTGCCGTCCACGCGCCGCCCAGCACGAGTTGCCCCGGGGCCGGTTGGGCGAGCGAAGCGGGTGCAACCGGGGTCGGTTTCATGATTGGGGCGAAGTTAGGGCAAATAAATCCACGGGTATGTACGTAAGCGTACAGAGTTGCGCGCCGCCTCTCACGCAGAATCTTCGCTATTCAACCCCCGCACGCAGATGCCCTGGAGGCAACCATGTCAGTCGGAATGATCATCCTTATCATCCTCGTCCTCGCTTTGGTCGGCGCCCTGCCCTCATGGCCCCACAGCCGCAACTGGGGCTACGGTCCTACCGGCGGCCTCGGCCTCATCGTGGTGGTGCTGCTGATCCTGCTGCTCATGGGTCGCCTCTGACCTGCATCGCCGGAGCCCAAATCATGCGTGCCGCCAAGAACATCGCTTCCAGCCTGCTCTGCCTTGCAGCCCTCGGCCTGGTCGCGGGCTGCGAGACCACCACCTCGGGGGGCGCCGTCCACGCCGAGAGAAAGCAGCTCCTGCTGGTTTCGTCGGAGGAACTGAACAAGGTGGGTGCGCAAACCTACGCCAAGCTCAAGGCTGATGCGGCCGCCAAAGGGACGCTGAACCAGGATCGCGCGCTCCTGCAGCGCGTCAGCTCTATCGCTGGGCGCCTCGCGCCGCAGACCCGCACGTTCCGCCAGGATGCGCCGGGCTGGCCGTGGGAAGTCAACGTGATCTCGAGCCCGCAGGTGAATGCGTTCGTGCTGCCGGGCGGCAAGATCATGGTCTACACCGGCCTGGTGAGCCAGCTTCGCCTGACCGACGACGAGCTTGCTTTCGTCCTCGGGCATGAGATGGCGCACGCGCTGCGCGAGCATTCGCGCGAGCAGATGTCGCAGGCGCTGGCCGCGCAGACCGCCATCGGCATCGGTGCCGCGCTCCTCGGCATGGGCCAGGGCACGGCGGACCTCGCCAACGTGGGGTACGACGCGCTCATCGCCTCGCGCTTCAGCCGCAACGACGAAAGCGAAGCCGACCGCATCGGTGCCGAACTGGCGGCTCGCGCCGGGTTCGATCCGCGCGCGAGCGTCTCGGTGTGGCAGAAGATGGCCTCGCAGGGCGGCGGAAAACCGCCCGAATTCCTCAGCACCCACCCGGCCGATGCGAGCCGCACCCAGGCGTTGCAGTCCCTCTTGCCCACGGTGACCCCGCTGTACGAAGCCTCGCGCCGCCGCTAGACCGCACGCCAGCCGGCTCGATTAACCGCACCCAGCCGCGCAGGCGGCTCGGTGCGGTCTGCGTTTAAGACAGGGAGCGAACGGGGGGCTTATGCGGCGATCGCCGCATCCACCACGGCTTGCGCCTCTTCGAAAATGCGCGCGAGGTGCGCCTCGCCCTGCGCACTTTCGGCATAAATCTTGTAGATGTTCTCCGTGCCCGAAGGACGCGCCGCAAACCAGCCGGCCGCGGTCACCACCTTGATGCCTCCAAGGGGCGCGTCATTGCCCGGTGCCGTGCTCAGGCGCGCGACGATCCGGTCGCCGGCCAGCCGGTCCGAGCCGATCTGCGCCGGCGTGATCTGCGCAAGCCGCGCTTTCTGCTCCGGCGTGGCGGGGGCGTCGATGCGACTGCCCGCCAGCGCGCCGAATTCACCTTCGAGCGCGCGATAGGCCTCGCCCGGGTCGCGGCCGGTGCGGGCGGTGATCTCGGCCGCCAGCAGGCACGCCGTGATGCCGTCCTTTTCGGTGGTCCACACGCCGCCGTCACGGCGCAGGAAAGTCGCACCCGCGCTTTCCTCGCCGCCGAACCCGAGCGTGCCGTCGGCAAGGCCTGCCACATACCATTTGAAGCCCACCGGCACCTCGTGCAGCGGCCGTCCCAGCCGCGCCGCGATGCGATCGATCATGCCGGTGCTGACCATGGTCTTGCCCACCGCAGCGCCCGGCGCCCAGCCCGGCCGGTGGCGGAACAGGTAGTCGATTGCCACCGACAGGTAGTGGTTGGAAGGCAGCAGGCCTGCGCCCGGTGTGACGATGCCGTGACGGTCGTGGTCGGTGTCGCAGCCGAAAGCCACGTCGAAACGATCCTTCTGCGCGATCAGTGGCTGCATCGCGAACGGCGAGGAGGGATCCATGCGGATGCGCCCGTCCCAGTCGAGGCTCATGAAGCGGAACGCCGGGTCGACCGATTCGTTGGTCACCGCGAGGTCGATGCGATAGCGCTCCGCGATCCGGCGCCAGTAGTGCACCCCCGCCCCGCCCATCGGGTCGGCGCCCATGCGCACTCCGGCGGCGCGAATCGCATCGAAGTCGATCACGCTGCCGAGATCGGCAATGTACGCACCGAGGAAATCGTGTTCCCTGGTAGTGGCCGCCTTGCGTGCCTTGGCGGCGGGCATGCGTTTGATGCCGGCGAGCGAGTTGGCGAGGAAATCGTTGGCTATCGCTTCAATGCGCCGCGTCACGGCGGTGTCGGCCGGGCCGCCGCTGGGCGGGTTGTACTTGAAGCCGCCGTCCTCGGGCGGGTTGTGCGAAGGGGTGACGACGATGCCGTCGGCCAGCGCGCTGCTGCGGCCGCGGTTGTGGGCGAGGATGGCGTGCGACACGGCGGGCGTCGGGGTGTATTCGCCCCGGGCCGCGACATAGACCT
>JBDTRN010000014.1:0-21415 GCA_039931715.1 Betaproteobacteria bacterium
TCGAAGTTTCCCGCGACGATACGGCTCATTTGGATTTCCCCGCGATCGCGGGCAAGCAGCGGGGCGGAGTGAAGTCTTTCACGCGTTTGGGATTCATGATCGCCTCTTGGTCCCTGAAATGGAGGCCCATGATCGCTTCTCAGGACGAATCAATCCGTACGTTTCCGTACGCTTCGCTACATTCGCGCGCGTGGCTTTGCCCGATGGCCCCCAGGCACAGCCGCGCCGCGACGTCATTCACCGATGCCGGACGTCGGCCTCGCGAGCTTTTGCGATATGCAACGTTCCCGCGCGAAAGCTCCCTGCCGGCTTGCAGTCCGAAGCGTCGGTATCAGCTACACGAGCACGCCGGGCCTTGGTGATCACCACCGGTTTGGGCACGACGACCTCTTCGATTTCCGCATAAGCCGACGGTTCTGCGTACACGGGCAATACGGGGAGCGCGTTATCGCGGTTGGACTGCGGCTTGCGGCCGTGCCGCCTTCTCAGGAAATACATTGGGCGAGGTCTCCGATGGGTTTGTGGTTGTTCGGTGGGTGGACATGCCGCGCGGCCGGGAACGACGGGCCTTGGGGCGCGGCCGGGGAACCAACATTACGCACGCCAAATTCGGCGTTCTGTGCGTTAGCTAACGCAGAGCCGAAACTGCGCGCCCGCGGGGGGGGAATCGACACCTGCCTACTGAGGTGTAGGACATATCCGACAGTGCAATCAGTGCAAAGAGAATTGGTGTCCGGAGCGGGATAGGTAAAACTTCCAATCATCCGCGGGATCCTCACCGCGCCCCGGTTCCGGCCTATGCCACCGGTCTTTCGCTCGGAGATGAACATGGATATCAACGCAAGCGTCACCAAAGCAGCAAGCGGCGCCCGCCGTGAAGTGCCTGCGGGACCGCTCCCCAGCCGGATGGCACGCTGATGGCCAGTCTCGCGCCGGGAAACGGCTGGCTTCCGCATCGGGGCTGCGAAACCCCGCGACTCTACGCAGTGCGCAGTCAAAACGCCCCGCTGCGCTTGAGTGTCGCGCGCGCGGGGAGTTCGCGCCCCGCGGGCAATGTCTTCACGTTTCCGTCACCGGGTGCGGGCCCGCACCTTTCCCGAAATTCGCAGCCGGGCTATTTGGACCGCTGGATCAGCCGATGGGCGATTGACGCGAATGCGCCCGATGACGGGGTCGCAGGGCCGCGTAGCAACTTGGTGCTCACATGGTGTGTCTTGGGAGTGGCATCAATGGCCTGGATGGGCCTGCTGGGGGCGCTGTGCGCGGGAGCGATTGCGCTCGGTGTTTCATGGGCGCTTGCAGTGACGGCGTTCGGCAGTGCGCACCTGCTCGCGGCCGCATTGGTCGGTATCCGCATCAGCCGTGCCTTGGCAGCCACTGAATTGCGCCGTAGCTCTTCCCACCTCGTTGGCGAATCGCGTACGCTGAAGCGCTCACGGCGATAGCCAACCCGCTTCATCCTCGCGCGTTAGGACGCGTTGGCAAAAGCCGAAGCGCTTAACGCGCCAGCGCGACGTCGAAACGCGCAGGTTCCGCAGCGGCTATGCCTGCGGGCAGGGCAACCCCGGCAGTCAGCTGGTGCGCCTTGTGCTGGAGGGATTCCCATAGATTTTCCGGATTGCGCGTAAATATCATTTCGCTGTCCGGCTGCACGATGGACCACGCGCCGGCCTTGATCTGCTCGTCGAGTTCACCGGCCTGCCAAAGTACGCTACCGATGTAGCAACGGGCCGTTTTGGGCGACTCCTTGAGCGTCTTCTCGATCAGCGGAGCGCTCAGCGCGAGATACATGCCTTTGCCCACCCTGATCGCGCCCTGACCCGGATCGGCCTCACTGCGAATCAACACCACCATCACTTCGGGAAGCATGGGCCCGCCGAAGTAAACCGGGTCCTTGATCTTCCCAAGCACCTCGTGATCGGGAAAAATCGTGTGCATCGGAAGTTCGGTAGGGCGGTTGAGGATTACCCCGATGCGGGCCCCTTCGCGCAAGGGCGCGGTGAGCAGGACTGTCTGTCCGAACACCGGGTCGGCCAGTTGCGGCGTGGCGAGCAATATGAGCGCCGCCTCCGAGGGTTCTGCCGCCGCAGCGGACCCGATATGCAGGCCCAAGGCAGCGAGGAACAGGAACGCGGCACGAACGATCGATTTCATCGGAACCTCCTGCAGCATCGATCTGAGCCGTTACGCCACCACAACGAGATCGATAGACATCGTGCAGCGCTATGGTCCCAATCTATGCGCGACCACAGCGGATTGATGTCGGCCTGCAGAGGGAATCGTTGTAGGAATGCGCCTCCCTGCCAGCGGCCCAATGCGCGCGGCGGTTGGTCTGCGCACCGCGGCAGGCCGGCGCGGCGCTCCACCGAAGAAAGCCAGCGCGAACCGTTCCGCGCCGCGCGCGCCGGGCCTTCCCGGTGCGAAGTCGCCCAGCGCCTTGTGCAGGGCGCCGCTGCGCCACGCCGAAAATACCTGCGGGTTGATGTAGGACTTCCTGCACACCGCCGGGGTATTACGCAGATCCTGGGCGACCTGGCGAATCACGTCGTTGATGCAGGCCTTCATGGCGCGCTCGCTTTCCCGTTCCGGCAAAGGAGTGGCGGCCATCAACGCAATCGCCCGCACCGTCGCGCCCCATGTGCGGAAATCCTTGGCGGTGAATTCCCCGCCCATGGCTTCGCGCAGGTAGTCGTTGACCATCTCGGAGTCGATGGGACGGCGCTCGCCTTCGTCGTCGATGTATTGGAACAGCAACTGCCCGGGCAAGTCCTGGCAGCGGCGCACGATGCGCACAATCCGCTTGTCGTCGACCACGACTTCGTGCTGGGCACCCCCCTTGCCCGGAAATCGCAGCAGGGCGCGCCGCTCGCGCAGGAATTTCACGTGCCGATTGCGCAACGTCGTAAGCCCGAAACTCTTGTTATCGCGGGCGTACTCGGGATTGCCGATGCGCACGCGCGTCGTGTCGAGCAAACTCGCCACCACGGCAAGAACCTTGTCGCGCGGCAGGCCGGGCCGGCCAAGGTCGCGCCGTAACCTCCGGCGCAGCCTGGGCAAGGAGGCGCCGAAGTCCACCATGCGCTCGAATTTGTCACCGTCGCGCTGGGCTCGCCATTCGCCGTGGTAGCGGTACTGTTTGCGCCCCCTTGCATCGCGCCCGGTGGCCTGGATGTGCCCTCGAGGGTCGGTGCAGATCCAAACGTCCTCGTACGCGGGCGGAATTGCCAGCCGCGCGATGCGATTCAGCGCCGCGGGGTCGCCAATGCGGCGCTTGCCTGGCGCGTAGTAAGCGAAATGATGTCCATGTCGCACGCGCCGGATGCCAGGCTGCCCATCCGACACGTAGACCAGCCCCGCCTTGGCGGCATCTTCCGCGGATTCCGCGAACAACTCGGCGGCATTGAGGAGCGCTACTTTCGCCTTTGCCCGATGGGCGGCGCCCTTCGCCGGGCCACGCCCTTGCGGCCCCCGCAGCCGGTTAGCTGCGTCTCGATTGCCTTCGCTGGTTCGCATGGCGCTCCCTGTTGATTGGACGCGTCAAGGGCCACGGCGGCCGCTGACGCTGGCGCAGTGTGACGAGCGCATTGCACCCGAGGAAGCGGACGAAAGCAGCGGGGTGCGTAGGAGAAAGCCGACAGCGCGGGTTTCTCGCAGCGCGTATGCGGGGTCATGTGAATTGCGTAGGACAAACACCTGCCCCAACTCACTCCGTCGTCCGACATTGGCGCACGTCACCTGCTGCATAAACTGCGGCCAAGACCTGACCCCCTATCGGAGGAATGTGCCATGGCAACTCCCGCCACCAGCAAACTGGCAGAAGTCCCGCAGAACCAACTGGCCGACGCTGCGCTGCACAACCGAGTGGTCCCTCGGTCCGAGCCGCTCAAGGTCCTTCTGGTCGAGGACTCCGCGATCATTCGCGAGCACCTCATCGAGGCGATTGCGACCTCGAAACGGGTGAGGGTCGTCGGCTACGCGGAAACCGAGGCCAGGGCCGTCGCCGCCCTGCAAGAGGACGAATGTGACGTCATCATCCTCGACCTCGGGCTGGCCGAGGGCAAAGGATCGGAGGTGCTCAAGTCGGCCCGTTCGGAAATCGGCTATTCGCCCGTGGTCGTGGTGTTCACTAACTACACCAACCCGAGCTCGCGCAAACGCCTGCTCAAAATGGGGGCCGACTATTTCCTTTCCAAAACCGAGGATTTCGAGCGCCTTCGACTCATCCTGCGCGGGCTCGCTTTCCCCCACGGCGAAGGGGAGTAACGCCCGTCAGGGTGCCGGGGAGCCCCTGCGATACATGGAATCGCGCTTGCGCAAGGATACTCGTACGAAGGTCACGCAACTCACAGGAGAACGACCATGAGCTGGGACCGCTTCGAAGGAAACTGGAAGCAGACTCCTTGAAGTGGCGGCCCGCCCTGGTTATCGAGCACTTGGCCCCAAACGGGGAAATGATTGTGTGCAACGCGGGCAAAGACGCGACGAAACTCCCGCTTTTGTAGGGGTTTGTCCGACATAAGGATTGGGAGACGGCTGATACAGCGCAAGACGGCTCTCCATGATTATGCGGGTGTGGCGCAGACATTCCGTGCGCCACGTTACTGAAAACAGACGGGGGAGTGGCCGCAGGCGGAGGAAAGCCCGGCTTCGAGGTGGACATCGCCCCCAAATGCAACAACTGACAAAACGATCTGGAGGCTGTATGCGCAACGCCGACTACTCACATCCGAACCATCTCCTGTCCGCACTGATGGGCTCCGGAAGCGAGCATCTGTTGTCAGGCCTCGAAATGGTAAGCCTCAAGTTCGGCGACGTTCTCTACGAGTCGGAGACGCGCATTCGTTACGCGTATTTCCCGACCACGTCGATCGTGTCGCTGGTTTACATGATGGAGGACGGCGCCACCGACGAAATCGCCGCTGTGGGCAACGAAGGCATGATCGGCGTACCGCTCTTCATGGGGTCCGAAACCACCCCCAGCCGCGCCGTCGTCCGCTGCGCGGGATGCGCATTCCGCATGAAAGGCCACCAATTGCTGGAGGAATTCAATCAATCGACGAGCGTGCAGCGGATCCTGTTGCGCTATACCCAGTCGCTTTTCGCGCAGATCTCCCAGACCGCCGCCTGCAACCGGCACCACTCGGTACACCAGCAACTGTGCCGGTGGCTGCTCTCGAGCCTGGACCGCCTGCCCTCGAACGAGCTCAAGATCACGCACGAATCGATCGCCGGAATGCTCGGCGTGCGCCGCGAGAGCGTGTCCAAGGAAGCTGCCGAGTTGCAGAGCGCCGGACTGATCCATAATGGCCGCGGCCGCATCACGGTAGTGGACCGCCGCCGGCTCGAGGCTCGCGCGTGCGAATGCTATCGTGGCATCAAGCGTGAATTCGGTCGCTTGCTCAACCCTCCGGTCCAGGCACCGGCTCCGCAAGCGTATGCCAGCGCCACCGGCATGCCGGTCAGCCGCCCGATGCAGGTATCGCGCCCGCCGCAGCCCGTCCTGTGGGGCGCCAGCGCCTGAGCTATCGTCCAGCGACGAGGGCCTTTCGTTTGCAAGCCCGGGGCGCGCCGCTGACAACGAGCCACGAGCAACCGAATGGTCAAAGCCCTTTTCGTAGTCGAGCGCGCCGAGTTCTGGCCGTTCGAAATTCCTGGGGCGGATGTGGCGGTCGCGCCCCGCTACCTTGCCGGCGCGCCCTATGAAAGCGGTGCCTACGACAAGGTCTACAACCTTTGCAATGCCGCACGCTACCAGGGCTTGGGATTCTACGTTTCGATGCTGGCCGAAGCGCGCGGCCACCAGCCGGTGCCCAGCTTGCGCACCATCGAGGACCTGGGGTCCAAGCCTGTGTACGACCTGCTTGCCCAGGAGACGGAGCCGCTTGTCGAACAGCTGGGGGCGACTCCCGCGTCCGGCGACATCCTGGAGATCGAAGCGTATTTCGGCGCCGATCCGGCGGAGCGCTACGAGGCGCTTGCCCGGCGCCTGTACGCGCTTCTGCGCGCACCGTTATTGCGCGCGCGCTTCCGATTCGAGGGTGGTCGAGGAAAACTCGACGCGGTCGAGGCAGTAGCGCTCGCCGACGTGCCGCAGGGCAACCACGCATTCCTTTGCCGCGCCGCCACCCAGGTCGTCTCCGGGCCGCGACGCGTGAGGCGACCGGATCCGGCGCCCGGACGGCTGTCAGTGGCAATCCTTCACGACGGGCCGTCGACCGATGCACCCTCCAACCCCGAGGCCCTGCACCGCTTCGTCCGGGCGGCCACCAAGCTGGGAATGAACGCCGCGATCGTCGGCAAGGACTCCATCGACAGGCTGCACGAATACAACGCCCTTTTCATCCGCGACACGACCAACCTGAACCACCACACCTACGAGTTTTCGCGCAAGGCGGCGGCGCTGGGGCTGGTGGTCATGGACGACCCGGAGTCGATCGTCCAGTGCAGTAACAAGGTATTCCTGCACGAACTGCTCACGCGCCATAATCTGCCCATGCCGCGTTCGCTGCTCGTGCATCGCGGCAATGTTTCCCAGATCGTGCCGACCGTCGGCCTCCCCTGTATCCTCAAACAGCCCGACAGCGCGTTCTCGCTGGGCGTGGTCAAGGCCGAAACCGAGGCCGAACTGCACGCCATCGTCGAGCGGCTGCTGGCCGACTCGGAGCTGGTCATCGCACAGGAGTTCATGCCGACCGCATTCGACTGGCGGATCGGCATCCTCGACCGCAGGCCGCTGTACGCCTGCCGCTACTTCATGGCACCGGACCACTGGCAGGTGATCAAGCGCGACCGGGACACCCGTACCGAAGGCGATTCGACCGCAGTCCCGCTGGGAGAGGTTCCCGAAGTGGTGATGCGCACCGCCCTTGAAGCGGCCAACCTCATCGGTGCGGGCCTGTACGGCGTCGATGCCAAACAGGTGGGCAAGACGTGCTACGTGATCGAGGTCAACGACAATCCGAACGTAGACGCCGGCAATGAAGACGCCTTCCTGGGGGATGTGCTCTATGAAGAGATCATGAGCGTGTTCAAGCGACGCATCCAGGAACGCTCGCCCGCGGCCGATCCGTATGCGCTTTCGGCCCAACCCCAGGCCTTTCCCGCCTCCGCCTCGCAGGCAGCATGAGCGCCTCGAAAAAGCACGGCGGTGCATGGTTTCCGACGTTCGCGCGGAAACTGGCCACGTGGACCGGCCGCTCCTTCGCGTTTTTCGTCGCCATTGCGCTGGTCCTCCTCTGGGGGCTGACGGGGCCGCTATTCGGCTTCAGTGACACATGGCAACTGGTGATCAACACATCGACGACGATCATTACGTTCCTCATGGTTTTCCTGATCCAGCACACCCAGAACCGCGACACCGAGGCCATGCAGCTCAAGCTGGACGAACTCATCCGCTCGACTCGGGGAGCCCACAACGCCATGCTCGAGCTCGAGGCGCTCGATGAGGAGCAGTTGACCGAGCGTCACGCGCTTTACTCGCGGCTGGCCGAACGAGCGCGCGAACAGTTGCGCCAGGGAGCGCCCGACGACGACACTCCGGAGATTTACGCCGAAGTCGCCCAAAGCGAGACTCGCGCAGCCGCGAACTGAGAGGATATGACGCGCGCCCGCGACGCCGCGCATGGGTTTCGGCGCTCGGCGGTCCCGGCCCGCTTTCGAGCGACACGCTTTTAATTGCCATCGCATGTGCGCGGGCGCACAGATGGCGGCCGGCATTGAAGCCAAAGTAGCGCTCGAGCGAATACGCCGACATCAAGGGGAGTCGCAATGAATCTGCCCAGGCAGCGCAGGACCCAATGGCCACTGGTGGTTGCCGGCCTGTCGGTCGCCCTTGCCGCAATCCTCCTATGGGCCGGCACTCCGACCAGCGCGTGGATCCAGTCTTCCTATCGCACCTTCGCGGGGTCGATGCTTTCGGCAGCAATCGACGACCCTGCGGAGGAGTCGACCGGGGGAATCGCGGCCCCCTCCCGCGGCAGGAGCAAGTGCCGCGAATGCGGGTTTGTCGAATCTACCCGGCTCGCGGCTTCCTCGGGAAAGCGCGCCGTATATGAAGTTACCGTCCGCCTAGCGGACCGCACACGCCACGTCCTCAGCGTTTCAGATCCCTCCCGGTGGCGTCCCGGGGAGCGCGTTATTCTCATAGGGGTCGGCGCGCAGCGCGAGCAGTAAATGGAAACGGCGGCATCACCTCCGCCTGCGGACGCGAGCCGTGAGCCGCCTGCAGAGGCCGGCGGGCCGGCAACGGACCAGGCTGCCCCGGCGGACTTTGACTCGGCGGCCGCCGCACGCCTCACACTTTCGCTGCCGCCGGTGATGTCGCCTCCGCCTGCCGCACCGACCGTGCGCCGCTATTCGCGCGCCACGCTGTCGCTCACGATCCTTGCCACAATCGGCATCGTGGCGGCGCTGTATTTCGCGCGCGCATTCATCGTCCCGCTGCTGATCGGGATCCTTGCCAGCTACACGCTGAGGCCCGTGGTCGACTGGCTGCACCGGTTCCGCATTCCCCAAGCTGTAGCCGCAGCGCTCGTAGTGGTGGTGCTTGTGGGAGGCGTTTCGTGGATGACCTATGCGCTCAGCGACCAGGTCACGGTGCTCATCGAAAAACTCCCGGATGCCGCGCGCAGGCTGCGAGCCAAGGTGACCAGCGGCCACAGTACCGTGCCGACCGCACTGCAGAACGTGCAGGAGGCTGCCAACGAACTACAACAGGCCGCAAGCGATGTCTCACAGAAGCCCGGCAGGCGCAATGTTCCGGCCACGGTAGCGCCTGCATCCGATTCGACGGGATGGCTGCAGGATTACGCGATTACCCAGTCCACGCTGCTGCTTTCGATTGCAGCCAAGTCGCCGATTGTGCTGCTGCTGGCTTATTTCCTCCTCGCCTCGGGCGACCATTTCCGGCGCAAGTTGGTGCAACTCGTCGGCCCCTCGCTGTCGCGTAAAAAGGAAGTGCTGGTGATCCTTGAGGAAGTCGACGCCCAGGTCCAGCGCTACCTTCTCGTCATGCTGGTGTCCAACGCGCTGGTCGGCGTGGGAACCTGGCTGGCCCTCGAAGCGATGGGCGTCGACCAGGCTGGCGTTTGGGGCGTGTTCGCCGGCGTCATGCACTTCGTGCCGTACCTGGGGCCGGTGGTGGTTGCCATTGCCTCGGGCGTGGCCGCATTCGTACAGTTCGATTCAGTTCTTCACGCGCTGGCCGTGGGCGGCGTAACGATGCTCGTCGCCGGCCTGATCGGCATGGTATTCATGACATGGTTGCAGAGCCGGGTGGCGCGCGTCAACGCCGCGGTGCTGTTCATCGCCCTGTTGTTTTTCGGCTGGCTGTGGGGAATCGCGGGAGTACTCATCGGCGCCCCGCTGGTAGCCATCCTGCGCGTCATCTGCGACCGGGTTGAGGCACTTAAGCCGATGGGCGAACTGCTCGGGAGCTGATGCCAGCACCGGCCGCTCCAATGGAAAGGGCGCGCCGGCGATGCCGGTCGCGCCCCCACCTTTGCGCGTATTGGCTTAGCGCTTGCCCACTTGATTGCCGATCAGGCCGCCCGCCGCCGCACCGCCGATCGTCCCGAGGGCGCTGCCGCCGGTGAGCGCCGAACCCGCGACGCCGCCAACCGCTGCACCGATGGCCGTGTCGCGCTGCTGCGTGGTCAACCCCATCCCGGCGCACGCGCTCAGGCTGACGATGGCGCCGATGGCGACGGCCCTGCCCACAAGTTTACGAATCGTATTCATGTCGGTACTCCTTCTGTGAGGTATGAAGTGCTGCACTTCGAACAAGTTCGCCCGTCAACTATGCCTGCCCCGCCCGGCGGCGATCATCAGAGGACCGCGTCAGTTTCCATCGGTGCCTGTCCTACATGCTGCCCGTCAGGCCCGTCGCCGACCGGAAACGCATTGGGCTGAGTCGATGCAGTTGCTCCATTTCAGCTTGCTCTTGCTGTTGTGCGCCGTTGCGCTGGCATGGCAACGGCTAGCGCAAAAACAAAAAGTCCGGACCAAGCCGGACTTTTTGCCTTGCCGTGCGCGAGGCACGCTCCGATCAGTTGGTCTTGGTCGGCTCCGAGCTGGACGCCGGCGGCACGACCACCACCGTGTCCGTCGAAGTCTTGCCGGGGGCGCCTTGCGGGCCGGCCGGTCCGGAGGGACCCGCGGGACCGGGGACAGCCACGACGGCCGGCGACGGGGTGATCACCGCCGCGTTGGGGGGCGTTACAACGGTTCGCTCGCATCCGCTGACGGCGACGGCGCCGAGTAACGCAATGGGCAGTATCCAGGTTTTCATGATTTTTTCCATTGTCCAAGTTGTGAGAGAAGGCGCTTCACCTGACGAACCGCTCGCCGGCGGACCGGCACGTACCGCGCAGGTATTGCGTATTATGGAAAGCGGCGTCGGTTTTGAAAGTCGGCAAGTTGCCCGATCCATTGCCAGAAAAACGCCGACAAATAGCCCGAACGACAGGCCGCGCCCATGAGCTTGCGTTTGAACCCAAGCGCGTGAATGCCGGCTTCCTTGATGCGCGGAAATCGAATCAACAATTGTGTGAGAGAGCGCACAGAGCGGGTCCCGACCGCCAGGCAACAATGGCTCCGCATTCGCCAGTTCTCCCTCCTCCCCTGAAATCTGGCGGGTGTAGGGCCCCCGGTTACTGCTCATTTCCGGGGGCCTTTTTTTTGGATACGCCGCATGGCCCCAACTAACAACAGAATAGCGCGTGCAGCCCAGGCGTCCTGGTTGCTCGCCGCTTTGGCGTTGTTCGCCACCCTGCAGCTCCACCTGCTATCGGCATTGCTGGCGGGAAGCCTCGTTTACCAGCTCGTTCACGCCCTGGCCCCGATGCTCCAGCGCCACGTGTCGAGCCAGCGCGCGCGCGTGGCCGCAGTCATATTCCTCGCCACGCTGATCGTGGGCGCGCTGAGCGGCGCAATCCTGGCCGCGATCGCCTTTTTTCGCAGCGACGGCGGTGACCTGGGTGCGCTCCTGCAGCGCATGGCCGACATCATCGAGGGAGCCCGCGGCTCGCTTCCCGCCTGGGTCGTTACCCGCCTTCCCGCTGACGCGGAAGCGTTGCGCCATGCGATTTCCCAATGGCTGCGCGCCCATTCGCCGGAATTGCAGCATTGGGGCACCGCCGCCGGGCGGGTGGCGGTGCATATCCTGGTCGGTATGATCATCGGCGCCATGGTCAGCCTGCACCAGGCGGTGCCATCGCGGCCGCACGGCCCGCTCGCTGCGGCCTTGTGCCTGCGCGCCGCGCGCTTCGGCGATGCGTTCCGGCGCGTGGTTTTCGCCCAAGGCCGCATTGCGTTGCTCAATGCGCTGTTCACCGCAGCCTACCTGTTCCTCCTCTTGCCGGCTTTCGGGGTCAAGCTGCCCTTCGCTGCAACCCTGGTAGGCATCACTTTGGTCGCCGGCATGCTCCCCGTCGTCGGCAACCTGGTTTCCAATTCGGTCATCGTGGTCCTCAGCCTCGCCCACTCGCCGGCGCTCGCGCTGGCGTCGCTCGCTTTCCTGGTGGCCATCCACAAGCTGGAGTATTTCCTCAACGCCCGAATCATCGGCGTGCGCATCAACGCGCGCCCCTGGGAACTGCTGGTGGCGATCCTCGTGATGGAGGCTGCGTTCGGGTTGGCCGGTGCGGTGGCCGCACCTGTGTATTACGCTTACCTCAAGCAGGAACTGCTGGGAGAGGAACTTATATGACCGCGCACGCCGCACCCGCCCGGAGGCTGCCTGACTCGGCCCTGGCCAAGGACGTAAGACTGGCGCGCATCAAGGCCGCCGCCACCGGGCTGCTCATACTGGTTGCCGTCCTGTATGTAGCTGCCACGCTGCTCACGCATCGCTACCCGATGTTCGCCTATCTGGCCGCCACCTGCGAGGCAGCGATGGTGGGGGCGCTGGCCGACTGGTTTGCGGTGGTCGCGTTGTTCCGCCATCCGTTAGGCGTCCCGCTGCCGCACACCGCCATCATCCCGAAGAACAAGGCGCGCATCGCGCAGGGGCTGGGGGAATTCATCCAGGAACAGTTCCTGTCGACGCCCGCACTGCTCGCGAAGATCCGCGAGTTCGATCCGGCGCGCCAGCTTTCGCGCTTCGTGCTACGCCCGGACAGTGCCGATTTCATCGCCGGCTACTTCGCCCGCGCGCTGGCGCACGGCGTCGGAGCCCTCGATGACGCACGGGTGCGTGATTTTCTGCATCACGCCCTGAGCACCAAGCTCGCGACACTCGACGTGGCAACGCATGCAGCCAGCGTTCTCGACATCCTGACCGAGAACCGGCGTCACCACGCCCTCCTGGACCAGGCGCTCGGCGCGGTGCGCGAGCTGCTCGGGCGCGACGAAACGCGCGAATTCCTGCGCAACGAAATCGCGCGGCAGGTGCCCGGGCCCAAGTGGGTGAACCAAGTCATCCACCTGGACGAGCGGGCTGCGCGCCGGCTTCTGGACGCAGCCATCGAGCGACTTGGCGAGGTTCTTGACGACCCCGGCCACGAACTACGCCACCGGTTCGACCGGGTGTTCGGGGAATTCATCGCCCGCCTGAGGGAGGATCCGGCACTGCGCGCGAAGTCGGCACAGTTGCGCGACGAACTCCTCGCCAACCCAGCCTTGGCCGACTACGTGGATGGCTTGTGGCGCGAGTTTCGCGCCTGGCTGGACCACGACCTGGGACGGCCGGAGTCGACGATCCGGCGCCGCGTGGCCCGGTTCGCGGCAACCCTGGGGGCGCGCCTCGACGCGGATGCGGGAATGCGGGCGTGGATCAACGAACAAGTAGTGGCCGCGGCCCCGCCATTCGTCGAAACCCACCGGGCGGCATTCGGCCATTTCATCGAACGCCAGATCAACGAGTGGCAGGATAAGACACTGGTGCGCGAACTCGAGCGCAACATCGGACCGGACCTTCAGTACATCCGCATCAACGGCACCCTGGTCGGCGGAGCGGCGGGCCTCATCATCTATTCGGCGACCCGCTTCCTCAGCGGCGGGAGCCATGTGGGTTGAGGCTGTTGGATGGTTCGGGGCGGGGGTCCTGCTGCTTACGCTCGGGCGGCAGGTCTATACACAGTGGCAGGACGGGAGCACCGAGGGTGTATCGCGCTGGCTTTTCGTGGGCCAACTTACTGCCTCCATAGCATTCTTGTGGTACAGCTGGCTGGTCGAGAACTGGGTGTTCGTCGCCACCAATCTGCTGCTAATCGCCACTGCCGGAGTGGGGGAATGGATTTACCTGCGTAACCGCCGCCACAAGGCACGAGCGCCAGCGTCGGAATGCTACCCGGCCGGAAAAAGTGGCCGTTTGTAGGAATCCGCCTACATATCGCACCAGCGCCAAATCGCGCCTGCCCCGGTATGCAAAACCGACCCGCCTGCAGCACAATCTGCGTTTCATGGTTTGCGTTTTTATTTCCTGCGAGAATCCAGCATGCCGATCCCAACCGAACCGATAGGCAGCATTCCCCGCAGCCCGGAGCTGGTCCGTATCGCAATGGCCAAGGGCGGCGACTCTCCCGAACTCGACGCGCCCTACGAAGAGGCAGTACGCGATACGGTCAAACTCTTCGAAGCCACCGGCTCACCGGTGATCACCGATGGCGAGCAGCGCAAGTTCCACAATTTCTGGGACTACAGCGTGACCGGGCTGGCCAACACCGCGCCGGATGGCTTTCGCATCCCGTTCGCCGCCGGCCACGTGCGACGCATGCCCCGCCTTACGAGCGGGCCATTCCGCTACAAGCGCTATGCCGACAGCTTCCTCGACGTCGCCCTTCGGCATGCGACCAAGCCGGTCAAGCAGGCGGTGATCTCGCCATCGGCGCTCAGCCTGATGTACCCCGCCGAAGGCATCGCGAACTACCCGCGCGAGGAGTTCATCGACGACCTCCTGCGCGAGCATGAAACCGAAGTGCGCCGCTGCCTGCAGAAGGGCGCGCACAATGTGCAGGTGGACTTCACCGAGGGGCGCCTCGCGATGAAGGTCGACCCGTCGGGCGAACTGCTTGGCAGCTTCATCGACCTGAACAACCTCGCCCTCGCGCGGTTCTCCGCGGCCGACCGCGCATTGCTGGGCGTGCATACCTGCCCTGGCGGCGACCGCGACTCGACCCACAGCGCAGACGTCGATTACGCCGAGCTGCTTCCGAGCCTGTTCGAGCTCAAGGTCGGCAATCTTTATGTGGCGCTGGCGGGCGAACCTGACCGCAAACGCGTATTGCAGATCATAAGGCGCTACATGAAGCCGGACCAGCGCATCTTCGTCGGGGTGGTGGCGCCCATCGATCCGCGGGTCGAGACGCCCGAGATCGTGCGCGACCGCATCCTCGAGGCGGCGGAGTTCATTCCTCCGGGCCAGCTAGGAACCACCGACGACTGCGGCTTCTCACCTTTTTGCGACGACACTTCCACGACGCGCGAAACCGCGTTCCGCAAAATCGAAGCGCGAGTGCAAGGCACGCGCCTCGCGGAACTGACGCTGGGCATGGCGTAGTGGAAAGCCGCGACCTCGGCGATGGCGAGGAGGATCTGCTGCGCTCGGTCGCGCTTCAAAATGCGCAGACCATCCAGTTGGCGCGCGCCCGGGCCGAACGCGAACTGATTGCGGCCAAGGACCAGATCGCGGAGAGCGCGCGCCGGCTGCAACTAGCGCTCGACGCCGGGCATCTGGGGGACTGGGCGTGGGATGCACATCGCGACGAAATGATCCTGAGCCCACGGGCCGCCGAACTGTTCGGCCTGCCGGCGGGAGTGCCCCTGACCCGGGCAAAAATGCGCGACCAATTGCGCCCCGAGGACGCCGAACGGGCACGCGCGGCGCTCGAGCACGCCCTGGAAACGCAGACTGACTACGACGTCCAGTACCGGCTCAAGCGCCGCGTCGGGCCACGCCCGGCATGGATCGCCGCGATGGGGCGCGGGATCTACGGCCCCGACGGCGCGCCGGTGGGCATGGCTGGGGTCATGCAGGACATCAGCGAGCGCAAGCACGCCGAGGAGGCCCTGGAGGACGAGACACGCATCCTCGAACTGCTCAATACAACCGGCTCGGCCATCGCCTCCCAGCTCGACCTCGAGTCGCTGGTACAGACGGTCACCGACGCGGCCACGCAGCTGAGTGGCGCGCGTTTCGGGGCGTTCTTCTACAACGTGATCAACGAGCAGGGAGAGTCCTTCCTGCTGTATACGCTTTCGGGCGCGCCGCGCGCAGCCTTCGAGAAATTCGGCCTGCCGCGCAACACGCCGGTCTTCGACCACACGTTTCGTGGCCTGGGCGTGGTGCGCTCGGCCGACATCCGGCGCGATTCGCGCTACGGCACCATGGGGCCGCACTTCGGCATGCCCAAGGGCCACCTGCCGGTTTGCAGTTATCTTGCGGTCCCGGTGATATCGCGTTCCGGCGAAGTGATCGGGGGGCTGTTTTTCGGCCATCCCGAACCTGACGTTTTCACCGCGCGCACCGAGCGCATTGTGGTCGGCGTGGCCGCGCAGGCGGCGGTGGCCATCGACAATGCGCGGTTGTACGAAAAAGTCAGGCTGGCGGCGGAGGAGCGCGAGCAGCTGCTGGGCAGCGAGCGCGCAGCTCGCAGCGAGGCCGAGCGCTCCAACTCGATGAAGAACGACTTCCTCGCCACCCTGTCGCACGAACTGCGCACGCCGCTTTCGGCCATCCTCGGCTGGGCGCACGCCCTGCGCAGCCGGCGCATGACCGACGACGAGCTGCGCGACGGGCTGGAAAAGATCGAGCGCAATGCGCGCATGCAGGCGCAACTCATCGAAGACCTGCTCGACATGAGCCGCATCGAGTCGGGCAAGGTGCGCCTCGACGTGCAGCCGGTGGACCCGCTGTCGTTCGTCGAAGCTGCCATAGAGACCGTGCGGCCCGCCGCCGACGCGAGGGGAATTCGCCTTGCCAAGGTGCTCGACCCCTCCGCCGGGCCGATCAACGGCGACCCCCAGCGGCTGCAGCAGATCGTGTGGAACCTGCTGTCCAACGCGATCAAGTTCACGCCCAAGGACGGCAAGGTGCAGGTCGTGCTGGAGCGGATCAACTCGCACATCGAGATCAGCGTCGCCGATACCGGCATCGGCATCCGGCCCGAGTTCCTGCCGCATGTGTTCGAGCGATTCCGCCAGGCCGACGCCTCCACCACGCGCCTGTACGGCGGCCTGGGGCTGGGGCTGTCGATCGTAAAGCAGCTGGTGGAGCTGCACGGCGGCACCGTGCACGTCCAGAGCGAAGGCGAAGGCCGGGGAACGACATTTTCAGTCCACCTGCCGGTGACCGTGGTCCATCGCGGCCGGCCTGGCGACGAGCGGCTGCACCCGGGGCGGACGCGGGCACGGCCGGCACCCGATTTCAGGCCCGTGGACCTCTCGGGCGTGAAGGTGCTCGTGGTGGACGACGAGGCCGATGCGCGCGAACTCATCCGGCGCGTGCTCGTCGACTGCGCGGCCGAGGTGTTCACCGCAGGCGATGCGGCCGAGGCGCTGGCGCTGGTCGAAAAAGAAAAACCCGATGTGCTGGTCAGCGACATCGGCATGCCGGGGACCGACGGCTACGAGCTGTTGCGCCGCATCAGGGCGCTCGGGCCTTCGCGGGGCGGCGCCGTGCCTGCCATCGCCCTCACGGCGTTTGCGCGCTCAGAGGACCGCACGCGCGCGCTGCGCGCAGGCTTCCAGGTCCATGTTTCCAAACCGGTCGAGCCGCCTGAACTCGTCGCCACGGTGGCCAATGCTGCCGGTCGCCTGAGCAGCGCCGAACCGGACTGATTCCCGCTGGGGCGCCCTCAGGCGACGAATTCGAACTCCGCCAGCAGCGCGTGATGGTCCGATGCCGGGCTGGCCTTGACGAGATGGCTCACGGGGCGCAACTCGCGGCTGAAGAAAATGTGGTCGAGGACGTACGGACGGCGGCGCCACGTGATCTCGGTCGACTGGACGGTACGGAACCCTGCCGCGTCAAACTGGCGCACGAGCGACTCGTGCTTGCTGACGTTGAAGTCGCCTCCGAGCAGCGTCGGGCCCTTGGATGCGCGCATCTGGTCGATCACCATCTGGCGCTGCCCCGGATGGTCTTCGCTGCTCGAGGCCAGCATGAAGAAAGCCAGCAAGTGCGTATTGAACACGCGCAGCGTACGGCCCTGGACGGTGGTATCTGCGCCGATCAGCAGGCGGTCGGTGGGGGTCTTCTGTTCGCCGCGGAACTCGAACGGCACCGGCGGCGAGGGCAGGTCCATGCGCATCACGTTGCGCAATGGGGTGCGCGAGAAAATCGCCTGGCCGATGCCGAAGGGCAATTCGCGCGGATCGGCCTTGGGGAATGAAAAATGCACGTCGTAGCCGCCGAGGGCGGCGCGGATGCGCGCAAAGTTGGGCGGGCTACCCGACTGCGACCCGCCGACCCTCGCCTGCTCGACCTCCTGCAACAGGATCAGGTCGGCATCATGGCTGAGGATCTCCGCGATCGTGAGGTCGAGGTCCACTGGCGCATCGTCGGGATTGGCATCATCCCAACCCTGGCCGAACTGCATGTTGAACTGCAATACCTTGAACGTGCCCATGGTCCCCAGTCCACCAGGCATTCCGCGGGTGTGTCCCCCGTCGCCCGTGCTTTCTCCTTATCCGCCCCTGAAGTCTACCGGGTTTGAGCCGTGCCATCATGTGACGTTGTCGGCATATCGGCGGTCTTTAACCCGGTCCGCTGCCGCCGGACGCCGCCGGACACCCGAAAACCGATGGAACGCACAATGAACACCCACCTGCAAGTCCTGCTTGGGGACTACCCCAACACCGCCGAGCTTCGTCACGGCCGCCTGGCATCGCGGGGTGCAACGTTCGAATTCGCCGCGGCCACCCCGCCCCACACCGCATTCAAACGCGCGGTGCGCTCGCTTGAATTCGACATTTGCGAACTCGCAATCGTGACATTTCTCATGGCGAAGGCGCACGGCAAGCCGCTGGTCCTCCTGCCCGCCGTGATCTTCGGCCGGCTGCCGCACCGGTACCTGATGTACAACCCCGGGCATGGACCGCTCGAGCCCCACCAGCTGGAAGGCAAGCGCGTGGCGATCCGGTCCAGCTCCGTGACCACCGTCATGTGGCTGCGCGGCATCCTCGCGCGCGACCACGGCATCGACCTGGCCAAGGTGCAGTGGGTGGTGTTCGAAGACGCGCATGTGGCCGAGTTCCGCGACCCGCCGAATGTCGAGCGCGCCCCGGCAGGACGCACCATCGTCGACCTGCTGATCGCCGGCGAGGTCGATGCAGGCGTGGTTGCCGAAGGCGCCGGCTCGGACCCGCGCCTCAAAACGCTCATTCCCGACGCGCCGGCGGCGGCCGACGAATGGCACCGCCGCATGGGCGTGCTGCCGATCAATCACATGGTCGCGGTCAAGGCAGGCGTCTCGCAGGCCCATCCTGAGGCGGTGCGCGAGTTCTACCGCGGACTGGTCGAAAGCAAACGCGCCGCGGGCCTGCCGGTGCCGGGGCAACTCGACCACTGCCCCCTGGGGCTGGAGGAAAACCGGCGCAACCTCGAAGTCGCCATCGAGTTCGTGCACTCCCAGGGCCTTATTCCGCGCAGGTACGCAGTCGACGAACTTTTCGACGACGTGACGCGCGCGCTGGGGTGAACCGCCCGCCAGACAGGCGACCGGCTCGCCCGCCCTGCAACCACCGGTCGCACGCCACCCAATCCCCCTCACCCATCGACGGAGACACGCAAGCATGATCATCGACTGCCACGGGCACTACACCACCTCGCCCCCCCAGCTGCAGGCGTATCGCGACGGCCAGGTGGCCGGGGCACGCGACCCGGCGTACGTGGCCGCCCGCGCCAGCCTCGGAATCACCGACGACGAGATCCGCGCGAGCCTCGAAGGAGCGCAGCTGCGCATCCAGCGCGAGCGCGGTACCAACCTCACAGTTTTTTCGCCGCGCGCCATGGGCATGGGGCACCACGTGGGCACCGAAGCCATCAGCCGCTATTGGTCCGAGGCCTGCAACGAACTGATCTACCGCGTGTGCACGTTGTACCCGGACAACTTCGTCGGCGTCTGCCAGCTGCCACAGACACCCGGGGTGAGCCCGAAGAACTGCATCGCCGAGCTCGAACGCTGCGTGAACCAGTTCGGCTTCATCGGCTGCAACCTCAACCCCGATCCATCGGGTGGCTACTGGACCGACCCGCCGTTGACCGACAAGTGGTGGTACCCCCTGTACGAAAAGATGGTCGAGCTTGATGTTCCCGCCATGATCCACGTGAGCGGCTCGTGCAACCCGAATTTCCACCCCACCGGCGCCCACTACATCAACGGCGACACGACCGCCTTCATGCAGCTGATCGAGAAAAACCTGTTCAAGGACTTCCCGACCCTCAAATTCATCATTCCCCACGGCGGGGGCGCCGTGCCGTACCACTGGGGACGCTACCGGGGCCTCGCGCAGGATATGGGCCTGCCGCCGTTGAAGGAACTACTGCTCAACAACGTTTTTTTCGACACCTGCGTGTACCACCAGGCCGGCATCGACTGCCTGCTCAAGGTGATTCCCGCCGACAACATCCTGTTTGCCTCCGAAGTCGTCGGCGCGGTACGTGGCATCGACCCGGAAACCGGGCACTACTACGACGACACCAAGCGCTACATCGACAGCGCCGGCTGGCTGACCGGGCAGGACCGCGAAAAAATCTTCAGCGGCAATGCAAAGCGCGTGTATGGGCGCTTTGCGCGGCACTGCGCTGCTTGCTAGCGGCGTCGGCTGCCGGGCGCTGGCGTCAACCCTTGAAACCGACGCTCCAGTGCGTCCCGTCGCAGAACGGCTTGTTGCGCGACGCCCCGCAGCGGCACAGCGTGAAGCGCCCCGATGCCGCGCCCTTCGCCCACTGCACCCCGGGCAACTGCACGGCGCCGGCGACTTCGTACGGGCCATCCTTTGAAACCGTGATGGAGGGCTCGCTCGCATCGTCGGGGCCCTCCACACCGTCCAGCGTGTAGCTCAGCGCTCCCGACGGGCAGCTACGGACGGTGTCGACTATGGCCTCGACTCCGCCCCCTGCCGGGTCGATCCATGGCTCGCTCTTGTACTTGAAAACCGTGCCCAGCCCGTCGGTGCAGCGCCCGGCATGGGCGCAGATCGACCGGTTGTCATGAATGACGATTCCCTTGCCCGCGTAGCTGTCGCGCTTGTCGGTGCTGCCGTCGGCAAGTCGCGCGCCGGAGAACCCGTTTTTCGCGTGGGTACCGTCGCAGAAGGGCTTGTTCGCCGACCCACCGCAGCGGCAAAGGGCCATGACCGGCTTGGCCGTAATGGCCGCGCCGGCGGCATCCCTGAGGTCTTCCAGGTTACTGACCAGATACGGGCCGTCGGGCTTGCAATCGATGACAGGTGGTTGGTTCATGTGAATCCCCCCTTTCTTCTGGATGCGTCAATGTCCCCGCGGGCGCAGAGGCGCGCCACGGATGGCTTCAGGCCCTGGCCGCCGGTTTGATGAGTCCCCGGGCCTCACCGAACCCGATGTCCGCCCACCCGTCTTTTACGCAGCGCGAGCGCTGGATGATCTCGTCACCGTCCTCCAGGAACGTACGGGTTTCGCCGCTGGGCAGGGTGAGCGCGTTCTTGCCCCCTTGCGTGATCTCGAGCAGCGAACCGAGCGAATCCGGTGTCGGGCCGGAAATCGTCCCCGAGCCGAGCAGGTCGCCCGGGTTCAGGTTGCACCCGTTGGAGGCCTGGTGCGTCACCACTTGCGCGATCGTCCAGTATGCGTGGCGGAAATTGCTGCGCGTAAGGTGCATCGGGGGCAGTTTATGCGCGCGCATCTTCGCGCTCTGCAAGAGAATCTCCATGTCGATCGAATAACCGCCCAGCTTGCGGTCGACCGCATCGGCCAGGTAAGGCAGGGGCTGCGGCGCACCGGCGGCGCGCTCGAAAGCCGCGACGCGAAAAGGCGCGAGCGCCTCCATGGTCACGATCCAGGGCGACATGGTGGAGGCGAAACTCTTGGCCAGGAACGGCCCGAGCGGCTGGTACTCCCACGCCTGCAGGTCGCGCGCCGACCAGTCGTTGAACAGGGTCAGCCCGAATACATGGTCAAGCGCCTTGGCCATCGGTACGGCCTTGCCCAGCTTGTTGCCCGGGCCGATGACGAAGCCGAGCTCGAGCTCGAAATCGAGGCGCTTGCTCGGCCCCACCGACGGAGCGGGCGCATCGGGCGCCTTGGTCTGGCCATGGGGGCGCACGACCGGGGTGCCGCTCACCACCACTGACGAAGCCCGCCCGTGGTAGCCGATCGGCACCCAGTGATAGTTCGGCAGCAATGGGTTGTCGGGCCGAAACATACGCCCGGCATTTTCGGCATGGTAGATGCCGGTGTAGAAGTCGCTGTAGTCGCCGATCGCCACCGGCAGGAACA
>JBDTRN010000015.1:0-21184 GCA_039931715.1 Betaproteobacteria bacterium
CGGGCTGCACCTCGAGATCGACGCCGGAGAGCACGGTCACGTTCAGCGGGCCCGAGGCGTAGGTCTTCGCCAGGCCCCGGCACGCAAGCACCGCCTCACTCATACCTGAGCGCCTCCGCCGGGTTGACGCGCGAGGCGGCCCAGCTCGGGTAGATCGTCGCGAGGAGCGAGATCACGAGCGAGACCACGCCGATCACGATCACGTCCATCCACTGCACGTCGGAGGGCAGGTCGCTGATGTAGTAGACGTCCTTCGAGAGGAACTGGATGCTGAATATTTTCTCCAGCGCCGGCACGACCACGTCGATGTTCAGGCCCAGCAGCACCCCGCCGACCACGCCGATGAAGGTCCCGATCACCCCGATCAGCACCCCCTGCACCACGAAGATCTGCAGGATGCTGCCGGGCGAGGCGCCGAGCGTGCGCAGGATGGCGATGTCGGCCTGCTTGTCGGTGACCGCCATGACCAGCGTGGAGACGATGTTGAACGCCGCCACCGCCACGATGAGCAGCAGGATGATGAACATGACGCGCTTTTCGATCTCGACCGCGCGGAAGAAATTGGCGTGGCTGCGCGTCCAGTCGGTGGCGAAGGTGTTGGCGTCGAACTTGGCCATGACCTCGCGCGCCACCGTGCGCGCCGCATACAGGTCGTCGAGCTTGAGGCGCACGCCGCTCACCGCGTCGCCCAACTGGAACAGGCGTTGCGCGTCCTCGATGTGGATCAGGGCGAGGCCCGAGTCGTACTCGAACATGCCGACCTCGAAGATGCCCACCACGGTGAACTGCTTGAGGCGCGGCACCACACCGGCCGGGGTGACCTGCCCCTGCGGGGCGATCAGCACCAGTTTTTCGCCGTTCAACACGCCGAGGGCGCGCGCGAGTTCCGAGCCGAGCACGATGCCGAATTCGCCCGCCTTGAGCGCCTCGAGCGAGCCGGCCTTCATGTGCGCGCCGATCTCGGCGACCTTCTCCTCCAGCGCCGGGACGATGCCGCGCACGATCGAGCCGCGCACCGTCTGGCCGAACGAGAGCAGGCCCTGCGCGTTGACGAACGGCGCGGTGGCAATCACGCGCGGGTTCTGGGCGGCGATCTTCGCCACCTCCTCCCAATGGGGCAGCTTGTTGTCGGTGCCCGAGATCTGCACGTGCGAAGCCACGCCGAGGATGCGCGTGCGCAGTTCCTTCTGGAAGCCGTTCATCACCGACAGCACCACGATGAGCGCCATGACGCCCAGCGCGATGCCCGCCATCGAGATCAGCGAGATGAAGGAAATGAAGTGATTGCGGCGCTTGGCGCGGGTATATCGCAGGCCGACCAGCAGTTCGTAGCGCAAAGCGGGGTTTCCCGGTGGATTTCTGGCAGGCAGTGGCACCAGGAGGCGAACCATCCCCGGCGGGGTCGGGCGAGGATACTACAATCGCCCCCATGGATGCCCGCAACGATGCGCAAGACCTGCACGCCTTCGCCACGCCGCTCGCCACCCTCCTGCGCGGCCAGCGCACCGCGGCGCTGGGCACGCTGCGCGAGGGCGCCCCACTGGTGTCGATGGTGTTGTATCTCGCGGCCGGCGATTTCTCGGCGTTTTTCTTCCACGTGAGCCGCCTCGCCTGGCATACCCAGGACATGCTGGCCGACCCGCGCGTGTCGCTGTCGGTTGCGGCCACCGACGACGGCAGGCGCAATCCGCAGGTCCTCGAGCGCGTGAGCCTGCGTGGCGAAGCCGTGCCGTTCGCCACGACCCCGCAGGAGCACGCCGGAATGCAGGAGCGCTGGCTCGCGCGCTTCCCGCAGTCGGCGATCAATTTCGAGCTGGCCGATTTCCTGTTCTTTCGCTTCGTCCCACGCGACGCCCGCTTCGTGGCCGGGTTCGGTCGCATCCATACCCTCACCGCGGACGACCTTGTCGCCGCGTCCGGGCAAGGCGCCTAGCCGTGGCGCGCCTGTTCTCGAACCGCGACCGGTCCTTCGACCTTGGCGTATTGCCGACCGAATTGCTCGCGCGCGATCCCGCCGCGCCGATCGCGCCTTCCTCCCAGCCGTCGGACGCGCACGCCGCGGGCGCCACCTCGACCGCCGCTGCGCTGGAGGAGTACCGCGCGCTGTGCCTCACCTACATCGACGGCGAAGTCGCCGCCACCCAGGCGCCGATTCCCGCCGACCCGCAGGTACGCAGCGCCAACCTCAAGGCCTCGGCGTATTTCCTCGACGCCACACTGGCCGGCGCGTGCACGATCGATGCCTCCGACTGGTGCGGCGAGGCGCATCCCACGCACACCCACGCGTTCGTGTTCCTGGTCGAGTTCGGCCGCGAGCCTGCCGACGGTGAACCGGGTGCCGAGTGGATCCGGGGGACCAATGCGGCGCGCACCGATTTGCGCTGCGCGGAGGTTGCGGTGGTGATCGCCGGCTACATCCGCGCGCTCGGCTGGTCGGCGCGTGGCCACGTGGCGGGGCACGCGCAGGTGGCCATCGAACGCATCGCGCAACGCGCCGGCGTGGCGATGGACGTGGCCGGCATGCTCAAGGCGCCGATGATCGGGTGCGGATTTCGCCTCGGCGTGGTCACCACCGACCTCGCGCTGGGCGCGGACCAGCCGCTCGCATCGCTTGCGTGGCCCGGCAGCGACGCGTACATGGGCCGCATGGGCACGCGCCCGGGCTGGACCGAGGCCGAGGAGGCGCGCCGGCCGGTGCACATGGGCCGCTACGCGATGGAAAAGATCCGCCGCGTCGACGAGCCCACCACCCTCATCGTGCGCGAGGAGATCCAGCGCATTCCCAAGCGGGCCGACCTTTTTTCGCGCGCCCTGGCCGGCGACCTCGGCCCCAACGCGCAGAAGGAGCGCCGCCGCTTCGCGGTCAAGCACCCGCTCGCCTTCGCGATGACCCCTCTGATCCGCAACATGGTGCCGATGCAGGGCACGCGCGAGCCACTGACGGGCTCACCCGCGCCACAGGATGCGCAGCGCAATGCCGACAGCGTCAAGGCGCTTTGCTACTACATGGGCGCCGACCTCGTCGGCATCTGCCGCGCGGAAGCGTGGATGTATTACTCACACGACGACGAGAAAGGCATCTCCATCGAGCCTTACCATCCCAACGCAGTGGTGATGCTGCTCGACCAGGGGTTCGAAACCATGGAGGGCAGCTCGGGCGACGACTGGGTCTCCGGCGCGCAGTCAATGCGCAGCTACATGCGCGGTGCGCTGCTCGCCGGCGTGGTGGCGGCCCACCTGCGCAGCCTGGGCTGGTCCTGGCGCGTGCACTCGAACGCGTATTCCGAACTGCTGCACATTCCCGCCATGCTCATGGCCGGGCTGGGCGAGCTGTCACGCATCGGCGAGCAGGTGCTCAACCCGTTCATCGGGCCGCGTTCGAAGTCGGTGGTCTTCACCACCGACATGCCGCTCGAAATCGACCGGCCGATCGACTTCGGCCTGCAGGCCACCTGCACGATGTGCAGGAAGTGCGCGCGCGAATGCCCGTGCAACGCGATCCCCTACGGCCCGAAGGTGATGTTCAACGGCTACGAGATCTGGAAGCCCGACGTGGAGAAATGCGGCCGATACCGCCTCACGAACGCCAACGGCTCGGCGTGCGGGCGCTGCATGAAGACCTGCCCGTACAACCGCGAAGACCTCGTCGAATCCGAGCGCCTGCTGTGGCTGTCGATCGACACGCCGCAATCGCGCCGCGCGCTGATCGACTACGACGACGCCACCGGGGGGGGTGAGCGCAACCCGGCCAAACGCTGGTGGTTCGACCTCGAAATCATCGACGGCGTGGCGGTCAAGCCCAAAGGGGCCAACGAGCGCGACCTCGCCCCGGGGCGCGACGAAAAGCTCGCGCGCACGCAGAAGCTGGCGTTCTTCCCGCCCGCGCTGCAGCCTGCCGGCGGCACCACGCTGCAGGAAACCGTGCCTATCGAGCGGGTTCAAGGGCTGGCGGCCTACGCCGCCGCCGAATCACCGGCCGCTGCGCGCAGGCGCGTCGCCGCCGCGCGCAAGAGCGCGCCCAAGTAAGGGGCGGCACTTGGCTTTCCTCAAGGGCCTCGTATTTGGTTTCCTCCTCGCCGCCACGGTCGGCCCGCTGTGGATCCTGTGCTTTCGCCGCACCCTTGCGCATGGCCGCCTGTTCGGTTTCGTTTCCGGCATGGGGGTGGCCACCGCCGACGCGCTGTACGCGCTGGTGGCGGCCTTCGGCCTCACGGCGGTGTCGAATTTCCTCCTCGCGCAGGAGTTCTGGTTCGCCCTGGTGGGCGGCGCGTTCCTGTGCTGGCTCGGAGTGAGCACGCTGCGCTCCCGCCCGGGCGACCCCGACGCGGAGGCGCCCGCCAGCAGCCTCGCCGCGGCCTATACCTCGACCCTTGCGCTTACGCTCACCAACCCGGCCACCATCCTCGCTTTCGTCGCCATCTTTGCGGGCCTCGGCCTCGCCGCGAGCGCGAGCTACGCGGAAGCTTCCCTGGTAGTGCTGGGGGTCGTGACCGGGTCGGCCGCGTGGTGGGTGCTGCTCGTCCTCGGCGCGGGATGGATGCGCACGCGCAGCGGCCCGCGCACGCTGCGCGCGATCAATGTCGTGGCGGGCCTGTCGATCCTCGCGTTCGGCGTGTACCAGCTCGCGAGGCTCGCGGTATAGTCGCGCCGGATATTTTCCCACCCCATCCCCACCTCTTTCCGACCCCTCCCATGACACGCACACTTCCTGCCGTTCTGGCCTTGCTCGTCCTTGCCGTGTCCGCGCTCGCCGCGGGCAACGCCAGCGCGCAGGCTTACCCCGCCAAGGCGGTGAAGATGATCGTGCCCTTCCCGCCGGCGGGAGCCACCGACGTGGTCGGCAGGTTTGTGGCGCAAAAGCTGGGCGAGCGCTGGGGCCAGTCGGTGATAGTGGATAACCGGCCCGGCGCGGGTGGCACCATCGGCTCGGACCTCGTGGCCAAGAGTGCACCCGACGGCTACACGCTGTTGATGGCCACCAGCAGCACCCACTCGATCGGGCCGTCGCTCTCCAAGCTCCCCTACGACCCGATCCGCGATTTCGCCGCGATCGCGCACGTGGCCAACGTGCCCAACGTGCTGGTGGTGAGCCCCACGTTGCCAGTGAAGGACATGAAGGAGTTCATCGCGCTGGCCAAGGCGAAACCCGGACAGCTCAATTTCGCCTCCAGCGGCAATGGCACCATCGTCCACCTCAACGCCGAGCTGTTCAAGATGCTGGCCGGCGTGGATCTGCAGCACATCCCTTACAAGGGCACCGCGCTTGCGATCCCCGACCTCGCCAACGGCCAGATCGCGATGCTGTTCGACAGCCTCGCCAGCGTGATGCCACACATCAAGTCACAGCGCGCACGCCCCATAGCGCTCAACGGCCGCGCCCGCTCACCGCTGTTGCCCGAGGTACCGACCTTCGCCGAGGCTGGCATGCCGGCATTCGACACCTATACGTGGTTCGGCCTGTTCGCGCCCGCCGGCACGCCGAAGGACATCGTCGCGAAGATCCACACCGATGTGCTTGCGGCGCTGCAGGCGAGCGACCTGCGCGAGCGCTTCGCTTCCGTCGGCGCCGAGCCCGTCGGCGGCACGCAGGAGCAGTTCACCGCGCGCATCCTCGCCGACACCGCCAAGTGGGCGCAGGTGATCCGGACGGCGAAGGTGAAGATCGAATAGCGGTGAGGCTGCACTTCGATTACGGATTCCTGCACCGCGACGAAGGACTGGAGAGCCTGTGCACTGCGAGTTGATCGTGCCGGGCCTGCTGCCCGCGGGCGCCGAAGCGAGGGCGGCGCTGGAGGCTTTTGCGGCCGAAGGCGACCGGCTGCCGGCGCTCGAACTCCTCCTCGCGCGCGGACGGCGCACGAGCGATGAAGCGACCAGCCTCGAAAAGTGGCTGGCTTGCGCTTTCGACCTCGACGACGAGACGGAGATTCCCGCCGGTGCGCTCACTGCCGCCGTCTTCGGTGAGTCAGGGGGCGAAGGCGAATGGCTGCGCGCCGATCCGGCTCATCTGCGGCTCAACCGCGACCAGCTCGTGCTCGTGCCGGCGGGTGCGTTCGACATCGACAGTGCCGAAGCGCGCGCGCTCGCCGATCATCTCAACGGCCACTTTGGCGGCGAACTCGAGTTCCATCCGCTCCTGCCCGATCGCTGGTGCGTGCGCGTCGACCCGCGCCTTGGCGCAGCCGGCCTGCGCACCGAGACCGCTGCCGCCGTGGCAGGCAAGGACATCAACCGGCATCTCCCCACCGGCGAAGGTTGCAAGCGCTGGCATGCGTTGCTCAACGAAATCCAGATGGTGCTGCACGAGCACCCCGTGAACGAGGCGCGCGAGGCGCGCGGCGAGCCGCCGGTCAACAGCGTGTGGCTGTGGGGCGCCGGGCCCCTGGCGCGCGCGGCAGCAGCGACATTCCAGTCGGTCACCAGCGACGATCCGCTGGCGCAGGGCCTCGCGCAGGCGGCGCACATTCGCTACCGCGACCTGACCCGCGACGCCGGCGCGTGGCTTGCGGCACTCCCGGAGGATGGGCGCCAGCTCCTCGTGCTCGACGGCCTGCGCCTGCCGCTCGCGCTGGGCGACTGGGAAGCATGGCGCAGGCGCCTCGCCGCCTACGAGGCCGGCTGGTTCGCCCCGCTGCTGGCCGCGCTCAAAGGCGGACGCATCGGCATGGTGACGGTGACCGTGCCCGACGGCGATGAGGCGCGCTCATTCGAGACCACCCGCAACGACCAGCGTCATTTCTGGCGCCGCCCCCGCACGCTGGCGACGCTACTCTGAAATGCAAAAAGCCCGGCCCTCTTGCGAGGCGCCGGGCTTTCCGGTCATGCAGGCCGTTACGCGCGCGGCTCGCCGCGCTCGTTGACGTTGATGGTCGGGCCCGGGGGCGCCGACATCTGGACGCGATGGTCAATGCCGCGGAAGGTATACGTCACGTCCCAGTATTCAGGCGTCGGATTGGACACGTTCTCGCACTTCTGCACTTCCTGGGGCGCGGTCGCACCGACCTTCCCGCCTACGTTGGCACCCAGCACGCCGCCTGCGATGGCGCCGCCGGCAGTGGCGATGTCCTGCCCCTTGCCGCCGCCGATCTGGTGGCCGAGGATCCCGCCGAGGATTGCGCCGACCACGGCACCCGGGATCTTCTTGTTGTTGTCTGGGGCGGCGACCTCGGCGCGCTCCATCCAGCAGCGCTGTCCCTGCGGTGCCGAAACCACGGCGCGCACCGATGTGACCGGCACCTGGTAGACGGCATCGACCGCGACCGGCGCAGTGCGGCGGTCATCGGCAGGGACGCCCTGTTCTCGCAACGACGAGATGCGGTTGTTCAGCCCCATCGAGGCGAGCGACGGGTAGCGCCCCGGGCGCAGCACAACGCAGCGGCCCTCGAACCGGGCGTCGTCGCAGACTTCCCAATTTCTCCCGGCCACCACCACTGAAGAGGCGGAGTCGTTGTAACCGTAGCGCTGCAGGTTCACCACCGGCTCGGTGCTGCCGAACGAACGGCCGCCGAAATTCTCGCGCTCATAGAACGTCACCTGCGAATCCACCGGCATCGCGGCGTAGCGGCGCTCGTCGACCCGCATGTCGGGGCTGACGACGCGAACCGAAGACACGCGGTCATTCAGGCCCATGGCGGTGAGCGACGGGTAACGCCCCGGGCGCAGCACCATGCAACGACCGCCGAAACGCACGTTTTCGCAGATCTCGAACCGCTCGCCGCTGACCACGGCCGACGAGGCGCGGTCGTTGAAACCGGCGCGGCCCAGGTCGGCTGCGTTCTGCTCGGTCACGAAGGTGCGGCCGGCAAAGCCCTCCTGCTCGTAGAAGGTGATCTGGGCGACCACCGGCAGCGGGGCATAGCGGCTGTCGTCGATACGCGCTTCGCGTGCAATGCTGCGCACCGAGGTGATGCGGTCGTTCAGTCCCATCGCGGCAAGCGAAGGGTAACGGCCGGGGCGCAGGATGATGCA
Source organism: Betaproteobacteria bacterium (assembly GCA_039931715.1). Classification (GTDB taxonomy): domain Bacteria; phylum Pseudomonadota; class Gammaproteobacteria; order Burkholderiales; family SG8-39; genus SZAS-79. The sequence goes on from JBDTRN010000015.1 coordinate 7,969, forward strand.
GCGCCCGCCGAATCGCGGCGCTTCGCAGGCTTCCCACCGCTCGGAGGTCACCACCGCCGATGAGGCGCGGTCGTTGAACCCGGCGCGCTGCAGGTTGTTCACCGGCCGGGCGGTCGTGACCGACCGTCCGCCAAAGTTTTCCTGCTCGTAGAACGTAACGCTCGCGAGCGCCTGCGGCACAATCGCCGCCGCGGCCAGCGCAAACGCGACTTTCAATAGGGATTTCATCGAATGCTCCTCCTTCTCGTAGGAAGTGCCGGCGAACTTCGGTACCGGGATCGGTCCGGCTGGAATGCTCGGCACAACATGGATAGCGCAAAGATAGCGTCACAAAGCACCCATCCTCCGTGCGCTGGGCAACACAAGCGGCATAAAATGGCCCATGCCGATCCAGATCCAGAACATCTCGATGGCAACATTTCCCCCTGCAACCCAGCAGGGATGCGCCCCTTGGGTGAAAATTGGCAGTATTAAGAGGGCCAGGTGAATATTGTTACAAGACGTTTCTCCGAGGCCGACCGGCAGGCCTTGATGCGGGCCGGCATGCACCCGGTGCTCGCGCGCGTGTACGCCGCGCGGCAAATCCGCACGCTGGCCGAGCTCGAAACCGATCCGGCGCGGCTGGTATCGCCTGCGCAGCTCGCCCACGCCGAAGACGCGGCGGTGTTGCTGGCCGATGCCATCCGCGATGCGAAGCGCATTCTCATCGTCGCCGACTACGATTGCGATGGGGCGACCGCCTGTGCGGTCGGCATCCGCGCGCTGCGCGCATTCGGCGCGCAGGTCGACTACCTCGTGCCCAACCGCTTCGAACTGGGTTACGGGCTGTCGCCCGAACTGGTCGACCTCGCCGCCGAGCGAAAACCCGACCTGATCGTCACCGTCGACAACGGCATCGCGAGCGTCGAGGGGGTCGCGCGCGCCAACAGCCTTGGCATCGCCACACTCATCACCGACCACCACCTGCCCGGCGCCGAGCTTCCGGCCGCCGCCTGCATCGTCAACCCCAACCAACCCGGCTGCACCTTCCCGAGCAAGAACCTCGCGGGTGTGGGCGTGATGTTCTACGTGATGCTCGCCCTGCGCGCCGAACTGCGCGACCGCGGCTTCTTCAAAGGCGCGCAGTTTCCCGCCGGCGAACCCAACCTGTCGGCGCTCACCGACCTCGTGGCGCTGGGCACGGTGGCCGACGTGGTTCCGCTCGACGCCAATAACCGCATCCTCGTCGGGCACGGCCTGCGCCGGCTGCGCAGCGGCAAGGGCAAGGCGGGCCTCGTGGCCCTCATGCAGGCCGCTGGGCGCGACCCGCGCAAGGCGAGCGCTTTCGATTTCGGTTTCGTCATCGGTCCGCGCCTGAACGCGGCCGGGCGCCTCGCGGACATGGGCCTCGGGATCGAATGCCTCACCACCGACGACCCCGCGCGCGCGGCCAACTGCGCCCGCGAACTCGACGAACTCAACCGGGCGCGACGCACCATCGAAGGCGGCATGCTCGAGGAGGCACTCGCGGTGATCACCGAGTTGCCGCCCACGCCGGGTGCCGGGGTGTGCCTGTTCCACCCCCAGTGGCACCAGGGCGTGGTGGGCATCCTCGCCTCTCGCATCAAGGACAAGCTGCATCGCCCGGTCATCGCTTTCGCGCGCGCAACCGAGGGCGGCATCGAGGGCAACCTGCGCGGCTCGGGGCGCTCGATATCCGGGCTGCACCTGCGCGACTGCCTCGACCTGGTTTCCAAGCGCGAGCCCGGCCTGATCCTGCGCTTCGGGGGTCATGCGCAGGCCGCGGGCCTGTCGATCCGCGAAGCCGACCTCGAGCGTTTCAGCGCCGCGTTCGAGGCCGCGGCCGAGGCGATGATCGCGCCGGCCGCCTTGAAGAAGACATTGGAGACCGACGGTGAGCTCGAGACCGCCTATTTCACCCTCGAGACCGCGCGCCTGTTCGAAGAGCAGATCTGGGGCCAAGGCTTTCCGCAGCCGGTGTTCTGCGATACATTCGAACTCGAATCGCAACGCATCGTCGGCGGCAAGCACACCAAGCTGGTGCTCGCCAAGGACGGCCGGCGCATCGAGGCCATCTGGTTCAACTCCGCCGGCATGCCGCTTTCGGGTGGCACGCGCAACCGCATCCGCGCGGCCTTCCGCCTGGGGGTCAACGAGTACAACGGAATGCAGAACGTGCAGGTCAATGTCGAGCATGCCGAACCGCTTGACGCTCCGCCGACTTGAACTCGCCGCACCTCGCGATGCCCAACCTTTCCTTACCGAGTAGCCCCATGGTCCTGCAGCTAACCCACCACGTCGTCCCGGTCTTCGCCGCGCGCCTCGCCTGCCTGCTGGGGGCGTGGCTGTTCATGGCCGCCGCCGTGGCGCAACAAATCAATGCCGGCCCTTACGTGCCTTCGCCGCAGAGCGTGGTGGCAGACATGCTCAAGGTCGCCGGCATCGGCCCGGCGGACTTCGTCATCGACCTGGGCTCGGGCGACGGGCGCATCGTGCTCACCGCTGCCAAGGTGTACGGCGCAAGCGGCTTCGGGGTGGAGATCCAGGACGACCTCGTCAAGCTCTCCAACGAAGCGGCCCGTGCCGAGGGTCTCGCCGATCGGGTGAAGTTCGTCAAGCAGGACCTGTTCAAGACCGACATCTCGCAGGCCACCGTGCTCACGATGTACCTGCTGCCCAACACCGTGAACATGCTCTCGGAGAAATTGCAGAACGAACTGCGGCCGGGCACGCGCATCCTGTCGCACGACTACGGGCTGTCGGGCTGGATCCCCGAAACGACCCAGCAATTCGACCTCGAGGACAAGATCAAGATCAGCGGCGTGACCACCACCATCATCTTCCTGTACGTGGTGCCCGCGAAAGTCGCCGGCCAGTGGCGCTCCGCGGTGGCGCCGGCGGTGTCGCGGCAACCTGTCAGTTTCGAGCTGCGCCAGCAGATGCAGAAGATCGGCGGCATGGCGAGGGTGGACGGGCGCGAAGTGCCGATCGAGGACGCCAAACTGGTGGGCGAACGGATCTCGTTCCGGCTGCCGGCCGCGCGCGGCCGGGTGCTCGCCTTCAACGGCACGGTCAAGGGGCGGGCGATCGAAGGCACGGTCGATTCCGCCGGCGTGCGCTCGCCGTGGAGCGCCACGCTGGCGAACTGACTGGAGGACGACGCGTGGAAAGGAAGCGGGTCAATTCGGCGAAAATCCGCTCGGTCGGCTACGACGAGCGCGCGCAGGTGCTCGAGATCGAATTCAGCAACGGCCAGGTGCTGCAGTACTTGCGCGTATCGCACGAGACCCACCGGCGCCTGGTCGCCGCGCCCAACCCGGCCGCGTACTACGAGGACAACATCGCCGAGGACTACACCTCGCGCAGGGTCTAGCCGGTACGAACGCTCAGGCGCGTTTCCTGCCACCCCGGATGGTCGCCGTGGCGCGCCGCTCGCTCGCCAGGTTCACGGGCGCGGGCGGCGGCGGCCCCGCGGCCGTGGCGCCCTTCTTGCACATGTCCTCGAGGAAATCCGTGGGCAGGTCGTCGTTGTTCGCCTTGGCCGCGCGCGCCCATTCGCACGCCTTGGCGAAATCCTTCTTCTTGTAATACACCCTGGCGATGTGCAGACGCGCGTCGCGCGCGGTGGGCGAGACCGCGAGCGCTTTCTCCAGCTGCACGAGGGACTCGTCCAGGCGATCGACGATCCACAGGAAGCGCCCATACGACACGAAAGCGCTGGCACTTACGCCGGGCTTGGCGATAGCAATGCGGAAGTATTTCTCCGCCGCCTCGGCGTTGCGGTCGCGCACGGTCGAGATGAGTGCGAAGCCGTGATACGCGTCGCCGTTCTCGGGATCCAGCAGCCACCCTTGGTTGAAGCGCCGGATCGCGCCCTTGAGGTCGCCTTGGCCGTAGGCGACCCACGCGTCGCCGATCGCGTCACGCGCCACGGCCTGGCGGGTCTTGCCGGCCTTCTCGATCGAGGCGATGAAGGCCTCGTCGCGCTTGGTGAGCTTTTTCTTGCCCGTGGTGCCGTACATCGGAATTTCGCTCGGCGGCAGCTGCGCCTGCACGTGGGTGGTGAACAGGTACAGCAGAAGCACACCGGAAAAACTGCGGAAAAAGAACCTCATCTGACTACTCCCCCTTGTTTTTGGGTCCCGGCAGAAGTATAGGCGCAAGGGCCCCGAGGGTGACAGGGCGCAAGGCCCGCGAGGGTGACAGGGCGCAAGGCCCGCGCCGGTGACAAGGCGCAACTGCCGCGCCGGTATAATTCGCGCCTTGCGCCCAGAGTATCCCGCCCCATGGAAGCCGAACGCATCAACCAGCTCGCCTCTTTGCTCACCGACCTCGAAGCACGGTCGGCCGAGCTGCGGAGGTATCTTTGACTTCGAAGCAAAGCAGCAGCGCCTCGAAGAAGTAGCCCGCCAGCTCGAAGACCCCGCGGTCTGGAACGACCAGAAACGCGCCCAGGAGCTCGGCCGCGAGAAGAAGACCCTCGATGCCGTGGTCGGCGGGCTCGATGGCATCGCCCGGGGCCTCACCGATTCGCGCGAGCTGTTCGAGATGTCGCGTGAGGAAAACGACGACGCCACGCTGGTGAGCGTCGAGGCCGACGTCAAAGGGATCGAGAAGCAGGTGGCGCGCCTCGAGTTCCAGCGAATGTTCAACAACCCCCTCGACCCGGCCAACTGCTTTGTCGATATCCAGGCGGGGTCAGGCGGAACGGAAGCACAGGACTGGGCCGCGATGCTCGAACGCATGTACCTGCGGTTCTGTGAAAAGCGCGGCTATGGCATCGAGATCCTCGAAGAATCCAATGGCGAAGTCGCGGGCATCAAGGGCGCAACGTTGAAAGTCACCGGCGACTACGCCTATGGCACGCTGCGCACCGAGAGCGGAATCCATCGCCTCGTGCGCAAATCGCCTTTCGACTCGAACGCGCGCCGCCACACCTCGTTTGCCAGCGTGTTCATCTATCCCGAGGTGGACGACTCGATCGAGGTCGAGATCAACCCGGCGGACCTGCGCATCGATACCTATCGAGCCTCGGGCGCGGGTGGCCAGCACATCAACAAGACCGACTCCGCGGTGCGCATTACGCACCTGCCCACCAACATCGTCGTGCAGTGCCAGAACGACCGCTCGCAGCACCGCAACCGGGCGGAGGCGATGGCCATGCTCAAGTCGCGGCTCTACGAGCTCGAGTTGCGCAAGCGCCAGGCCGAGCAGGACAAGCTCGAGGATTCCAAGACCGACATCGGCTGGGGCCACCAGATCCGCTCGTACGTGCTCGACCAGTCGCGCATCAAGGACCTGCGTACCGGCGTGGAAATAGGCAACACCCAGGGCGTGCTCGACGGCGACCTGGACGAATTCATCACCGCCAGCCTGAAGCAGGGAGTGTGACCATGAGCGACAAGCCGCCCCAGGAGGCACCGGACGAAAACAAGATCATCGCCGAGCGGCGCGACAAGCTCGCCCGCCTGCGCGGCGCGGGCGCGGTGTTCCCCAACGACTTCCACCGGGCCCATTCGATGGCCCCCCTGGCAGCCGAATTCGGCGCGCTCGACAAGCCCGCGCTCGAAGCGAAGAACGCCGCGGTCGCGGTGGCCGGGCGCATGGTGCTCAAGCGCGTGATGGGCAAGGCAAGCTTCGCCACGCTGCAGGACGGCTCGGGCCGCATCCAGATTTACGTCTCCAACGACATCACCGGCGAGGCGAGCCACGACGCCTTCAAGCATTGGGACCTTGGCGACATCGTCGCGGTCAGCGGGACGCTTTTCAAGACCAACAAGGGCGAGCTGACCGTGCAGGCCGCGCAACTGCGCCTGCTCACCAAGGCGCTGCGTCCGTTGCCGGAGAAGTTCCACGGCCTGGCCGACCAGGAGGTGCGCTACCGTCAACGCTATGTCGACCTCATCGTGAACGAATCCTCGCGCAAGGTGTTCGCCGAGCGCTCGAAGATCGTGCAGTCTATCCGTGCTTCGATGGTCGGCGAAGGCTTCCTCGAGGTCGAGACGCCGATGATGCATTCGATCCCCGGCGGTGCCGCCGCGCGGCCGTTCAAGACCCACCACAACGCGCTCGACATGGAGCTGTACCTGCGCATTGCGCCGGAGCTCTACCTGAAGCGCCTGGTGGTGGGTGGCCTGGAAAAGGTGTTCGAGATCAACCGCAGTTTCAGGAACGAGGGCATGTCCACGCGGCACAACCCCGAGTTCACCATGATGGAGATGTACTGCGCCTACGAGACGGTCGAGTACATGATGGACCTGACCGAGCGCCTCGTGCGCAACGCCGCGCAGGCGGCCCTCGCCACCGACAGCGTGACCTACCAGGGCACCGTGATCGACCTTGGCCAGCCGTTCGCGCGGCTGCCCATTCCCGAGGCGATCCGCCAGCACGACCCTCAGAGCGCGACGGCCGACCTGCGCGACCGGGGCTTCCTTGCCACGCGCGTGAAAAAGCTCGGCGGTGCGGTGGACGACCACCACGGCTGGGGTTCGCTGCAGCTCATGCTGTTCGAAGCGGTGGCCGAAAAGCACCTCATCCAGCCCACCTTCGTGACCGAGTACCCCGAGGAGGTTTCGCCGCTCGCTCGCCGCGCCGACCGCGACCCGGAGCTGGTCGACCGCTTCGAGCTGTTTATCGACGCCAAGGAACTGGCCAACGGATTTTCCGAGCTCAACGACCCGGAAGACCAGGCGCAGCGCTTCCTCGCACAGGCGCAGAAAAAGGAGGCCGGCGACCAGGAGGCGATGTTCTACGACGCAGATTACATTCGCGCGCTGGAATACGGCCTGCCGCCCACCGCGGGTGCGGGCCTCGGCATCGACCGGCTGGTCATGATCCTGACCGACAGCGCCTCGATCCGCGACGTGATCCTGTTCCCGCAGATGCGGCCCGAGACCTGAGCGGATCCGACGTTACAACTGGTAACACCATCGCCGTGCCTGTGAGGGGCCGAACGGTTAGCCTGCGCCTTACAGCAAACATCAGGGAGAAAACGATGGAAACCCAAGCCACACCCAGCCGCAGGATGCACCCGCTGCTCGCCACCGCCGCCGTCGCGGTCATTGTCGCCGCGGGCGTCGCCGTCGGCGCCATGACCGGGCTGCTGCCCTCCGGCACGGCCAAGCAGTCAGACCAGCCGCTCCTGCCGCGCACTGCAGTCCTCGGCACGGGGCTCGCCTCGGGAACGTCGTCGCCAGCCACCGATGCCACGATCAAGCCCCAGCGCGAGGAAGCCCTCGCCCAGGACTCCACGCTGGCCACCAAGCCCGCGCCGAAGCCTGCCACCCCGGCCGCGAAGCCCAAGGTCGTCGCGCAGCATCCGCGCCCCGCGCCGGAGCAGTTGGCGCAGGCGCCGGCTTCGCGCGTGGCGCCGCAGCCGGAATCCTACGGTCGCGATGCATCGGCCGGATCGCAGCCGCTGGGCTATCCGCCGGTGCCCGCCGACTACCGGCCCCAGCCGTCCGCGCAGTCCCCCGCGCAGCCTAACGACTACCGGCCCGCGCCCGTGGTGCAGCGCCAGCGCTGCGTTGACTGCGGCGTGGTCGAATCGATGCGCGAAGTGAGTCGCCCCGGCGAAGGCACCGGCCTGGGCGCGGTCGCCGGCGGCATCGGCGGACTGATCCTCGGCAAGCAGGTAGGTAACGGCAAGGGCAGCAACGTCGCCGCAGTGCTGGGCGCGGCAGGCGGCGCCTATGCCGGCAACGAGATCGAAAAGCGCACACGTGCCGGAAAAACGTACGAGCTCAGCGTCCGCATGGAAGACGGCAGCTATCGCACCATCTCCCTGAACGCGCAGCCCTCGTGGCGCACCGGCGACCACGTTCGCGTCGTCAACGGCACACTGCAGCCGATGTAAAGTGGGAAGCGCGCCTGGCATGCCGGAATCGCCCCCGTAAACCGGCGCATTTGTAACAATTGGAAACCGGCCGGGGCACGTTCCCGATGAGGGGAGTACTCTGTGCCTTATCAGGAAACGCGAGGGAGACGCCATGAAGAACAAAACCATATGCAACTCCGCAGCCCGCGCCCGTCTGTTTGGGCTGGCCATACTGTCGATGGCCGCCGGCGGCGCGCTGGCACAGGCGCAGTACCAGCCGCAATATCAGCAGCCGCAGTATCAACAGCCGCAATACCAACAACCGCAATCCCAGTCCCCGCAGTACCAGCAACCTCAATACCAATCCCCCCAATACCCGCAGCAGCAGGGCTACCCGCAACAGCAATCCGGCTATCCGCAACAGCAGGGCTATCCGCAACAGCAGGGCTACCCGCAACAGCAGGGCTACCCGCAACAGCAGCCCGGCTATGCGCAGCAACCGCTGTGCCGCGAGTGCGGCGTCGTGGACTCGATACGCGAAGTCGAGAAGAAAGGCGATGGCTCCGGGCTCGGCGCGGTGGCCGGCGGGCTGACCGGGCTGATCGTCGGCAAGCAGCTCGGTAACGGCAAAGGCCAGAACGTTGGGGCATTGCTGGGAGCCGCGGGAGGCGCGTATGCCGGACACCAGGTCGAGAAGAATGTCCATACGAGCAAAACGTACGAAGTCTCCGTGCGTATGGACGACGGAAGCTACCGCACCATCCCGATGACCAACCCGCCCGCATGGCGCACCGGCGAACGCGTGCGCCTGGTCAACGGCGTGCTGCAGGCGGACAACCGCTAGGACGCGCTAGACTCCCTTCTTTCCGACATTCATAAGCCGGGACGCGGCGAGCGCCCGGCCTGAGACGATGGAACTTTACTGGCTGCAGGACTTCCTCGCCCTCGTGCGCAGCGGCAATTTCTCCAAGGCTGCCATGGAGCGCCACGTGACGCAGTCGGCTTTCAGCCGGCGCATCCAGGCGCTCGAAGACTGGGTGGGCGCGCCGCTCTTCGATCGCGGTGGCCACCCCGTGGAGCTCACCAGCGCGGGCCAGCAACTGTTGCCGATCGCGGTGGGCAGCGTCGAGCCGCTGCTCGATTTCCGCGCATCGATGCGCGCCCACTCGGCCGATTCCGCGCCCACTGTCAGTTTTCTCATGCCAACCCCCTGCTCGGCGGGGATCTTTCCCGCGCTGCTTGCGCGCCTCAATCGCGAGATCGGGCCGATCGTAGGCCTGGGCTCGGTCAAGCGCATCGACGAGGTCGCCGAGCGCTATGCCGCAGGCGAAGCCGATCTTGCGCTGTCGTATCGCCACCCGTCGCTCCCCCGGCCCGCGGGGTTCAATGAGCTGGATGCGATCGAGATCGCCGACGAGCCGATGATCCCGGTATGCGCGCCGCAGCGGCGCGCTCTGCCGGGCTACGTCCTGCCGGTGGTCGCGGGCTCGCCGCTGGTGTACCTGCCGTACGGGCGCTCCTCGTTCATCGGCCGCGCGGTCGACGATGAGGTCGCCGCGCGCGTGAGTGAGGTCCGACCGCAAAAGATGTTCGAGGACCCGCTCATCTTCGTGCTCAAGGAACTCGCGCTGCAGGGCATGGGGGTGGCATGGCTGCCGCGCTCCACCATCGAGCGCAATCTCGGCGACGGCAGCCTCACGCGCGTGGGCGGCGTCGACTGGGACATCCCGCTTACCGTCGAATTGCTGCGCCGGAAAAAACGCCTGTCGCCGGCGGCCGAGTCGGTGTGGTCGCTGCTCGCGACGGGGACTGCGCCGGCGCGGCCCGTGCTGCGGCCGGCCACGACGGCTGTACATCGCCCGGCTCGAGGCCGCGGGTAATAAACACCACGCGGCTGCCGGCCGCGGCCCGAGGAAGGATTTCGGGTGGCCCGACGAGATGCTGGACGCAGTGGATGGCCACCGCCTGCGCATGCTCCTCGACCGCGACGATGCCCTTGACGCGCAGCAACCTCGCGCCGTGGCGCTCGGCGAGTTCATGCAGCCACGCACCGAGCGCCGCCATCGGCTGGGGCGCGTCCCATTCGAGCACGAAGGATTCGACCGCATCGTCATGCACGGCGCGCCGCGCGTCGGCCGGCACGAGGCGCTCGCGTCCGGGAAACGCAGGCGTGAACCAGGCAGCTTCGGCTTCACCGCGCGGCGCACGCACCTGCACCGCATGCGGATTCACTTCGGCAAGCCGCGCTTCGAGCATCGCGAGCGCGGACGAGTCGGCCGTCTCCCATTTCGACACCAGCAGTCGATCAGCCAGAAGCGCCTGCCGCCACGGCGTGGCTTCCTCCGCCAGCGCCTCTGCGCCTAGCAAAGCATCGACGACGGTGACCACGGCCTCAAGCCGGTAACGCCCGGCCAGGAGCGGCGACTCGGCGAACAATTCGAGCAGCGGGCCGGGCTCGGCCAGGCCGCTGGTTTCGATGACCACGCTGGCATAGCGGGGCAGGTCGCCGTGAGCCACCCCGCGCTCCAGCCGCAGCAGCGCTTCGGCGAGGTCGGCGCGCACTTCGCAGCACACGCACCCGCCGGGCAGCAGCACCACGTCTTCGCTGGAGGATTCGACCAGCGTGTGGTCGATGCCCACGGCGCCGAATTCGTTTACCACGACCGCCGCGTTTCGGATTGCGCCGCGTTTGAGCGCGGTGTTGAGGAGGGTGGTCTTGCCAGCGCCGAGCGCCCCGGTGAGGATCACCACCGGCAGCGCATGCGGAGCCTGCACCGGTTGGGTCCCGGCGCCCTTCCCGCGGCTTGTGTCGGGCGGCATCGCCCTGCCCCTTATGCGCTGAGACGCTTCACGATGAGGTCGAGCGCCGCGCCGACCGCGGCGAGGCGCACGCCATCGCGATCGCCCGGAAACACATGGCGCTCCACCAACGTCGGGGCGCCGGTACGCGCCGCCGCGATATAGCAGGTGCCCACCGGGTTCTTGTCGTTGCCGCCGCCCGGGCCGGCATACCCGGTGACCGCCACGGCCACGCCCGCGCCGGAATTCTCGAGCGCGCCTTCGGCCAGGCCCTGGGTGACTTCGGCGCTGACCGCGCCATGCTTGCGCGAGATTTCTTCGGCCACGCCCAGCCCGGTTGCCTTGGCCGAGTCGTGGTACAGCACGAAGCCGCGCTCGAATATCTTCGAGGCGCCCGACACCGAGGTGAGGCATCCCGACACCAGGCCCGCGGTGCAGGTCTCGGCGGTGGCGATGCGCACATCGGCCGCCTTGGCCGCGTCGAGCGCGCGGGCGGCTTTTTCCAGCAATGGTTTGGGAAACACTTCGATCCTTAAAGGGTGTTGGTGAAGGCGCGCCCGCCTTGCATGACCAGCTTTAGGCGCGCGCGCTCTTCGAGGATGCGGATATTGTCGAGCGGGTCGCCGTCGACCACCAGCACATCGGCATAGCGCCCCGCCTCGAGGATGCCGACGTCGCTCCTGCCGATGCATTCTGCCGCTCGGCCGGTGGCCGCCACCAACGCGTCCATCGGCGACATGCCGAGCCACTCGACCATGAAGCGGAACTCGACCAGGTTCTCGCCCACCAGCAGGCGGTGCGACTGGTCGGTGCCGAAAGCGACCTTGACCCCGCGCTTCACCGCATCCTTCCACAGCGGGATCTGCTTTTGCATGCGCTCGTAGATCTCGAGTTCCTTGCTGGCCTCGTTGGCGAGTTGCTGCTTGTCCCACGCGGTGTTGGCCTTGCGGTGCTCGAGCGACAGAGGCACAAGCGCCAGTGTGGGCACCCACCACGTACCCGCCTCGATCATGCGATCGGCGCACTGCTCGTCGATGAACCAGCCGTGCTCGAGCGAATGGATGTCGGCCTGGAGCGCGGTGCGAATGCCGTCCACGCCCTCTGCATGCACTGCCACGCCCTTTCGGCGCATGGCGGCCTCGGCCACCGCAACGCGAATCTCATCCAGCGTGAACTGCGGCTCGTCCCACGAATCGGTCACCGAAGTGATGCCGCCGGTGGCGCAGATCTTGATGAAGTCGGCGCCCGCCATGAGCACGTGGCGAACGAGACGGCGCACCTCGTCCACGCCGTCGGCCACGGGACTGGGCAGCCACGCGCGCTTCTGCACACGCAGGCCCGCCGGCACCCAGGCATCGCCATGGCCGCCGGTCTGCGAAATCATCGCGATCGCGATGAGCAGGCGCGGGCCCTCGATGAAGCCTTCCGCGATCGCCTCTCGAAATCCAGCGTCGGCCCCGCCCATGTCGCGCGCGGTGGTGACGCCGCAGGCGAGCGTTTCCCTGAGCACCGCGGTCGAGCGCAGCACATTGTAGGTCGGCGCATTGAGCAGGTGCTGGCGCATGTCGCGCGCGCGATAGGTGCCGTGCACATGGCAGTCGATGATGCCGGGCAGGATGGTGCGGCCGGCCGCGTCGAGCACCTTGGCACCCTTGGGCACTTTCACACCAGCGCCCGCCGCGGTGATGCGCTCGCCTTCGATGACCACGGTGGCGTTCTTCACCGGGTCGCGCCCGCTCCCGTCGATGAGGGTGCCGCCGGTGATCGCCACCGGCCCTGCTGCCGCCTTGCTTTGGGGAGCCACGCTAATCCTCCAGGTCCACGAATACGTTCTTGGTTTCGGTATACAGCGAAAGCGCCCCCATGCCGAGCTCGCGCCCCAGGCCCGATTTCTTGTAGCCGCCGAACGGCGCAAGAAAACCATAGCGGCTCGCGCTGCCGTGCGAATTTACGCTGACCATCCCGGTGCGCAGCGCGCGCGCCACGCGCAGGCCACGGCTGAGGTTGCGCGTCCACACCGAAGCGTTGAGCCCGTACGGGCTGTCGTTGGCCAAGCCGACGACCTCGGCTTCGGTATCGAACGGGATCACCACCACCACCGGGCCGAAGATCTCCTCCTGCGCGATGCGCATCGAGTTCTTCGCGCCGGCAAGAATGGTGGGCGCGTAGTAGGCGCCGGTGGCGAGGCCCTGCGGACGCTCGCCGCCGGTGACCAGCGTGCAGCCCTCGGACTTGCCGAGTTCGACATAGTTGTTGACCGAATCCCACTGCGAGCGCGACACCAGCGGCCCGATCTCGGTAGCCTGATCGAGCGGGTCACCCACACGCACCGCCTGCGCGGCCCGCGCGAACTCCTCTGTGAAGGCTTCCGCCGCGCTGCGCTCGACGAACACGCGCGTGCGCGCCGAGCAGCTCTGCCCGGCGTTGCCGAAGCCGGCCTTGACCGCCTGTCCGGCGGCCTTGGTGATGTCGGCGTCGGCGAAGATGATGTTCGGGCTCTTGCCGCCGAGCTCGAGCGTGATGCGCTTGATGTCGTCGGCGCCGAGCTTGAGGAGCTTCGCCCCGGTGGTGGTCTCACCGGTAAACGAGATCTTGTCGATT
>JBDTRN010000016.1:0-20370 GCA_039931715.1 Betaproteobacteria bacterium
TTCAGCCTCTAGAATTCGCTCCCCTGCCGAGGTGGCGGAATTGGTAGACGCACATGGTTCAGGTCCATGCGGTGGCGACACTGTGGGGGTTCGAGTCCCTTCCTCGGCACCAGTCACAGAACTGAAGATTGTACTTTAGTTCTCAAAGAGTTACTAACCCGATCGAGACATCGCGCCGGGCGGTCCGCGAGGCAGAGTCGCGACAACCGCGCATGGTGTATGCGCGCGGCACAGAGGCCGGGTGAGCAACGCGTCTTCCTCCATGGACGAGCAACACGAGCGGCAAAAGCGCACCGAAGCCGCGCTGCGCGAGAGCGAGGAGCGGCTTCGCCTCGCGATCCAGGCCGGCCAACTCGGCATCTGGGACTGGGACATCGAGCGCAACAAGGTCGTCTGGTCCGAGAAGGTCTATGAACTGCATGGCGTGAAGCCGGGCGGGTTCGATGGAACGGTCGAGGCGTTCGCCGAACTTGTGCATCCTGACGACCGCGCCGCGGTCCATACCCAACTGCAGCGCGCAATGGAAGGCGGCGAGCATTACGCGGTCGAGTTCCGCGTGCCCCTTGCCGATGGGCAAGTGCGCTGGCTCACCACCCGCGCCGATGTGGTTCGTTCCGCCGACGGCCGGCCACTGCGCATGGTCGGCGCGACCAGCGATGTCACCCAGCGCGTGCAGCTCTTCGCCGCCGAGCGCGCCGCGCGTGAAGGCGCCGAGGCCGCACGCCGCAGGCTGGAGTTGCTGGCCGCCGCGGGCGCCGAACTCACGCGCTCGCTCGACCCTGCCGGGACTCTACAGGCGATCGTCTCCACGCTGGTGCCGGCGGTGGTCGACTGGTGTCGCGTCGACCTGGTTGATGCCGATGGCGAGTTGCAGCGTGCCCTAACCTACCATTCCGACCCGGAAAGGGCGCGCTACGGCACAGAACTCGCCGGACGGTTGCGCGCTGCGCCGGGCGCGATCGGCTCGATGTCGTGGGTCGTGGAGCATGGCAAGCCGCACCTCGCGCATTTCTCGCCTCCGCATGACCTCGACCAGGTCCGCGACCACGACCTGCTGACCTTTGCCGACTCGATCGGCATGCGCTCGTACTACATGGTCCCCCTCATCGCGCGCGGCCGCACGCTGGGGGCGATGGCGGCCATCCAGGCCGAGTCGGGCCGGGAACTCGGGCCTGACGACTGCGCGCTTATCGCCGAACTCGCGCAGCGTGCGTCGCTTGCGCTCGACAACGCGCGCCTCTATGCGGAGGCGGAGGACGCGCTGGGCCTGGCGCGCTCGGCGAGCCGCGCCAAGGACGAGTTCCTCGCCATGCTTGGCCACGAGTTGCGCAACCCGCTTGCCCCGATCGTGAATGCCTTGCAGCTCATGCAGGTGCGCGACCCCAACGTCCATGTCGAAGAGCGCCGCATCATCGGGCGCCAGGTGACCCACCTGTCGCGCCTGGTCGATGACCTGCTCGACGTATCGCGCATCACCAAGGGCAAGGTCCAGCTCAAGCGCGAGCGCGTTGACCTCGAGGTCGTCGTGGCATGGGCACTCGAGCAGACCAAACCCGCGCTGGAAGCGCGCACGCGCCCCGTGGCGGTCGACCTGCCCGGCGTGCCGCTGCACGTCGATGGCGATGCGGTGCGGCTGGCGCAGATCCTGTGCAACCTGCTCACCAACGCGGCCAAGTTCACCCCCACCGACGGGCGCATCGCCGTAAGCCTGAGTGAGCGCGACGGCATGGCTGAGCTCAGCGTGGCGGATTCAGGCAAGGGTCTGAACGCCGACCTCTTGCCGCGGATCTTCGATCTCTTCGTGCAGGGAGATCAGGCACCCGGGTCGCATACCGGCGGACTGGGACTGGGCCTGGCCATTGTGAGGAATCTCGCCCAAATGCATGGCGGTGAGGCCTTCGTCTCAAGCGAAGGCGAAGGGCGCGGCGCAACGTTTACGGTGCTCCTGCCCCTGGCCGGTCCTGCATCGGTGGAGTTGATGAGCGACCAACCGGCGAGCGATGCGGTGCTGCCCACTGCGGTCCAGTCGGCGCGCATCCTGCTCGTGGACGACAACAGCGATGCAGCGAGCACGCTGGCCGAGCTTCTGCGCGCCACCGGATACGTCGTGCGCGTGGCCGACCGGGCACGCGCGGCGCTCGCTTCGCTGGCCGACTTCACGCCCGACCTCGCGATCCTCGACATCGGCTTGCCCGACATGGATGGCTTCCAGCTCGCGCGGGAGCTGGTTGGAAAGCCGGGGCTGCACTCGCTCAAGCTGGTCGCTCTCACAGGTTTCGGCGGCCAGGCAGACCGCGAGCGCGCGCTCGCCGCAGAATTTCACGAACACCTGGTCAAGCCGGTGGCCTTCGACCAGTTGCTGGGCACGGTCCAGTCCTTGTTGCAGTCCGCTCGCGCTCAGGCGCCTTCACAGGCGCCTGACCTCCCGGCTTAGGCACCCCCGCCCCGGCTCATGCCGCGCGCAGGTCCCCCTGCGAAGTTTGCGTCCCGCCAACTGGTGGCGGGAACAGGTCTACCGACGCCACCTCCACTTCAAGTTCGTCAACCGGCTTTTTGAACGCGGCTTCGGTGGCGTACTGCGACTGCGCCGCCTTGACGAGCGCAACCAGGTTGGCGTCGGCGCGCGCGCGGCGCGCCGCCCGGGCGCCCCGGTATCCTTTCCATGCAATGTTGGTGAACACGATCGAAAGTGAGTGTAGCTCGCCGTAAACCGGCTCCGCGCCTGCAAATGGCAGCCAGTTCACGGTGATCGTCCTGCGCCGGAGTTTGAAACCGAAATGCGCACCGGCCGGAAACTCCGCGCGCAACAGTTCCGACCATGTTTCGAACATCAGTTGGTCTGTCATATTTGGGTGCTGCCATGGTGATTCACATTGTTGGCATTGTTGGTGTTTTCCCTGCGAGGCTCTGTGTAGTTGCGTACTGACCCCGTGATCGGCCGGTCGCAAACTTGGCAGTCCCTCAGCAAGGAGTGCTGCCATGGCACGCTCAGTTTGGAAAGGATCGCTCACCTTCGGGTTGGTAAGCATCCCGGTGGAACTCTTTTCCGCAGAAGAGCGCAAGGGCTTCAAGTTTTCCATGCTCGACAAGCGGGATTTCTCACCGGTGGGCTACAAGCGCTACAGCAAGGAAACCGGCAAGGAAGTCGAGTGGAGCGACATCGTCAAGGGTTACGAGTACGACAAGGAGCAATACGTCGTGCTGTCCGACGAGGATTTCAAGCGCGCCAACGTGAAGGCCTCGAAGACCATCGAGATCGAGGCCTTCGTTCCAGCGGAGGACATTTCTCCCATGTATTTCGAATCTCCCTATTACCTCGTACCGGGCGAGCGCGGCGAAAAGGTGTATGCACTTCTGCGCGAAACCCTGCGCGCAACCGGACGCGCGGCGGTGGCGCAATTCGTTCTGCGCACCACGCCTCACCTGGTGACGGTGCGGGCCGAGGGGCGCGCATTGATGCTGTTCACCCTCAGGTACGCGGATGAACTCAAAGGCGTAAAGGGATTCGAGCTACCGGCCGAAAACCTCAAGGAAGCGCGCGTCACGCCCAAGGAAATCGAACTGGCCAAGCGCCTCATCGACGACATGGCCGACGAGTGGAATCCCAAGGCGTTCAAGGACACCTACCACGACGACCTCATCAAACGCATCGAAGCCAAGATCAAGAAGGGCGAGACCCACGAGATCACACAGCCTTCGGACGACGAAGCGGACGAACCGAAATCGGCCAAGATCATCGACCTGGCCGCATTGCTGCAAAAGAGCCTCGGCGGCGGCGGTGCGAAGCGCAAGGCACCGACCCGGCGGCCCAAGGCGAGCAAGCCGCACCTGCGCGTCGTGGACAACTCGCAGACCGCTTCGCGCCCTGCCGCCAAGCGCCGTCGCGCCTGAGCACAGGCGAAGGCACGCGATGGGCTTGTCGCAATATCACGCCAAACGCGATTTCAGGAAAACCCCCGAGCCCCGCGGACGGGTTGTGCGCGCCAAGGCGCCGAGCCTGGGCTACCTCATCCAGAAGCATGCCGCGAGCCACCTGCATTACGATTTCCGCCTCGAACTGAACGGTGTGCTGTTGAGCTGGGCGGTTCCCAAAGGGCCGAGCCTCGACCCGGCCGACAAGCGGCTGGCCATGCATGTCGAAGACCACCCGCTCGAATACGGCCAGTTCGAAGGCACCATTCCCAAGGGGCAATACGGGGGCGGGACGGTGATGCTGTGGGACCGTGGCACGTGGGCTCCCGTGGGCGACCCGAAGGCGAGCATGCGCAAAGGCCACCTCAAATTCGATCTCGAGGGCGAAAAGCTGCAGGGCCGCTGGGCGCTCATCCGCACGCATAGCTCCAAATACGGCAGCAAGGCCGAAGCCTGGCTGCTGGTCAAGGACAACGACGCGCACGCGCGCCGCGGGATGGATGCGCGCATCGTCGACGCGGAGCCCGACAGCGTTGCGTCGGGCCGCAGCATCGAGGCGATTGCCGCGGGCGACAGCAACGTGTGGCATTCCAACCGCTCGGCGGCCGAGAACGTGCGCCGGGGCGCGGTGAAGAAGGCGGCGTCGTCGGCGCGCGCCGGCGGCCCCAAGGCAGCCAAACAAGCGCAGCGACAAACGCGGCTGGCTGCCACTGTCGAAGTCCCTTCCGGCGCCCGCCGGGCGGCCCTCCCCGCAATGATTGCGCCGGCCCTGTGCTCCCTCGTGGCCGATCCCCCCAAGGGCGTCGACTGGCTGCACGAGGTCAAGTACGACGGGTACCGCCTCGTGTGCCGCCTCGCCGGGGGAAAAGCACGCATCTTTTCGCGCAACGCAAAGGAATGGACCGCGCGCTTTCCCGCGCTCGCCCAGGCCGTGGCCGGACTGGACGCCCAATCGGCTTGGATCGACGGCGAAATGTGCGCTGTTGACGAGGTGGCCCGCTCGAGATTCCAGGCGCTGCAGAATGCGTTGTCCGGCAATGACACTTCGCATCTCGTGTTCTTCGCCTTCGACCTGCCCTATCTCGACGGGTACGACCTGCGCGACGTGCCCCTGGTGGAACGAAAAAAGAGACTTGCCGACCTGATCGGGCGCTCAAGGACCACGATCCGCTACAGCCCCGAAGTGGCAGGCGCGGGTGCCGAAATGTTCGTGCAGGCGTGCCGGCTCAACCTCGAGGGCATCGTGTCCAAGCGCGCCAATTCCCGCTACGGCAGCGGGCTGCGCACGCGCAACTGGGTCAAGGTCAAGTGCATCCAGCGCCAGGAAATGGTGATCGGCGGATATACCGATCCACAAGGCAGCCGCGCCGGGTTCGGTGCCCTGCTGCTGGGCGTCCACGACGAATCAGGCGATCTACGTTACGCCGGCAAGGTCGGCACCGGGTTCGACGACACCACCCTCGAACGCATTCGCGCCAGGCTCGACAAGCTCGCAAGCAATACACCGCCGTTCGTGAACTCGCCGCGTGGCTACCAAGCGCGCGGCGCTCACTGGGTCAAGCCGACGCTCGTGGCCGAAATCAAGTTCACCGAGTGGAGCGCCAGCGGCGCGCTGCGCCACCCCTCGTTCGCGGGATTGCGCGAGGACAAGAAGGCAAGCGACGTGGTGCGCGAAAAGCCGGTGGCTTCACCGGCCTCCGCCCCCGCTGCCAAGGCCCAAAAGGCGGCCGCAGGCGCTGGAAAGAAATCCGTCCATTCCGCAGGCAAGGATTCCATTGCCGGCGTGAAGCTCAGCCATCCAGACAAGCTTTTGTTTCCGGAAGCGAACCTGAGCAAGCTTTCGCTGGCGCGATACTACGAATCTGTAGCCGATTGGATTCTCCCCCACGTCGAATCCCGGCCCTTGAGTTTGTACCGCTGCCCCTATGGCTGGGGTGCGCAATGTTTTTACCAAAAGCATGCGGACAAAAGCGTGCACGCTTCGGTTCGCCGCGTCGAAGTGCCCGAAGGCAAAGGGACGGCGACGTACTTCTCCGCCGGGTCACTGCAGGCGCTGGTGGCTCTCGTGCAGTGGGGTGTCATTGAGCTGCATCCCTGGGGATCGCGCATGCCCAATCCCGCCAAGCCCGACCGGCTGGTCTTCGATTTCGACCCTGCCGTCGACGTGCCCTGGGACGCGCTGGTCGAGGCGGCCAGGATGTTGCAGACCCTGCTTGAGAAAATCGAGCTGCCCGCCTTCCTCAAGACCACCGGCGGCAAGGGGTTGCATGTGGTGGTGCCGATCAAGCGCACCGTCACGTGGACCCAGGCCAAGGCCTTCACCAAGGCGATTGCCGACATGATGGCGCGCACCTTTCCCGACCGGTTCATCGCCAGCATGTCGAAGTCAAAGCGACAGGGGAAGATTTTTGTCGATTACCTGCGCAATGCCGAAGGCGCAACCGCCATCGCGGCCTACGGGATTCGCGCCCGAAAGAATGCGCCGGTTTCAACGCCGATCGAGTGGGGCGAACTCGCGAAGGATGTTCGTTTTGATCACTTCAACGTGGTCACTGTGCCCAGGCGTCTCGCCCGTCAGCGCAAGGACCCGTGGGAGGGATTGGAAGCCGCCAGCCGCCCCCTCACTGCGGCCATGTTCGGCCATGTGGGGGCCACGCGATGACTGCGGCATGACGATGGCGCGACCCGTACGCTCGTCCAGTTGGATGGCCAGGGAGCTTTCGCTCATCAATGTGAACGTGCGCCCTGACCTGACCAGTCACGAGGAACTCGCTACGGCGCCGCAGCGCCACCCGGTCGGCAGCGTTTTTTTCGCCTAAGCTTCCGGCATGCCGCCGGAACGCATCAGGGTCGCTTCGTACAATGTTCACGCGGGCAAGGCCTCGGCCAAACTCTGCAGCGGGACACGAGCCTGGCCGAGAATCGGCGCGTAGGTGCGCGGATCCACCGGGAAGCGGTGCTCGTCGTAGTTGGTGCTGAAGGAGCCTTGCCGCGCGTCGAACCGAAGCGCGAATTCGCCGGCCTCGAGCAGCGCCCGGTAATGGCCGCCGAGCGCCGGCACCAGCAGCCGGTTGGCGAGGTGCGCGCTCGCCGGATGCCAGTCGATGTCGAAGAAATCGGCGTAAGCGGACGCCTGGCCGTTTTCGAGCACATCCATCCACCACGCATTGTCGGCCGCCATGACGCCCATGTGGTTGGGCACGACATCCATGATCTGGCCCATGCCGTGGGCATGCAGGACGGCGGCGTCGCGAAAGCCGAACTCGCGCCGCAGCTGGATGCGGTACGTGGCGCGCGGTATGCCCATCAGCGCCTGCGGCATGAACCAGATGTACAGCCAACGCTACGGCACCGTACCGATCGTGCGTGCCACCGCACGATTCATTGCTGCCGTCAAAGTCCGACTTTCATTTCCGTAGATCCTTTGCCGGCGCGACTCCTGCGTCAGTTTATGTATCGGTACCGGTACATGGAGGGTTGCGCCTGAATGCCAGCACGGCGGCTACGGAGACCATGCCCGCAAGCGCCCAGCCACTTGCCAGCAGCGCGACGATCATGACCCTTGCCGCGCCTTCGCCGGCAAAGAGTGGCAGACCGAGTCCCTGCGCGAGGAGGACCGCTGCCGAACCCGCGACGAACACGCCGCCGACCACGACGAGCGATGTCACCACGAAGCGCGCCAATGCACGCCCCCGGCTGACCGCGCCGGCCAGCGCGCGGCGGCAATGCTTGTTGGCCGCGCGCAGCGTAAACCACGGCACGCTCAGCACGAGGAGGAACACCGTTGCCACTTCCAGCGACTCGGGCAGGCATTCGACCGACAGGAGTGTGGTTTCCGGCTTGCAGGGCAAAACGTCATAAAGCAGTCCGGTGACCAGCCATGCCACCGCCACCGAGACGAAAAAAGTCGTGCTGGCCTTCAGGATTTCCCCAGCGCGTTCGCCGTCGCAGTGGCCTTGAAAAATGTGTAGCAAAACACCCCGCCCGGTTGCGCGGTCCGGTAAAGGGCGGCAATTCCGGCATCGAAATCGGCTGCGGTTGCGAGGCGCGCGTCGATGGCCGGCTGGCGCACGCCCTCGACCATGGCGGTGAATGTCTTGCGCGTGAAGCCCTCCACCAGTTCAGGCCGACTCGCATCGGCGTATACCATCCGCGGCGATGCGTGCACGCTGGAAAAGTGGGCAGCGCACAAGAGCGGATACAGCTCGCGGCCGATGCAGGAGTTACCACCCGCCCTTGCCTGCAGTTCAACCAGGCAGCCGATTGCAGCACGCGCCCGGTCGCTGTCCGGGTGGAAATAGGCCGACCCATGGTCGCCCTCGATCACAGTGATCGAGCCACCCGGTCGCAGCATGCGCTGCAGGGTCAATAGCGCGCGCGCCGGCTCGGCGAGGTGTTCGAGCACGAAGCAGACGAAAACATGGTCGAAGGTCCCCTCGGAAAACGGCAGGGCGAACAGGTTCGCCTGCCGGAATTCGACATTCTCAAGCCTCGCAGCGCGCGCGGCCGCGCGCGCCTGCGCGAGCGATTCCTCGGAGATGTCGATCGAAGTGAAGCGCGCGCCCGGGCTGTTGGCCGCCAGCGTTACCGTCTGCGCGCCCACGCCGCAGCCCACTTCGAGGACGGTGCTGCCGGCCGGATAGGCGGTATCCGAATGCAAAAGGTCGACCAGCGACGCTGCCTGGTCCTGCAGGCGCAGCGCTTCCTTCAGGTCGTAGCCGTGCACGTACGATGCCTCCACTGCCGCGCCTCCACGCCGTATCGACCCGGCGCAGTGTAGCCCGGAGAGAGCGCACGCCGGTCAGTTCGAAGCGCGAAACCCGGTCGCCTTGACCACCTTGGCCCAGCGCTCCTCGCCCGCGCGCGCGCTGGCGGCGAACTCGGCACCGCTCACGGCGGCCACGTCGAACCCCATCTGCTCCAGGCGCTCGCGCACCGCAGGCTCGGCGTGCGCGGCCTTGGCGGCCTCGATGATGCGTGCGAAAACCTCGGGCGGGGTGCCCGCACGCGCCACCAGGCCGAACCATGTGCTCGCGGTGAACTCCGGGTACCCCAGTTCGGCAAAAGACGGCACTGCCGGCAGCTGGCGCCAGCGGGTTGCACCGGTCACGGCGATCCCGTTGAGCTTGCCGCTGAGGATGTGCGGCAGTCCGGTCTGGATCTGCGAAAACCCCAGCTGCACATGCCCTCCCAGCAGGCTCTGCACCTGCGGCCCCGAGCCCTTGTAGGTGATGTGCGTCATGTCGAGCCCGAACCGCTCGTTCATCTGGTGGCCGAGGAAATGCGAAATGGTGCCCGGGCTGAACGACGCGAACGACACCTTGCCCGGATTGGCCTTGACCCAGGCAACCACTTCGGCCAGCGTTTTCGCCGGCACGCTTGGGTGCGTGACGAGCACATTGGGCGCTTCGACGCCCTTGATGACGGCGGCGAAGTCGGCCGGCTTCCAGCGCAGGTCCGCATACGCGCTGGGATTGATCTCGAGTTGCGACTGCGCGGGCACCCAAAGCGCATATCCGTCCGCGGGCGCACGCACCACCCATTCGGCCGCGATGTTGCCGTTGGCGCCAGTGCGATTGTCGACGATCACCGTCTGGCCGAGCAGCCGGCCCATGGGCTCGCTGATGGCGCGCGCATAGACATCCGGGGCGCTCCCCGGCGCGCTTCCCACCACCAGCGCGATCGGCTTGGCGGGCCACTGGGCGCAAGCGCCTCCCGCGATACCCAACCCAGTAACGAACGCCAACGCCAATGCGGTTTTCTTCGATCGAACCATATTCGCCCCGCCTGTATGTTTGGTACGGTTTACTTGAGGCCCGCGCGAAAGCGCAGGTATTCGTCTGCCGATGCCTTGGGATATTCCACCATCGGCAGGTGGCCGACGCCGGGCATGATCACCACGTGTGAATTGGGCAGGAGCTTGTGCAGGATGTGCGCCGCCTCGACACGCAGCATGCGGTCCTCTTCGCCCCAGACGATGAGCGCGGGCGTAGCCAGTCCCGTCACGCGAGCCTCGATCGAGTCGGCCGCCACTTGCGCGAGAATGGCGCGCTCGAGCTCGTAGTTGGCGATGCGTTCCTCGGCGAGCGCCCGCAGGATGGGGCGGGGGATGAACGGGGGCCGGTGCATCGTCATCGCGAAGAGTTCGACGAAGTCGTTCTCGTCTTGCACCAACAGGCGATTTCGGCCGGTGGCCACGGCCTCCCTGGCCAGCTCACTCGGCGGCGCGCTGCGCACCCCGCCCGGATCGAGCAGCCACAGGCTCGCGACCTCCGTCGAGTGGAGTGCAGCGTACGCGAGGGCTATGTGGCCGCCCATTGAATTGCCACCGAGGTGGACGCGCTTGATGCCCAGCGCCAGGGCGAACTGGTGCAGCCGCGCGGCCTGCGCGGCCGGCGAATAGTCCGCGCCGGGGGGGCGAGAAGATTCGCCAAAGCCAATCAGGTCCGGGATGACGACCCGGTAGTGCGGCGTGAGATAACGCGCCGCGCGCGTAAAGCTGTCCTTGTTAGCGCCAAACCCATGCAACAGGATGAGGGGCTCCCCCTTGCCGCCCTCTAGATAGGCGTAAGCCACCCCGCCATCTAGCTCGGCCCGCTTCGCCACCAGGCCGGCGCGCTCGCGATCCACGTCCAGCGCATAGCGCAGCACCCGCTCCGGTGCTAGGTGCACCACCGCCGCGAGGCAACCGATGGCCATCAGCACGGCCACCGCAACACCGATCAGTATCCGAACCGCACGCTTCATTGCCTGCCGCTTCCCCGGGGAGCCTGAACGGATGCATTCTAGGCTGCGCGAAGCGGTTCGGGTCAGCCGCGCGCAATGCGGCTCGCCATGTGGTCGCAATCCGCGCCTTTGCAATTTGAGGGCCCACCCGGAGTTCGCGGCGCAGCATCAATTCCTAAGGCTCTCGCCGACATGGGCGCGGGTAACTTGAATTGCGCGCGTTGCATCAAACCCGCAGGAGAAGGAAAAGCACGTGCGTACCGCCATCTGCGCGGGAAGCGCCCGTTATGTGGGCCACCGCACTGAACTTCGCGCAGGCAGGCGCAGCATCTGGGAGACGCAGCGAACAGGGAAAACCATGGACGGGCTCGAAGCGATCTTCCTCATCGGCGCCGCAATGTGGGTCTACGCGATGATTGCATTCGCGTAAGAGGCGGTACGGGGCAGCGACGGCGCAATATCACGCCACGGCGCGCGTAAATTCAGTCGAAGGGGTGGCGCAGCACGATCGTTTCCTCCCGGTCCGGGCCGGTGGAAATGAGGTCGATCGGCACACCCGTGAGATGGGCGATGCGCGCAAGGTAATCGCGCGCCGTGCCTGGCAGTTTGTCGTGCTCCTTTACCCCAACGGTGCTCTCCTGCCAGCCCGGCATCTCCTCGTAGCGCGGGACGCACAGCGACAGCTCCTCCGCGCCGACCGGCAGGATGTCGGAGAATTTTCCATCCACGTCGTAGCCGATGCAGATCTTGACGGACTCAACCCCGTCGAGCACGTCGAGCTTGGTGATGCACAAGCCGGACACGCCGTTGATCTGGATCGAGCGCTTGAGCGCCGCGGCATCGAACCACCCGCAGCGCCGCGGGCGCCCTGTGACCGCGCCGAATTCGTGCCCGCGCGTGGCGAGGTGGCGGCCGACTTCGTCAGTAAGCTCGGTTGGGAACGGCCCCCCACCCACTCGCGTGGTGTAGGCCTTGGTGATGCCGAGCACATAGTGGAGCTGGCTCGGCCCCACCCCGGCACCAGCGGCAGCCGCCCCGGCAATGCAGTTTGACGAGGTAACGAACGGGTAGGTCCCGTGGTCGATGTCGAGCAGCGTGCCCTGCGCGCCTTCGAACAGCAGGTTCTTGCCTTCGCGGTTCGCCTCGTACAGCGCGCGCGGCACGTCGGCCACCAGGGGTGAGAGCCGCGCGGCGGAGGCAAGGGATTCCTCCAGGGTCTTCTGGAAGTCGACCTTGGGCGCATGGTGGTAATGCTCGAGCACGAAGTTGTGGTAGTCGAGCAGGCCTTCGAGTTTTTCGGCGAAGCGCACCGGCTTGAACAGGTCCTGCAGCCGGATCGCGCGGCGCCCTACCTTGTCCTCATAGGCAGGCCCGATGCCGCGCCCGGTCGTGCCGAGCCTGGATGCGCCCTTTTCGCGCGCCTGGTCGAGGGCGACGTGGTAGGGGAGGATGAGCGGGCAGGCTTCCGATATCCGCAGGCGCGGTTCGACTTCGACCCCGGCGGCGAGAAGTTCGTCCATTTCCTGGATCAGCGCAGACGGCGACAACACCACGCCATTGCCGATATAGCAGGTCACGTTGCCGCGCAGGATGCCCGAGGGAATCAGGCGCAGCACGGTCTTCTTGCCGTTGACCACAAGCGTGTGGCCGGCATTGTGCCCGCCCTGGAACCGCACTACTCCCTGCGAATGGTCGGTCAGCCAGTCGACGATCTTGCCCTTGCCTTCGTCGCCCCACTGCGTGCCGACCACCACCACGTTCTTGGCGGCGGCCTTGCTGCCGGCACCGGCACTGCCGGCCTTGCTCGCGCTTTGAGCCATCGGGTTCATCTCTTGGAAAGTTTGGTGGGAACGGCCTGAACCGTCCAGGCGCCGTTGCGGCGTGCCAGGCGGCGAGTGCAGCCAAGCTCGGCACGGTATTTCTCGTGGCCCGGCAGCTCCTCGATCACGATCTCGCCGCGTGCGCGCAATGCAGCGATCTTGGCGGCCAGCCTGGCATCGCCCTTCGGCGTCGGTGCAAGGATGGGCTTACGCGCCTTGGCCGGCGCGGCGGCGCCGGCCAGCTCGCGCAGGTCGATCGAAAAGCCGGTGGCCGGGCGCGGGCGGCCGAACGCGCGGCCGACCTCGTCGTAGCGTCCGCCACGCGCCACCGGCCCGGTGACGCCATCGCAATACGCATCGAATACCACGCCCGAGTGGTAGTGATACCCGCGCAACTCGGCCAGGTCGAAGCTCATCGGGATGGCGCACAACCTGGCCAGCCGCTTGAGCGTCTCGAGCGCATGGCGGATTGACGCAAGGCGCGGCAGCTTGCGCTCGGCGAGAGCAAGCACCTCCCTGCCGCCATACAGGTTGGGCAGGAGCAACAGCGCCTCGCGCGACACGCGATCGAGCGCCCTGGCGCCGTTTACGAGGCTGCGCAGGGCCGGGACGTCCTTTTTTTGCAGCGCTTCGAACAGCTCCGCCTCGAGCTCACCGCCGATGCGCGCGCGTCCCACAAGCGCACGAAAAACCGCGACGTGGCCCACGTCCATGCGCGCCCCGCGCACGCCGCAGATTGCGAGCGCGCGGCACAGCAACCGCTGCACTTCAATGTCGCTTTCGACACCCGCATGGCCATAGATCTCGGCGCCGATCTGCAGCGGCTCGCGGGTTGCGGCCGGGGTCGCGGGGCGCGTGTGCAGCACGCTCCCCGAATAAGCCAGGCGGGTGACGCCGGCGCGGTTGAGCAGGTGCGCATCGATGCGCGCAACCTGTGGCGTGATGTCGGCGCGCACGCCCATCATCCGGCCCGAGAGCTGGTCAACGAGCTTGAAGGTGCGCAGGTCGAGGTCGTGCCCGGTGCCCGTCAGCAGGGACTCGACGTACTCGAGCAACGGCGGCATGACGAGCTCGTAACCCCAGGTGGCGAACAGGTCGAGCACCATGCGCCGCAGGCGCTCGATGCGAGCCGCTTCGGCCGGCAGGATGTCCTCGAGGTACTCGGGCAACAGCCAGGTACGCATGGTCAGCTCATGAAATACAGCAGCAGGAGGCCGACCAGCATCGAGGTCAGGCCGAAAAAGCGGATCTGCCCGTCGGACATCTGGGTGATCCGGCGGAACGTGTCACGCCAGAGCGTCGGTGCCAGGAAGGGAACCAGGCCCTCGATGACCAGCATCAGGGCGAACGCCATCAGGAAGGTGGAGCCCACTATCCCCATGCCCCATTTACTTGCCGCCCGCGCGGCCGCCCTTGCCTGTCGGGTCCTTCAGGTACTTGAAGAAATCGCCAGTGGGGTCGACCACGAGGAGGTCGTTCTTGCCGCGGAAGCTCGAGCGGTACGCCTCCATGCTGCGGTAGAAGGAGTAGAACTCCGGGTTCTGCTGGAAGGCCTGCGCATAGGTGGCAGAGGACTTGGCGTCGCCGTCACCCTTGATGCGCTGGGCATCGCGATACGCTTCGGCAAGGATCACCTCGCGCTGCTTGTCGGCATCGGCCCGGATGCGCTCGCCATCGGCGGCGCCGGTCGAACGCAGTTCATTGGCCACGCGCTTTCGCTCGGCTTCCATGCGGCGGTAGACCGATTCGCTGACTTCCTGCGGCAGGTCGACACGCTTGAGGCGCACGTCGATGATCTGCACGCCGATCTTGCGCGCGTCGAGGTCGGCCTTTTCGCGCATCACGTCCATGATGTGCTCGCGCTCGCCCGAGACCACGTCGTGGACGGTGCGCTTGCCGAACTCGGCCTGCAGGCCGTCAGAGATCGTCTGCTGCAGGCGCTTCTGCGCGCGCAGCTCGTCGCCCTGCACGCTGATGTAGAACTGCTTCACGTCGATGATGCGCCATTTCACGTACGAGTCGACCAGCACCGGCTTTTTCTCGGAGGTGATGAAGCGCAGCGGCTCGGGGTCATCGAGGGTGAGGATGCGCGTGTCGAAGTAGCGGATGTTCTGGATCAGCGGCCACTTGACGTGCAGGCCGGGCGCGGTGACCACGTCCTTGACCTCGCCCAGCTGGAACACCATCGCATTCTGGCGCTGGTCGACCGTATACAGGGATGCGCTGGCAAGCAGCAGCAGCGCTATGACCGCGGCCGCGGCCGGACCGATCATGCGTGGCATGGCTGGCTCCCCTGGTTTGCGGGCCGGGTGAGGCGTGCCGGAATAACCGGCCGGCGGCAGGCAAGGCTCATCGGTCGCCCCTCTCGCGGTTACGCAGGCTGCTGTCGCGCGATCGCGGCCCGCCTTCGGGGCCGGCCATCGACTCGGGAACCTGGGTGGGCTTCATGACCGCGGCAGCGTCGGGGGCCGCGCCGTCCTGGGCGCTCTTTTGCATCAGCTTGTCCAGCGGCAGGTACAGCAGGTTGCCGCTGCCCTTGGAGTCGGTGAGCACTTTCGATGTCGAGGAAAGCACCTGCTGGATGGTGTCGAGGTAGATCCGTTCGCGGGTCACCGCCGGGGCCTTGGCGTACTCCGCAAGCACCTGCTTGAACCGCGACGACTCGCCCTCGGCGTTTGCGATCACGCGCTGCTTGTAACCGTCGGCTTCCTGCATCAGGCGCGCCGCGGTGCCCCGCGCCCTGGGGATCACGTCGTTGGCGTAGCTCTGGCCTTCGTTCTTCTGGCGCTCGCGGTCCTGGCCGGCCTTGACGGCATCGTCGAACGCCGCCTGCACCTGCTCGGGCGGCTGGGCATTCTGGATGGTCACGCTGGATATCTGCACACCGGTCTTGTAGCGGTCGAGGATCACCTGCATGAGCTGGCGGGTCTTGATGGCGATCTCTTCGCGCGACTCGTACAGGATCTGGTCCATGCGGCTGCGCCCGATGATTTCGCGCATCGCGGTTTCCGCCACCTGCATCACTGCCTCGTCGGGGCGCTTGTTGATGAACACATAGTCCTTCACGTCCTTGACCGTGTACTGGACCGCGAACTGCAGGTCGACGATGTTCTCGTCGTCGGTCAGCATGAGCGATTCCTTGAGCACCTTGGTCTTGACGCTGTTGCGGTACCCGATCTCGAGCGTGCGCACCTGCGACAGGTTGACGATCTCATGGCTCTGGATCGGCCACGGAAAGCGCCAGCGCAGGCCCGACTGGGTTTCCTCGCTGAACTTGCCGAAGGTGAGGACCACGCCGCGCGTGCCCTCCACGACGATATAGAAACCGCTCGCCAGCCACACCGCCAGCACGAGCGCGACGAGGATGCCCGCGCCGCCGCCGATCTGGGCCGGATTGGGGCCGCCGCCGCCTCCCGGAGGCTGGTCGCCCCCCCCCCGCCTGCCGAACAAGTCGGTCAGCTTGCGGTTGAAACTGCGCCACAGCTCATCGAGATCGGGCGGCCCTTTACCGCCGGGGCCTCCTTGCGGGCCGCGAGATCCCCCGCGTCCCCAGTTTGGGTCGTTCAGCGACATACGAATATTTTCAGGCCAGTTCAGGATGGGTGGTGGAATCGGCCGCGGAGCCGCGCATGCGTTCCGGGGCCAGCTCCGCGATCGCGCTGCGCAGTCCGTCCAAGCCTGCGCCGGTGCGCGCACTCACGCGAATGCGGAAAATCTTACCATATTCATCACGATCCACCCCGGGCGCAATGCCGCGGCCATCGTTTGCGAGATCGATTTTGTTGTGGACCAGCGCCTGCGGCACCTTGTCGGCACCGATTTCGGCGAGCACCTTGTCGACTTCGGCGACCTGCATGTCGCGCACCGGCGAAGCATTGTCGACCACGTGCAGGAGCAAGTCGGCCTGCACGGTTTCCTCCAGCGTTGCGCGAAAGGCGGCGATGAGGCTCGTGGGCAGGTCGCGAATGAATCCGACCGTGTCCGATACCACCACCTGCCGCCCGACCTCGGGCAGGAAGATGCGCCGCGTTGTCGTGTCAAGCGTGGCGAACAGCTGGTCCGCCGCATACCCCTTGGCCCGCGTCAGCGCGTTGAACAGTGTCGACTTGCCTGCGTTGGTGTAGCCGACCAGCGAAACCGAGAACACGTCCTTGCGCGAGCGCGCGCGCCTTTGCACGCCGCGCCGCTGGCGCGTCTTGTCGAGCTCGGCCTTCAGCGTCTTGATCCTCTGCGAGATCATGCGCCGGTCGAGCTCGAGCTGCGTCTCGCCAGGGCCGCCGCGCACGCCGATGCCACCGCGCTGCCTTTCAAGGTGGGTCCACCCGCGCACGAGTCGCGTCGAAAGGTACTCGAGCTGCGCCAGCTCGACCTGCCGCTTGCCCTCGTGGGTCTTGGCGCGCTGGGCGAAAATCTCGAGGATCAGGCGAGTGCGGTCCATTACGCTGCGACCGAGCTTTTTCTCCAGGTTGCGCTCCTGCACCGGGGACAAGTGGTGGTTGAAGATTACCGTTCCCGCGCCGAGGTTTTCGGCGGCGATGCGGATTTCCTCTACCTTGCCCGAGCCCGCAAACAGAGCCGCATCGGGGCGTTGCCGCCGCCCCTGGACGATCTCATGGCGCGTCACGCCGGCACTTACGGCCAGGCGCACGATCTCCTCCATCGATTCGGCGAAGTCGGCGTCGTTGCCCAGATCCAGGCAGACGAGGACGGCGGAGCCGGGGCTCGTCTCAGCGGCTGGTTGTTCGGGCATCTGGAACCTGTGCGGACACCTGGCGGGTGCCCGACTTGAGGACTACGGCGAAAGCGGAGTCAGGCCTCGGCTCCGCCGTCGAGCGACAAGGTGACCGCGCGCGAAGGCACGACCGTGGAAATGGCGTGCTTGTAGACCATTTGAGTGACCGAGTTACGCAACAGCACGACATATTGGTCGAACGACTCGATCTGGCCCTGCAGCTTGATGCCGTTGACCAGATAGATCGACACCGGGACATGTTCCTTCCGCAGGGTATTAAGGAACGGGTCTTGTAGCAGCTGCCCTTTGTTTGCGCTCATGTTCGGTGCCTCAGGCATGGATTGGGATTTCCGGAGCTCCAACTGTAAATGATTTTGGAGCCCATTTCCACCCGCTTCAGTGCCCTGGCGCACCTTTCACGGATCAGCCTTGGCCGCCACTGCGCGGGTGGCAGGAACCACATCGGCGTTCTGCGCCCGATGGCGAAGCGCGTGGTCCATCAGCACGCACGCCAGCATGGCCTCGGCGATCGGGGTGGCGCGGATCCCCACGCAGGGGTCGTGCCGGCCGGTGGTTTCGACCATCGCGGCATTGCCGCCGGTGTCGATCGTCCGGCGAGGGATGCGGATGCTCGAGGTGGGCTTGAGCGCCATCGACACCACCACATCCTGACCGGTGGAAATCCCGCCGAGGGTGCCGCCGTTGTTATTGGACAGGAACCCCTGTGGCGTCATTTCATCGCCATGCTCGCTGCCTTTTTGCGCAACGCTGGCGAACCCGGCGCCGATTTCCACGCCCTTGACCGCATTGATCGACATCATGGCCGAGGCGATATCGGCATCGAGGCGGCCATACACCGGCTCGCCCCACCCGGGCGGGACGTTCTCGGCGACCACCGTGACCCGCGCGCCGCAGGAGTCGCCCGACTCGCGCAGCTCGTCCATGAAAGTCTCCAGTTCGGGGACCATTGCCGCATTCGGCGCGAAGAATGGGTTCTCGCCCACGGCCTCCCAGCTTTCGAAGGGAATGGGCTTGCCGCCGATCTGGGCAAGGTAGCCGCGCACGCGCACGCCGTAGCGCTCGAAGAGCCACTTTTTTGCGATCGCGCCGGCGCCGACGCGCACCGCCGTCTCGCGCGCCGAGGCGCGCCCGCCACCGCGCGGGTCGCGCGCGCCGTACTTCATCCAATAGGTGTAGTCGGCATGACCGGGGCGAAACTTCGCGGCAATGGATGAATAGTCCTTGGAGCGCTGGTCCTCATTGCGGATCAGGAACCCGATCGCGGTGCCGGTGGTGAGCCCTTGGTAAGTGCCCGAAAGGATCTCGACCGTGTCCGATTCACGCCGCTGCGTGACATGGCGGGAGGTGCCGGGCTTCCGCCGGTTGAGCTCCATTTGCAGGTCTTCCTCGGTGAGCGAAAGGCCGGGCGGGCAACCGTCGACAACCCCGCCGTACGCCGGGCCGTGCGACTCGCCGAAAGAGGTGACGCAGAACAGGGTGCCGAAAGTGTTGCCGGACATGGGATCGGGGCCGAAATGGAGGCGACGGGGACCGCGGCTTGCGCCTGCGGGAATACGCGAAAAATGCGGCTTGAGTTTAACATGCAGCCTCGAACTTCCCGCCCCGCAAGAGGTCGAAACGCCATGTGCCGCCCTCGACTTGCAGCCCTCGTTTGCGTGGCCGCGCTCCTCGTTGGCGGCTGCGCCGCATTCGACCCCGGCCCGCCGCCGCTGACCCGGGCCGACGTGGTGCAGCTTTCCAAATCCGGCGAAACCCCCGCGGCCCTGGTGGCCCGCCTCCAGTCGACCGGCACCGTGCTGTGGCTGTCGGCGGCGGACATCATCGAGCTGCGCGACGCCGGCGTGTCACCGATGGTGCTCGACTATCTGCAGGCGGCACAACTGGCCGACATGCGCCGCCGCGCGCAGTTCGAGCAGCTGCTCTACGGCCCCGAACGCACACCGTTTTCGCGCTGCGGCGGTTTCCCGCCGTCCGGCGGCCGGTTCAACGGATTTTTTGCGCCGTTCTGTTGAGCGCGCCGCGCGGGGGGCCGGCCCGGGCGAAAAAACCGCGCGTCTCGAACACCGACGCAGGCAAGCGCTTGCCTTCGACGGCAACCAATCGCTTGGTGACGAAATCGAACAACATCGCGTTGTGGCGCCGGATCCGGCTGAGCACCGGCGCCGCCGCCGCATCGAGCAAGCCCTCGGCGACAAGGGCGTCGACAGAAAAGATCGGCATGAGGCCGGGCAAAGGGTAGTCCGACCCGTTGAGCAAACGTGGATGCCACTCGCCTGATCGGAGGATGCGCGCGAGCGCGATCCGGGCCCGCACAGCCTGGGTGATGGCTGAAATATCGCCGAACAACCGACCCTCGAAGCGCTTCTCACCCATGAGACGGGCGAACAGGTCGAAACTGCTCACATACGGCCCGTACAGGCCGGCGTCGAGGTCGCGGTCCTCGCCCATCGAGGCGCAATGGGCGACTACTACGCGTACACCCGCGTCGAGCGCTCGCCGCAGCCTGAGAGGGTTGCCCCACTCCTGCCGGTCGGAACCCGGGACGGCCCGTTCGAGCCCGGCATGCGTGATCAGCGGCATCCCGAGGCGGGCCGCTGCGGCGTAGAAGTCGTCGCACTGCGGTGACGCAGGATCGATCCCCATCGCCGCTGGCAGCCACTTCACCGCGCGTGCCCCGTCGCGGGCCGCTTCCTCGAGCGCCACGACGCAATCACGCCGGTAGGGGTGGATCGAGGCGACCCATTCGAACCGTTGTGGATGCGTCCGGGCGAGGTCGCGAGCGTAAGCGTCGGGCACGTACAGTGCAGTGCTGTCCCACTGGATTTCACCGCGCGCATTGAACACGCGCTCGAATGCGAACAGAAGCACCTTGAACCCGGGCGGAAACGCATCGACCAGCGAGCGCATGCGCCCCATGTAGGCCGCATCGACGCTGGGTTTGCCGTCGACCGCGCATGCGGCGTTCATGAAAAACAGCCGGCGAGCATATTCGGACAAGCCGGCGAGGCTCTGCATGTCCGGATGGATGCGGATGCCGGAGGTTGAATCGCCAGTGCCGGCAAGGTGCGCATGCGCATCCCACACCTTGTGCGGGTCGAGGCCCTCCCAGGCGGCGCGGACCAGTTCTTGGGAGGCCAGGTCGGGCGGCAATGGACCGAG
>JBDTRN010000017.1:0-19483 GCA_039931715.1 Betaproteobacteria bacterium
CGCAGGCCACGGCGCTCAGCGCAGGCTGGGCCTGGCGGATCCCGCTCAGCGACCGCGTCGGCACGGGTTACGTGTACTCCAGCAACTTCATCGCCGATGACGCCGCCGCCCGCGAACTGGTCGCCCATGCGCGCCATGACCCCGACGCCAGCGCACCGTCGGTTATTCGCATGCGCGTCGGGCGCCGGGCGAATTTCTGGGTCGGCAACTGCGTGTCGATAGGGCTGGCGGCCGGATTCCTCGAGCCGCTCGAATCGACCGGCATCTTCCTCATCCAGAAGGGGATCGAGCGCCTGCTCGACCACTTTCCCGATACCCAGATGAATGCGACCCTGGCCCGCGGCTACAACGACCTCATGGCAGCCGAGTTCGACCAGGTGCGCGATTTCATCGTCCTGCACTACCTGCTCAACCGGCGCGAGGACAGCGAGTTCTGGAAGGCCAACCGGCATGCCGCACCGCCCGAGTCGCTGGCGAGGACGCTGGATTTCTACGACCAGACCGGCCTCGTCGACTGGGTCAACCCTTCGCTCTTCCGTGAGGCGAGCTTCTACGCGATTGTGGCCGGGTTCGGCCGACTGCCGCGCACGCCGCACCCGATGGCGCACCAGGTGGACGTGAAGAAGGCGCGCCAGCAACTCGCCCAGGTCAAGGCGCGCAACCTCGCCCTCGCGCAGGCCCTGCCCGATCACGGCGCGCTCATCGATGCGGTAGGGGCCGCAGTTCAATCCCGGGGGGATGCCCCACGCGCCACGGGCGCCGCCCTCCTCGCGCCTGGGCCGCCGAGCCGTTAGCCTTCTGCGACGCGCGCGTTGAAAGACATCGACCGCCTTTCGCCGCCGCCGCGAAAGGGCTCCGCGCCATGCAGCAGCCAGCCGGGAAAAAGGTAGAAGTCGCCCACTTGCGGCCGGAAGCTGATCAACGATTTGGCAAAGCGCTGCTTGCCGCCGATGACGAAATTGATATAGCCGGCATGGCGCCCGGAGATATAGGTCTTCTCCTCCTCGGCCGCGTCGATGGCGGGAACTTTCAGGTACAGGACCCCGGAGATGTCGGCGGAGTGGAAATGCACGGGGCTGGGCGTGCCGGCGTACTGGCTCACCACCCAGAACACCTCGAACTCGATGTCCGCTGGGGTGGTGCCCTCGAGGCCGGCGAGGTAGCGCCGGATCGAAGCCGCGGTGTGGTGGGCAAGCGATCCCTCGCCGCCCTCGGCGATGAGGCCGGGCGGCAGGAGGAGTTCCATGCCCTTGCCAGGGGCGACCATCGCATCGGCGTATCGGTTGACCCGCTCCACCACTTCGGCCGGCATGCGGGTGCGCGCAATCATCGGCCCGAAGGGCGAAAACAACTCCATCGCAGGCTCGCCCGGAACGGTGGCGGCGGCCGTTTGCGGCGCTTCGTATTTCTTCAGCAGGCGCTCTTTGGCGGCCATTTCTGCCCCGTAAATCCCGCACTTTAATTTTGACGGAATTAAGCAGGGAGCGGCTCTCCTGCCAACCGGTGTACCGGTACCGATACATTTCCTGTCATCGCCCTGCCAGCGCTGCGCGCTTTCGGCGCCACCCACGTGCAACGCCGCGCGACCTCGCAGCGCCTATTATTATCGCCGACTCCGCTGCCACCGACCGTCGCGCCGCCGGGACTTCGCCACTGGCGCCTTGCGCTGCGCGCACAGCGCCCCTACCCTGTGTGCAAGGGGAGGAGCACGATGACCGACGTAGTCACCGTCCCATGGGTGCTGTTCGCGATCATCGCCTTGCTGGCGGCGGTGGCGCTGCTGGAACACGTCGTACTGCCGGCGCTGCGGTTCGTGGCCTCCTCGTCGGCCGAAAAGCTCATCGAGGAGGTGTCGGCGCGACTCAGGATCGGCATCCGCCCGTTCCAGCGTACCAAGCGCCGCGTCCTCATCGACCGCCTGCTGTACGACCCCAAAGTGCAGGAAGCCGCGCAGGCCTTTGCCACGGCCAACGGCATCCCGCTCGAAACCGCGCATGCGGTCATCGAGCGCTATGCGCGCGAGACGGTCCCCGCGTTCAATGCCTACCTTTACTTTCGCATCGGTTACTGGGTCGGCCGCCGCGTGGCGCAGGCGCTTTACCGTGTGCGCCTGGGCTATGTCGACACCGAAGGCCTGGCGCGCATCGATCCCGATGCAACGGTGGTGTTCGTGATGAACCACCGCTCCAACATGGATTACATCCTCGCCGGCTACCTTGCCGCGGACCAGGCGGCGTTGTCCTACGCGGTCGGCGAATGGGCGCGCATCTGGCCGCTGTCGCACCTGATCCGCTCGATGGGCGCCTATTTCGTGCGCCGCAATTCCAAGGACGAGCTGTACCGCAAGGTCCTGGAACGCTACATCGCCATGGCCACCGAGGCCGGCGTGCCGCAGGCGGTGTTCCCCGAAGGCGGCCTGTCGCGCGATGGCCGCATGCGCGAGCCGCGCCTGGGCGTGCTCGACTACATGCTGCGCGGGTTCAGGCCCGACGCCGGCCGCGACGTGGTGTTCGTGCCGCTGGGCATTAACTATGACCGTGTGCTGGAGGACCGCACGCTGCTCCTGTCGGGCAATCCGGAGGCCGCGCGCACTGGCGCGGCAAAGGCCGCGACGGGCACATTACGCTTTATCGGGCGCAACCTGCGGCTGCTCATGCGCAGCGAATGGCACCGATTCGGGTATGCATGCGTGAATTTCGGCTCGCCGGTATCGATGCGCGCCTACTGCCGGGCGCGCGGAATCGATTTCTCCGCCCTCGACCCGACCGAACGCAAGGCGCGCATGGCCGAGCTGGGTGCCGACCTCATGGGCGCCGTGGGAGCGGTAGTGCCGGTGCTGCCCGTGCCGTTGATGGCTACCGTGTTCACGCGCCATCCGGGGCGCGGCCTGTCGGTGCTCGAAATCAAGGCTGAAGTCGGCACCATCCTCGCCGAACTCGAGCGCGCCGCGGCCCACGTGTATGTGCCGCGCCGCGATCTCGACGACGCGCTCGACGTGGGCCTGCGCATGCTGCGCCTGCGCCACCTGGTCGATGAGGACGAGGGCCTGTATTGCGCCCGCCTCGAGGAGCTGCCGGTGCTGCGTTACTACGCCAATTCCATCGCCCACCTGTTGCCCACCGTCGGTTACCTACCATCCGCAGGGGTCGCCCCGCCTGCCGCCTAGAACAGCGCGCGCCGAAATGCAATCGCATTTCGACCCGTTCTGTTGGCTGCCACACAGAAAATTACGCGCAAATCCCCCACTATCGCGGACCGCTGAGGCACCATAGCGGCCCCCCGTGGAGGAAACATGTTCGGTAAGCTGAAATCCCTGCTCGCGCACCTGGTAGCGACGACCTGCCTTGCCCTGGCGTCTTCGTTCGGTGTGACCGCGTTTGCGGGGGTGACGCCCGCGGTGCTCAATTCAGGCGAACCGGACAGCGCAGCAGTCCAGCGACTCAACGCCGTCGCGCGCCTGATGGCCGGAGCGCCAGGCGTGCACCACCCATTCGCGCAATCGGCGGCATGGAAGGAGCACAGCGCCTTCATGCGCACCGCATGGTCGCGCCTCAACACCCGCCAGGTCGCGGCCATGAGTTCATGGCGCGACACCGAGCTTGGCCGGGCCTGCCCGGCCGGCGGCA
Source organism: Betaproteobacteria bacterium (assembly GCA_039931715.1). Taxonomy (GTDB): domain Bacteria; phylum Pseudomonadota; class Gammaproteobacteria; order Burkholderiales; family SG8-39; genus SZAS-79. The sequence continues at coordinate 3,627 of JBDTRN010000017.1, forward strand.
CGCTCATGTACCCGTTCAGCGGCCCCGACTTCCTCAATGCCCACTGGCTGTTCCCGGGCTGCGACACCATCGTCATGTTCGGCCTGGAGCATATCGGCGAGGTCCCCAACATCGACGCCCTCGGCGACCGGGCCCTCATGCAACTCACCGCCGACGTGCGCGTCGCCATGAGCAATTTCCTCGACCGCAACTACTTCATCACCGACAGCATGGCGCGCCAGCTGCGCACCCACTACCTGCGCGGCGTGCTCCCGGTACTGATGATTTCGATGGCGATGTCGGACCTCCAGCTCGTTCGCATCACGCCGCTCAACCTGCCCTCCGCCTTGGAGCCGTCCGCGCACCCGGCCGGACACCCGATGCGCCAGCTCAAGGGGATTACGATCGAGTACACGATGCCGGGCACGGCCGCCGTGCAGCGGTTGAACTACTTTTCCGTCGACGCCTCCGACCGCGGCCTCGCGTTCCATCCGGAGTTCCTCGACTATGTGCGCGGCCTGGCGCCGACGACCACCTTCATCAAGTCGGCCTCCTACCTCCTGCAGGGCAGCGAGTTTCGCCAGATGCGCGCCGCGCTCCTCGATATCAGCGACGTGATCGTGCAGGACGACTCGGGCCTGCCTTTCGCCTTGCTCGAGACTCGCGGTTGGCGCGTGCAGCTGCATGGTCGGTACGGCCGGCCGATCCCGCCATTCGGCGGCTCGTTCCAGGTCGAACTCAGCCGTGCCTACAAGGCGCAGGGCCCGGCCCCCCTGCCCTTTACGTTCGGCTACCAGTACCATGACCGCCGTGACACCCGTTCGAACCTTATCGTCGCGCAGCGCATGCGCACCGGCGCGGCGAGGCAGATCCGCTAGGAGCCCGGCATGAAGCCTCGATCGCGCGCCGCCCGCGGCGTCTCCGCGGTCGCGACCGAAGCCCCTTCCGCGTATCACCGGCTCGAGCGCATGAGCGTGCGCAACTTGCTCGCCAACATCAACCGCGAGGACCGCCAGGTGCCGGCGGCGGTGGCGTCGGTGCTACCGCAGCTCGAGAGATTTATCGCCTTGGTGGTGCGCAAAATGAAGGCCGGCGGGCGCCTGTTCTACATCGGGGCGGGCACCAGCGGCCGCCTCGGCGTGGTCGACGCCTCCGAAATCCCCCCGACGTACGGCGTCCACGGCAAGGTCGTTGCGGTCATCGCGGGGGGCGACCGGGCCATCCGCAAGGCGGTCGAGTTCGCCGAAGATGACACACGCCAGGGGTGGAAAGACCTGCGCGCCCACGCAATCAGGCCTGGGGACGTGGTGCTGGGCATCGCCGCCTCCGGCAATACGCCCTACGTCGTCGGCGCGCTCGCCGAATGTCGCGCGCGCAGGATCGCCACCGGATGCCTCACCTGCAACCCCCACAGCCGCGCCGCGCAGGAGGCTGACTACGCCATCGAAGTGCCCGTCGGGCCGGAGTTCATCACCGGCAGCACGCGCATGAAGTCCGGTACGGCACAGAAACTCGTGCTCAACATGATCTCCACAGCCGCAATGGTGAAACTGGGGCGCGTGCGCGGCAACAAGATGATCGACATGCAGCCCACCAACGCCAAGCTCCTCGAACGAGGCACGCGGATGATCATGCAGGAGCTGAATGCGACGTGGGACAGGGCCAGAAAAATGCTGCTCGAACACGGCAGCGTGCGGCATGCCGTGGAGGCCGCGCGCCGCCGCAAGCCGGCCCGCTGACCGGCCTGGCTAGCCCTTGATGGTCAAAGCGCGCGTGGCCTCGTACCAGCGGCGCACGAGCTTGGCGTCGGTGATGCGCGCGTTCATGCCCACCGAATCGAGCAGCACCATCACCAGATCCCTGCTCGCGATGCGTGCGCGCATGACCAGGCAGCGCCCGGCCTCATTGATGAAGCCGGTCTTTTGCAGGCCGATATCCCAGTTGCCGGCACGCACCAGCGCGTTAGTGCTGCGATAGTTGGTCACCCTGCCCGCTATGGTCACCTGCGCCCGGTCACGGGTGGAGTATTCGCGGATCACCGGATAGGCGTGCGCTGCCTTGACCAGGCGGGCCAGGTCGGGCGCGCTCGAAACGTTGAGCGGCGACAACCCACTGGGATCGTGAAAGCTCGAGTCGGCCATGCCCAGGCTCCTCGCCTTGGCATTCATCGCCGCCACGAAACCGGGCATGCCGCCCGGGAAATTGCGCCCCAGCGCGGTGGCGGCGCGGTTCTCCGACGACATCAGCGCAAGCAGGATCAGTTCTTCGCGCGTCAGCGTGGTGCCGGGCTTGAGCCGCGAGCGGGTGAACTTGAGCGAATCCACGTCCTCGTCGCTGATCGTGAGGCGCTGGTTCATGTCGAGGCCGCGGTCAAGGACCACCATCGCCGTCATGAGCTTGGTGATCGAGGCGATCGGCGTCACCATTGCGGCGTTGCGCGCATACAGGGTTTCGCCGCTCGAGGCATCGAGAATGAGCACGCTGTGGGAATGGAGGTGACTCAGGTCGGGCACCCCACGCCTGGACGACTTGCCGGCCTGGGAGGACGCGTTGGTATCGATCATTTCGAACACGGGCTCGCTTTTACGCACTGCGGCCTGCGAGGCGTCGAAGGCGGCATGCGCGACCCCACAACTGGCCGCGAGGGCGGCGGGCAGGAGCCAGCGACTAAGCGATTTGGCGGAGGGACGGGATGCCTGGCGCGCAGTGTGCCGAGGTCCCGGTAACTTTCGAAAAATCATGCCTCACTCCTTGAATCTCGCTGCTGTCGGCCGGCTCGCGCTCCCCTTCGCTGCCGGTGTGGATTACATCTGTAGGAGTACGACCTACGCACCGCGCCATTGTTCCGAGAATTCACGCTCGCGTCACAGCTATTTTGTAACACTTCGCCCGTCCGGATTCAGTTAGCCAGGCCACGCCGGGCACGGCGGAACCAGGTTGGCATGCACTTTGCGACCGTACCACCTTGATAGTAGGCGCATAGAGGCCAACCCGGTGACCCGGCACAGAGCGCGCAGTCGGGCCGGGCTCGGGAGAAAAGTCCGTTCAGGCCTTGAGCAGGTCGAGCGCCTGAAATCGGCCTCCGAGCGGGCCCTGTGACTTCATGCCCCACCATTGCTCAAGCGCGGTTGCATACAGGCTGCGAAAATCGACCGCATGCATGAGGTTGCCGCCCTGCAACTGCTCGAGGCGCGGCGGCTCGCCATAGAGGCCGCCCCGTACCCCGCCCCCGGCGACGAAGTGGGCGGCCGCCGTGCCATGGTCGGTGCCACCGGAATTGTTTTCGCGTGGCCTGCGACCGAACTCGGCATAGGTCATCACCAGCGTGGACTGCCAGCGTCCGACTTCCAACAGGGCGCCTTTGAGCGCCGCGAGCCCCTCGGCCAGTTCACCCAGCAGCCGCTGGTGGACATTGGCCTGGTTCTGGTGGGTGTCGAAACCGTTCAGCGACAACCGGATCGCGCCGATGCCCGCCGGATTCGCGGCAAGCTGCGCAGCGGTTCGCACGGCGTTGCCGAACGGGCTGCGGGGAAAAGCGGTCTTGAACGCGATATTCGGGTTGAGGTGCGCGGCGGCCTGGGCGATGTCGTCCTGCACCTTGACGATGTGGTTGAGCGCCGCGTTGCCACGCCGGGCGGGCGTATTGCCCAGGCGCGCCTGGCGCAGGAACTGCTCGGTGTCGGTGAGCGCGATGGTGCGCGTGCCGGTCCCCGCCAGCGGTCCGAAGTCGCTGGCGCCCACGACCACGCCGTCGGCGGCGAACTCTGCCGGCACGCGTTGCGCGGCGAACGCGCGCGCGAGCCAGCCTTCGCCGAGGTACTGGTCGGACCGCGATGCGGTGTCCCAGATCTCGATGGAGCGGAAATGCGACAGGTTCGGCTGCGGATAACCCACGCCCTGCACGATCGCGAGATCCTTCGCTTCCCACAGCCCATGCAGCGGCTTCAGCGCGGGGTGCAACCCGGTGCGCTCATCGAGCTGGAGGACTTCGTCGCGCTTGATTGCGAGCCGCGGGCGCAGCGCATAGTAGGCTGGGTCGGCATATGGCACGACTGCATTGAGCGCATCATTGCCGCCCTTGAGTTCCACCAGGACCAGCAGACGCCGGTACCCGAGGCCCTCGCCCGGCTGCGCGAACCCAACCCGCGGCAGCCACGCCGCCGCAACGCCCGCAGCACCGATCGAAAGAAAATGGCGGCGGTCCATGCCGGCCTATTTGAGCTGGTAGGCCGGGTCGGCCGTGAGCGCGCGAATCAGCTCGATTCCCTGCCCTCCCGTCGGAAGCGCAACGGCCGGGGGCAGCGGCAGCACCACCTGTTGCAGGCTCCCGCCACGCGGCCCATTGTCGAACTGGCGCAGCCATTCGGCCGAGGAAAAGCGGATGTCGAGCGCAGCGCGCATGAAGCGCTCGCGCCCATCGGGGCCGCCCGGGGCGCCCTTCGTGCGGGCGGACTTCATCTGCGCCGCCATGTGCGCCTCGTCCACGCGAAACAGCCGATCGAGGAACTGCCGGCGCGCGAGCAGCGTGGTGCTGTTGATCCACGCGTCACCGCCCGGCCATCCCTTCACGTTGGGCGGGGAGAACACATCCTGGCCCAGCGTGCGCAGCAACAACGTGAGCGGCAGGGGATCGGAATAGCCGACGTTGAACTGGCGCATCGTGCCGACCACGAACTCGACCGGCGACTTCACCAGCGCGCCGCGGTTCTGCTCGGCGAAAAACGCATCCGACATGAACAGGGCACGCAGCGCCGTCTTGATGTCGTAGCCGGAGTTGCGGAAGGCCACGGCGATACGCCGCACCGCCTGCCGATCGGGCTCGGGCGAGATGAACTCCTTCCACAGCTTGGCTGAGATGAACTCGGCGGTTTCCGGCCGCGCGAGCAACAGGTCGAGCACGTCATCGCCCTGGAAATCCCCGGTGCGCCCGAGCACGGTCTTGGGCCCCGTATCGTGGGCACGGGGCCGCCATAGGAATTCGCCGCTTTCGCGATCAATGCTCCACCCGGTGAAGGCGCGCGCCGCCTCGCGGATGTCGGCCTCGGTGTAATGGCCTTCGCCCAGGGTAAAGAGTTCCATGACCTCGCGCGCGAAATTTTCGTTCGGCTGGCCACGCCGGTTGGTGGCCGAATCGAGGTAAACAAGCATCGCCGGGTCACGCGACACGCCTTTCAGCAGGGCGGCGAAATTGCCCAGCGCATGCCGGCGCAGCAGCACGTTCTGGCGGTACATGAGGGTGCCCGAGCGAACTTTCTGCAGGCTCGAGGTGAAATGGTTGTGCCAGAAAAGCGTCATGCGCTCGGTCAGCGGCGATGGTGTGGTGAGCATTTCAGTCACCCACCAGCCCTTGAGTTCGAGAGCGTGCTCGCGCAGTTCTCGCTGGAACTCCTTGCGCTCGGCGTCGGTCAGGTCACGCCCACGGCGGGGCGAAACGAATTCGCCGGCCCATGCGGGTGGCGGGGTGCGCGCGGTCGTGGAGGTCGCGGCCAGCACTGACTCCACCGCGTCGCGCCGCGACAACTGCGCCAGGGCCTCGATCCGGGCCGGCTGGGCGTCGAACCCGGTGCGGTTGAGCAAGTGCCGCGCCGCGTCGCGACCGAGGGCCCCGCCGGCCGGCCTGGCTGCGGGCGATTGCGCGCCGGCTGCACAGGCCCACACCAGCAATGAGGCGAATACTGCAGCGGCGGCGAAGGAGGTGCGCTGTGCGTGATGCCTCATCTCGCGTGCCGCCCCGTGCGCCTAGCGGCGGCGGTCGAAATCGCGGTTGTAATCGCGCATGTCGCGGCGGATGCCTTCGCGTTGCTCGGGCGACAGGCGCTGCCACTCCGCATAACGGCGGGCGCGCTCCTCGCCGCCCGGGTCCGCCGCGCCGCGGCGCGGGTCCGGGTACTGGCGCTGCAGGTCTTCGCGAAACCGCTGGCGCTCGACGTCCGACATGCGCCCGCCACCGCCACCCCACTCGGGGCGCCGGTCGCCGCCGCCCTGCTGTTGGCCGAGCGCCGTCCCCGCCGTCGCGGCGATCAGCAGGGCCATCAGCAGTCGAACCATGGTTTGCATAGGTGCGTTCATCGCTTGCATAAGTGCGTTTCTCTTGGCACAAATACTACGCGACCCTCGCTCTGGGCTGCCACCCCGGACTATGTGCGATTTGTAACAAATGGTGATCAGCCGCCCCGGGCGCGACAACCTGTTACCCAAAGCGAGGCAGCCCACAGACGTTCCCGGCCAATCCCCTATACCATCCGTCGCATGGCTGAACTCAAGACACGGATCCTGGTGGTCGACGACGACCAGCGGCTGCGCGAGATGCTCACGCGCTACCTCGGAGAGCAGGGTTTCGAGGTGCGTGCCGCGCCCGATGCGCCGGCGATGGACAAGCAGCTCTCGCGCGAGCGCTACGACCTCGTGGTGCTCGACCTCATGATGCCGGGCGAAGATGGCCTGTCGATCTGTCGCCGCCTGCGTGCCCAGAATGGCGCGCCCGCCATCATCATGCTTACCGCCAAGGGCGACGACGTCGATCGGATCGTCGGCCTCGAAATGGGGGCTGACGATTACCTTGCAAAGCCGTTCAATCCGCGCGAATTGGTGGCGCGCGTAAATGCAGTGCTGCGCAGGAAGGCTTCCGCCGGCCCGCCGGGCGCGCCGGCAACGAGCACGGAGACCCACCGATTCGGCGACTTCGAGCTCAACCTCGGAACCCGTGCCCTCACCAAGGCCGGCAAGGACACCCCGCTCACCACCGGCGAATTTTCCGTCCTCAAGGTCCTGGTGCAGAATCCAAAGACGCCGTTGTCGCGCGACAAGCTCATGGAGCTCGCGCGCGGGCGCGAGTACGAAGTGTTCGACCGTTCGATCGACGTGCAGATCTCGCGGCTGAGGAAGCTGCTCGAGGATGACCCGGCGCACCCGCGCTTCATCCAGACCGTATGGGGATTCGGCTATGTCTTCGTTCCGGACGGCAATTTGAAGTGACCGCGGCCCCGCGCGCCGCCCCCAGCGCAAATCCCGGCAGCCCGCCTGCCTGGCGACCCGATTCGCTGCTCGCGCGATCGTTCCTGCTGATCGCCCTCCTGCTCGTGCTCTCGCTCGGCGGATGGTTCCAGATCTACCGCACCTACCAGCGCGAGCCCATCGCGCGCGAGATCGCGCAGCAGATGGCCACCATCATCAACCTCACACGCGCGGCGATCGTCAACGCCGACCCGCGCCTGCGCCGCGAACTGCTGCTCGACCTGAACGAGACCGAGGGCATCCGCGTCTACGCGGGCTCGCCGGACGAGCGGCTGCAGCCCGTACCCGCCGAGGCGCTGTTCGAGTTGATCGGCAGCCGCGTCAAGGCGAGCCTGGGCCCGCGCACGCGCCTTGCCTTCGCGCGCAACGGCATCGAAGGCTACTGGGTGAGCTTCAACATCGACGAGGACGAGTTCTGGGTCAAGCTCGACCGCGATCGCCTCGAGCCGGATTTCGCCACACAATGGATCGGCTGGGGTTTGTTCGCCCTGCTGCTGTCGATGGTGGGGGCGTGGGCGATCGCCTCGCGCATCAGCCGGCCGCTGGCGGCGCTCACGCGCGCGGCGCAGCAGGTGGGCCGCGGCGAGCGCGCCGAGCGCGCCCCGGAAAAAGGCCCCAGCGAGATCCGCATGCTTGCCGCGGCTTTCAACCAGATGTCGGCCGACCTCGCCACCCTCGAGCGCGACCGCGCAATGGTGCTCGCCGGCATCTCGCACGACCTGCGCACGCCACTCGCGCGCCTGCGCCTGGGACTCGAGATGGTCGGCGGCGATGCATCGATGAGCGCGGGGCTCGCCGCCGACATCGACGAGATGGACAAGATCATCGGGCAGTTCCTCGACTTCGCCAAAGGCGAGAGCGAAACCAGGAGCGACACCGACCTCGAGGACCTTGTCGAAGGAATCTGCGAGCGCTACGCCAAGCTCGGCCGCGAGCTGGTCCACTGCCGGACGGTTCCGATCCGCATGCCGCTTGCGCAGATGGCGGTGCGGCGGGCCATCTCCAACCTAATCGACAACGCGATCCGCTACACCGCCGAGCCGGTCGACATCGAGACGCGGCGCGAGGCCTCCAACGCGGTCATCGAAGTGCGCGACCGCGGCCCTGGCATTCCGGTGGCGGAAGTCGACCGCATGAAGCGCCCCTTCACCCGCATGGAGGAGGCCCGCAGCGGCGGCGGCGGCTCCGGGCTGGGACTGGCCATCGTCGACCGCGTGGCGCGCATGCACGGCGGGACGCTCGAACTGCTTCCCCGGCCTGGTGGCGGCCTGATTGCGCGCATGACCTTCCCGATGCTGGCCGCCCCGCCACGCGGGCCGTTCGCGCTCACCCCGTTTCGCACCCCGGTCGCGCCGCCCTGAAATCGCGCCGGTGGCCACGAACCGCATGCCGCGCGGATTCAGCTATCGCCCGCGGGGCGGAATGCCTGCAGCTCCCATACGATCCGGTCGGTGAGGATGCGCTTCGCGCGGGGCGCGACCATGAGCTCGAAGCGCTCGTACTGGTACTCGTGGCGCACCCAGCGCCGCACCGCTGGCGCGTACCAGTAGGTCTCGACGACCTCGGTATCGCTCCAGGCGTAGTCGTAATCCCCCAGCGTCATGCGACGCTCAACGCGCAGCGCTGCGAACTCGCCGGCAGGCGTCTTGACACTCTCCCAGCCCAGCGCGCGGCCCCATGTGCGCCAGAGGAATTGCACGCCGTTCTGGTCGGTGACCGTGGCCTGCTCACTCCATCCCTGCCCCGGCGCAATCGGCAGCGCAATGCGCGCGAGCGGCGCGTCGAAGGTGCGACGCATCGGCCCTTCCGATTCGGCGATTTCCCGCCACGGCGCAGTCACGGTCTCCAAATGCACCGGGTCGGCCGGACGGTCGCTGCGGCGCTCGATCATCATGCCTTTGGCCGAAGCCACGACAGTGTCAGTGACGGTGCGCTCGACGAGGCCGTTGTAGGGATTGCGTTGCAGGTAAATCCACGTGTCACCCGGCCGCACGGCGGGCACTGCCACCACCGCCATCGGCGCGTCCACGGTCGCAAAGGGTGACGCACACCCGCAAAGCAGGAGGAGCCACCCCACGAGGGACACCCTCATCGCCACCCCCACCCGCAGCACGTGCCGTCGATGCATGGGCTGCATGGTAGGCGGGTCACGCTGCTGGCGTAAGCCCCCGTGGAAGCGCGCCCTGCCCGCACGCCGTGACTGACCCCGTGGCGTACCATCGGGGCCGACCCGTTTTCCACCGACTCGATGACCGAACCGCTCGGCGCGCTGCATAGCGGATACGACCGCATCTCGATTCCCACCATCTGGGTGGCCGTCGCGTTGTCGCTCGTGTTCCACGCCGTCGGCCTGTTCGGCTGGATCCCCAGGCCCATCGTCCCGTTCCAGGAAGCCAAGCTCGGCCAGCCAAGCGGCACGCTCGCCATCCGGCTGGTGCCGTTTACTCGGCCTCCGGTGGGGGGACCCACCGCACCGGCGCCGGAACCCGAGCGTGCTTTGCGCCCCGCTGCCCCCCCTGCACCCGCTGTGCCGGCCCGCCGCGCCGCGCCGCGCAAGCCCGCGGTCGCGAAACCGTCACCGGTATCGCCGGCCCCGCCGGTCATAGCGCTGAACACTCCCTCCGCTTCGTCGATCGTGGTCGCGCCCCCCGCCGAAGCGCCCAAACCCGCCCAGGGCGAGGACCTCGCCGCTTACATCGCGGCGCGCCGCCGCGCGCGCGAGGGGCCCTCCGCCTCGCCGCCTGCGGCCGAAGCGGCCAAGCCGGCGGAGTCCGAGCAGGAGAGGCACAACCGCACGGTCGCCGAAAACCTCGGACTCACCAGCACACCCACGTTCGGCAACGATCCGGACCGGGGTGGCGGCGTGTTCCAGATCCGAAGCATGGGATATGACATTGGCGAATTCGCGTTCTTCGGCTGGAACCAGGCGATCAAGCGCAACTCGCTCCAGGTGGTCGAGGTGCGACGCGGCAACAACGCCAACATGGAGATCGCCGTGGTCCGCCGCATGATCTCGATCATCCGCGAGCGCTCGAGCGGCGATTTCCTGTGGCAGTCGCGCCGCCTGGGCCGCGGCGTATGGCTCTCAGCACGGCCGGCCGACACCGCCGAACTCGAGGCATTCGTCCTCAAGGAACTGTTCCCGGATCCGCGGCCGCGCTGATCCCGGACCACTCGAATCCTGCGGCGCGGTCAGCGCGCATCGCGCCGGCCACGGCAAGCGGCGAATCGCGGCGATGAGCGCCGGCAAAGCGCCGCATCCGTCGCGCAGGGGTATGCTTCTTGCAATGCGAAATGTACTGGTACCGGTAAATTTTTACCCGGAGAGCCAATATCCACGCGGACTTTTCGAAACAATGTCCTGAATTCAGGCGGCCCGAACGAGCAGGCCGTCGAGCGGGATCGCACTCGGCCTGCCTGCAATCAGGTCGGCGGTGATGCGCGCGCCACCGGCCGCCATGGTCCAGCCCATATGTCCAAGCCCTGCGTTGAACCACAGGTTACGGTAGCGTCCCGTGCCGAAGAGGGGCGTGCTTTCGGGCGTCATCGGCCGCAGGCAGGCACGCGCCTCGGCGCGCAACGTGTCGGTCGCGCCGGGAAACAGTTCCTTCGCCACGCCCACGAGGCGCGCCGAGTCGCCGGGCCGGCAGGTGCGCGAATAGCCGGAAAACTCCGCGCCCCCGGTCAGTCGCAGCCGATCGCCCATCGGGCAGTACGCCACCAGTTTCGATTCATCCATCCCCGCATGGCGCGGCGCGAGGCTTGCATCGGTGATGGGAATCGTCACCGAGCATCCTTTCACCGGGTAGATCGGCAGGTCGGCGCCCAGCTGCGTGCGCAGGCCGCCTTCGATGAGCCCCATGGCAGCCACCGCACCGTCGACTGCGATACGCCCTGTGCTGGTCTCGATCGCGCTCACGCGGTCGCCGTCGGTCACGAGGCTGCGCACTTCGCAATTGAGGCGCAGGGTCGCGCCCATCGCCTCGCAGGCCGCGGCAAGCTCGCGGCAGAACATGGCCGAATCGCCGCTCTCGTCGCTTTGGGAAAATACCGCGCCGGCCACCGGCGCGTTGGCCAGGCCCGGGTCGATGCGCACCGCGGCGGCCTTGTCGAGCAAGCGAAACTCGAACCCCAACGCCTGCATGGGGGCGACTTTGCGCATCCCCGCGGCGAGCGCCTCGGGGCTGCGGTACAGGTACATCACGCCGCCCTCGCGGCGATGGAACGCGACGCCGGACTCCTGCGCGATGCGCCCGAGCTCGGCTTGCGAATAGCGCACGTATCGCACTTTTCGTTCGAGCAGTTGCGCATAACCCAAAGCCGTGCAGTTGCCGAGGAACCGCATTCCCCATGCCCAGAAAGCCGGGTCCCAGCGAAAAGGATAGACACGCACCGACTGGTCGTTGCGCACAAGCGCCTTGAGGAAGGTCCTCAGCATCTGCGGGCTGGGCCACGGGAACGCCCGGCTCGCCGAAACGATGCCGCCGTTGGAGCCGCTTGCTGCATCGGCGACGCGCGCGGATTTCTCGACGATGGTGACTTCGTGCCCGTCTTTTGCCAGGCACCACGCCGTCGTGATCCCTGCCAGGCCCCCGCCGAGGACTGCGATGCGCACTATTTTTCCACCAGGTGCTTCTGCATGAGGGGCACCAGGTCACGCTCCCACGAGTAGGCTGACTTTTCCAGCTCCGCGGTAATGAGCTCCATTTCCTGCCGACCACGGTTCTGCGACAGCTTCCAGCGTGTCTCGATCCGCTCGACCGGAATCTCGAATGCGACGATGCCTGCCAGCATGCCTTCCATGTAGGCCGGCGAAAGTTTCTCGAACTCGGGCTGCCACAGCGGATCGTGGTGGGCGACCAGCCTGGCAACCGCCGCACGCTTGGCGGCGGCATCGTGGAACGCGCGCACTTTTCCATAGGCGTGCACGGCGGCGTAGTTCCAGGTCGGCACGCGCTCCTTCTCCGCGTACCAGCGCGGCGACACATACGCATGCGCGCCATGGAACACCACCAGCACGTCGTCCTCGAAGAACGCCTCCCACTGCGGGTTGTTCTTCGCCATGTGGGCGAGGATCACCAGTCGCCCGTCGCGCTCCTCGACCAGCACCGGCAAGTGCGAGGCGCGCGGCTCGCCGCCCGTGGCGCTGACCACGACCGCGAAATTGTTGGCGCGCATGAAGGCGAGGACCTCAGCGTGGTCCTCGTTGTGGTTATAGGCAGGGGAATACATCGGGGCGCCCTCAGAAGGAAGTCAATGGGTTGGGGCCGGTGGGCAGCAGCAGCGCGATTGCCTGCGCGGCGATGCCCTCTCCCCGTCCCGTGAAGCCGAGATGTTCGGTGGTGGTGGCCTTGACGTTGACCACTGCGCCCAGCGCAAGGCCGAGGTCGGCGCTGATGTTGGCCACCATTGCAGCAATGTGCGGCGCCATGCGCGGCGCCTGCGCAATGATGGTGGCATCGACATTGGCCACCGCGAATCCCGCCGCTTCCACTTTTTGCGCAACCGCACGCAGCAGCACGCGGCTGTCGGCGCCCTTGTAAGCCGGATCGGTGTCGGGGAAATGGCGACCGATATCGCCCAGCGCGGCGGCACCGAGCAGCGCGTCGCAGATCGCGTGGATCAGCACGTCGGCATCGGAATGGCCTTCCAACCCTTTTTCATACGCGATCTCCACGCCACCGAGGATGAGCTTCCTGCCGGCCACCAGCGCGTGCACGTCGAAGCCCTGCCCTATCCTCATGGCCGCCCCAGCAGGGACTCTGCCATCGCGATGTCCTCGGGAAACGTCACCTTGAGGTTGCGCCGGCTGCCTTTCACGATGCGCGGTTGCAGCCCGAGCATTTCCACCGCGCTCGCCTCGTCGGTGACCGCGAAGCGTGCGTCGCGCAGCGCCTGGGCGAGCAGGCCGGCGCGGAACATCTGCGGCGTCTGAGCAAGCCAGAGCTGGCTGCGGTCTTCGGTCGATGCGACGCGGATCGCCCCGGAGGCATCGGCGTGGGCCCCGTTCGCGACGCGCTTGACGGTTTCGGCCACCGGCAGTGCCAGCAGGCCGCCCACCTTGTCGCCGGAGACTTCCGCAATCAGGCGCTCGAGGTCCGCGCGCGGCAGGCATGGGCGCGCCGCATCGTGCACGAGCACCCAATCATCGGCGTCGACACCATCCATCGCGGCCACGAGCCCGTTCAGCACTGACTCCTTGCGGGTGGCGCCGCCGCAATACAAGGGTTCGATACGGCCATCGAATTCGCTCCAGTCATGGGTGCAAAAGGCCTTGTCATCGGGCGCGAGGACCACAAATACGGTAGTGACCGGCGGCACTGCGACGCAGCGGATCGAGTGGTGGAGCATCGGCTTGCCGGCCAGCGGAAGGTACTGCTTGGCGGCAGCGCCGCCGATGCGGCTGCCGCTGCCGGCGGCCGGGATCAGGGCAACGTAGGCCAAACCTTGTCACTCACGGGATTGTCAAATTATTCCGGAAATTCAAGCTTGTATAATTACATGGCACGTTGCACCGGACAAGCGGGACAGCCGCCGCGGTGGGCGTATTTTTTGAGTTGAGCGTTCCCCGGCAAGCGCAATTGCGGTTTGCCGGCGGGCGCTATTTTCATTCCTGAACATGCACCGCGACATTTTCCCCGACCAAGGCAAGGCGCAGCCCGGCGCCCGGCGCAGGCTCAACGCGCTTGCGGGCTCGAGCGACGCGCTGGCCCTCGCACGCCTGGCGGCCGAAGGCCGGCCGCTGGTGGTGATCAGCGCAACCGCGCTCGACGCGCAGCGCCTGGTCGACGAGGTCCTCTGGTTCGCCCCGCAGTTGCGCGTGTGCCTGCTGCCCGACTGGGAGACCCTCCCCTACGATAATTTCTCGCCGCACCACGACCTGGTGTCCGAGCGCCTGGCCACGCTGTACCGCATCCAGCGCGGCGATTTCGACGTGGCGGTCGTGCCGGCCTCCACCGCGCTGTACCGCCTGTGCCCGCCGGCTTACCTCGCGGCCTACACGTTCTTCCTCGAAGCCGGCAAGGAGCTCGACCCCGAGGCGCTCAAGGCGCAAATGCTGACAGCCGGTTACGCGCACGTCACGCAGGTAGTGGCGCCAGGCGAATATTGCATTCGCGGCGGCATCATCGACCTGTTCCCGATGGGCAGCGCCCTGCCTTACCGCATCGACCTCTTCGACGAGACCATCGAGTCGATCCGCACTTTCGACGTCGACAGCCAGCGCACGTTGTACAAAGTGAACGAGGTGCGCCTGCTGCCGGCGCGCGAAGTCCCGCTCGACGAAGCCGGCCGCGCCCGCTTTCGCACGCGGTTTCGCGAAATCTTCGAGGGCGACCCCTCGCGCAAGGGCGTCTACCGTGATGTCTCCAACGGCATCCCCTCATCCGGCGTCGAGTACTACCTGCCCCTGTTTTTCGAAACCGTGGCCACGCTGTTCGACTACCTGCCGAAGGATGTCACCGCGGTCATGCACCACGATGTTCAGGGCGCGGTGATGGCGTTCTGGCGCGATGCGGCCTCGCGCTACAAGCTGCTGTCGCACGACCCGGAAAAGCCGTTGCTTCCGCCCGCGCAGATCTTCGTTCCGGCGGAGGAGTTCTTCGTCAAGCTCCAGCCGCTCGCACGTGTCGATATCGGTGCGCCTCCCGCCGACGCGCCGCCGCCGTCGGAGGAGCAGGCCGCGGCCTTTCACACGGCCGCCCTTCCCCAGCTCGCCGTGGACCGGCGCGCCAACGACCCCCTGTCCCGGTTGAAGGCGTTCATCGCTGCCAGCGGCCTGCGCATTTTCCTCGCCGCGGAGTCCCCCGGCCGGCGCGAAACGATGGCCGAGTACCTCGCCGAATACGGGCTCAAGCCTGCGCCTGTCGCCGACCTTCCGGCGTTCCTCGCCGGGCTCGAATCATTCGTGATCGGCGTGGCGCCCCTTGCCTATGGTTTCACGGTGCCCGCCGAAGGCTGGGCCATCGTCACCGAAAGCGAGCTGTACGCGGGTACCGTGCGGCAGCGCTCGGCCCGCAGCGACTCGGGCAAAGCCTCGGTGGAAGGGATGCTGCGCGACCTGTCCGAGCTCAAGATCGGCGACCCGGTGGTGCACGCCCAACACGGCATCGGCCGCTATGTGGGCCTCATCAGTCTTGATCTTGGCGAAGGCGTGACCGAATTCCTGCACCTCGAATACGACGGCGGCGACAAGCTGTACGTGCCGGTGGCCCAGCTGTCGGTCGTGTCGCGCTACAGCGGCGCGCAGCCCGATGTGGCGCCGCTGCACAAGCTCGGCAGCGGGCAGTGGGACAAAGCGAAACGACGTGCCGCGCAGCAGGTGCGCGACACCGCGGCTGAACTGCTCGCCTTGTACGCCAAGCGCGCCGCGCGCAAGGGCCATGCCTTTGAAATCAAGGCGCACGACATGGAAGCCTTCGCCGACGGCTTCGGTTTCGAGGAAACAGTCGACCAGGCCGACGCCATCACCGCGGTGGTGCAGGACATGACCTCCGGCAAGCCGATGGACCGGTTGGTCTGCGGCGACGTCGGTTTCGGCAAGACCGAAGTTGCTCTGCGCGCCGCCTTCCTCGCCGTGGCGGGCGGCAAGCAGGTCGCGATCCTGTGCCCCACCACGTTGCTGGCCGAGCAGCACTTCCAGACTTTCTCCGACCGGTTCGCGCACGTCGCCGACCAGTGGCCGGTGAAGATCGCCGAACTGTCGCGCTTTCGCACCGGCAAGGAAGCCACCCAGGTCCTCAAGGACATGGCTGCGGGCGCGGTGGACATCGTGATAGGCACCCACAAGCTGATCTCGAAGGACGCCCGCTTCGCGCGTCTGGGCCTGGTCATCATCGACGAGGAGCACCGCTTCGGCGTGCGCC
>JBDTRN010000018.1:0-19314 GCA_039931715.1 Betaproteobacteria bacterium
CCCGGAGGCAGGCACGGGGCCCGATGCCGGCGCGGCCGGGTGGCTCTGGTAGCCGTAGTTGCGGTAGTAGTACTCGGTGCCAAAACTGCTGTAGTCGCCGTAGTAACGGTGCGCCTTTTCCACGTCGAAGTAATTGAGCACCGCGCCAAGCACCGGCGCCCCCACACGCCGCAGGCGGATCAGGCTCTGGCGGGCCATCGGGTAGGGCGTGTGGTCGGCCTTGACCACGAACAGCACGGCGGTCGCGAATTTCGACAGCACCATTGAGTCGCTGACGAGTTCCACCGGCGGGCTGTCGATCACGATTACCTCGAACATCGCCCTGAGCGCTTCCATTGCGTCGGCGAAGCGATGGGAGGAAAGCATCTCGAGGGGATTCAGCGGTACCTTCCCCGACTGCAGGACGAACAGGCCGGTGTCGCCCACCGGCCTCACGCAGTGTTCGATGCCGAAGTCGCCCGCCACGAATTCGGACAGCCCGGGGTGGTTGGCGTCGAGCATGAGAGCCCGCGCCACCTTGGGCCTGCGCATGTCGGCCTCGATCAGCAGGGTCTTCTTGACCTGGGCGAAAGCGAAAGCCAGGTTGCACGCGACGGTGGTCTTGCCTTCGCCGGGTATCGTCGAAGTCACCAGCACGGTCTTGTGCGGCGAGTCGAGCGTGGAGAGCTGCACGTCGCTGCGGATGGTGCGCACGGCTTCCGAAAAGGTATTCGAGTTGTCGTCCACGACGAGGCGGTCGAGCGGTGCGGCAGGCGTCGACTTCATGCGCGGCAACACGCCCACGGCTTTGATCTCGAGCCGCGATTCGAGGTCGAGGCCGGTCTTGATGCCCTTGTCGAGCAGTGTGAGGAACAGCGCGATCCCTACACCCGCAAAAAGCGCGGCGAACATGGCCAGCACGATGATGCGACGGCGGTCGGGGCCCGACGGCCCGCCGGGCGTGCGTGCGAGGTCGACGACACGCGCGATGGGCTGCTGGATGTCGCCGATGCGTACCTCGTTGGCGCGCTGCACGAAGGCTTCGTACAGGCGCCGGTTCGATTCCACGTTGCGCTCGAGCCGTGTGAGCGGGAACTCGGCGCGGTTGAAAACCTGCGCCTCCGTCGTGGCCCGCGCGTGGGCCAGGATGATCGCGGCTTCGTTGGCCTTGGCGATCTCGAATTCCTTGGCCACCGATTCGGCTGCCGCGCTGACCTGGCGCTTGACGGCTTCCCGCGCGATCTTGAGGTCCGACTGGACCGCCAGGATCTTCGGGTGCTCCGGCCCGTAGCGTTTCGAGGCCTCGCTCGCACGGCGTTCGGCCTCGGCTTCGGTTTCCTTCAGGCGCTGCAGCACTACATCCCGCTGCAGCACCGGCAGGGATTCCAGGGCCTCACGCGACGGACTGCGCGTCGCGGCGCTGACCTGCCGGTACAGCATGTCGGCCTCGGAGCGCTTCTTGCGCGCATCTTCGAGCGAGGCGGTGAGCCCTTCGAGGCGGCGCGTCGCGTCCGACAGCGACAGGCCTTTGGTGACCACGATCTTCTGGCTTTCGCGAAACTGCTGCAATTCGCGCTCCGATTCGGCCAGCTGGCCCTTGAGCTTGTCGGCCTGCTCGGTGAGGAACGTCATCGACTGGCGTGCCGCGCCGCTGCGCGATTCGAGGTCGGCGACGATGTAGATCATGGAAAGCGCGTTCGGCACGCGTTCGGCGATCACCGGGTCGGGGGAATCGAAGCTCACGCGCACCAGCTGGGTATTGCGCGAGGGAATGATCGAGATGCCGCCCATGACCTGGCCGACCACGCCTTCCCTGACTTCTTCATCGGTAAGGATCGCGTTGACTGGCTTGGAGGGCTGCCCCCAAAGTTGTCCGACCCGGCCGAGCAGCGATTCGACCCACCCCGCTTCGGCTTTTTGCTGGCGCGGATCGTACGCCGGGTGGGTGGCCAGGCCGAGGACGCGCACGAGGCGCTCGGCGTAGTCGCGCGAACGCATGATCTCGATCTGGGTCAGGTAGTAATCGCGCGATGAGCCGTTGTCGACGGTTTCGTCGTATGTGGCGGGTTTCTTCTTCACCGGGTCGAGCAACACGGTGGCTGTGCCGCGATAAACGGGTGGCAGGCTGTACGCATACATTGCGGCCAGGAGGCCGACCGAAACCACGAGCAGGACGATGCCGAGACGGTAGCGGTTGATCGCGCGCCAGTACCCGAGCAGCTGGTGGGCCTGGTTGGGCACGTCCACCCTGGGTGGCGGCAGGTAGAGGTCTCTGTTTTGTAGGGAATTCACCGTCCCATGTTACCGTGTTTAGAGTATGAAAAGATAAGGCTTTGTCAGTCGAAGGGCTTGATAACGTGAACTATTACCGCGACTGCATGAAATTTGACGTAATTTCGTGCGGTGCGCATGCGGTGGTGAAACGCCGGGGCCGCAAGTGCGGTGAAATGTATACTCCCCGCTGGCCGCACCGAGGGCTGTTCCCGTCAGGGATCACCGTCCCGCGCGCCGCCTCTATTTTGCATTGCACAATCCGCGGCCCGGAACGAGGCCGCTGTATTTTCCAAGGTCCCGCCAGATGAACGCTCCTGCCACCCAGTTCGACCCGGATTCCGCACGTTTCGGTTCTTCCCGCTCCCAGAAAAGATTGGAGGACGACCGTCTGTTACGCGGCGAGGGGCGCTTTAGCGACGACCTCAATGTCGACGGGCAGGCATGGTTGGTGATCGTGCGTTCGCAATATGCACACGCACGCATCGGCAGCATCGACCTCCAGGCGGCGCGAGCCGCCCCCGGAGTGCTCGGTGCCTATTCGATGGCGGACCTCAAGGCCGATGGCATCGGGCACATCCCGTTCCCGCCGTTGTTCAAGCAGCCCAACGGCCAGCCCATGGCGGCGCCGCTGCGCACGCCGCTTGCCGACGGCACCGCCTACTACGCCGGCCATCCCGTGGTCGCCATAGTGGCCGAAACCCGCGCCCAAGCGCAGGACGCCGCCGAAATGGTGATGATCGATTACGTGGAACTGCCGTGCGTAGTGGACCCGTTTCGCGCCATCGAGCCCGGTGCGCCCGAAATCTTCGCCGCCGCGCCGGGCAATATCGCCGCAGAGGCGCGCTACGGCGATGCTGCGGCCTCGGCCGATGCTTTTGCCAAGGCAGCCCACGTCACCGAAATCGAACTTCACAACCAGCGCCTCATTGCGACCGCGCTCGAGCCGCGGAGCGCTATTGCCTCATATGACAACGACCGCTGGACGCTGCGCACCCAGACCCAGCAGCCCACCGGCACGCGCGAGTCGCTCGCGGCCGCATTCAAGACCAAGCCCGAACAGTTCCGCGTCGTGGTGGGCGACATCGGCGGCGGGTTCGGCATGAAGACGGGCCTCTACCCGGAGGACGCGGTCGCGTGCTTCGCTGCGAGGAAATTGCGCCGGCCGGTGAAGTGGCGCGCCGACCGCGGGGAGGAGTTCCTTGCCGCCCACGCCGGTCGCGACCAGTGGTTCAAGGCGCGCCTCGCCTTCGATGCCGGCGGCCGGATCCTCGCGCTCAAGATGGAGATGTGGGCCAACTTCGGCGCGGTGCCGGTCGGCTCGACCGCGATGATCCCGCTCGTGCTCGGTCCCAAGGTGCAGACCACCGTGTACCACGTGCCGGTCATCGACTACCACGTGCGCGGGGTGCTCACCAATACCATGGCGAGCGGCGCCTATCGCGGTGCTGGCCGCCCGGAGGCGAACTATCTCATGGAGCGCCTGATCGAAAAGGCCGGGCGCGAGATGCGCATCGACCCGGTCGAGATCCGCCGCCGCAACCTGATCGCGCCGGTGCAGTTCCCTTACCGCACGCTGATGGGCGACGTGTACGACGCGGGCGAATTCGCGCGCATGCTCGACCGAGTGGTGGCCGAATCCGACTGGGCCGGTTACCCAGCCCGCGCGGCAGCTTCGAAGCGCGCCGGCAAGCTGCGCGGCCGCGGCCTCGCCGTGTATATCGAGTGGACCGGCGCGCTGCCCACCGAAACCGTCGACATCCGCGTCGACGCCGACGGCATCATCACCGTGTTCTCAGGCACGATGGCGATGGGCCAGGGCCTCGAAACCAGCTACATGCAGCTCATCACCGAAGTCCTGCAGATTCCCGCCACCGGAATCCGCATCGTGCAGGGCGACACCGACCAGGCAAACGGCGTGGGCAGCGTCGGTTCGCGCTCCGCGTTCGTAGGCGGGTCCGCAGTCGTGTCGGCGGGACGCAAAGTGATTGTGCGCGGCAAGGAGCTCGCCGCCGAAGCCCTCGAGGCGGCCACGGCCGACATCGAATTCCGCAACGGGCGTTTCGGCATCGCCGGCACCGACCGCGCGATCGGCTTGGTCGAACTCGCCGGCCGCCAGGCGGACAAATTCATCCGCGTGTCGGCCACCGAGACGCCGTCGGCGCCGTCGTGGCCCAACGGCGCGCAGGTGGCCGAAGTGGAAATCGATCCCGACACCGGCGTGGTGCGCGTCGACCGAATGACCAGCGTCGACGACATCGGTCGCATCATCAACCACATGATCGTGGAAGGGCAGGTACAGGGCGGCATCGCGCAGGGCATCGGCCAGGCGCTGTTCGAGCAGGCGGTGTATGACGACAGCGGCCAGCTGCTGACCGGTTCGCTCATGGACTACTGTATTCCGCGTGCCGACGACTTGCCCGGCATGAAGAACGTGTTCGACGAAAGCGTGCCCTGCAAGACCAACCTGCTCGGGGTCAAGGGGTGCGGAGAGATCGGCACCATAGGCGCGGTGCCCGCTGTGGTCCACGCGGTGCTCGACGCGCTCGAGGAGCGCGGTGTGCGGCATATCGAGCTGCCGCTCACGCCGGAGAAGGTCTGGCGCCTGCTCGGCGAACTTTCCCCCGCAGCGGCGTAGGCGGGCCGCTCCCGCGCCACGGCATGCCCAGCATCAAAGGGTGATTGCGCGATGGTGGCCGTGCCTGCATGTGGGATCCGGATGCACCACGACGCAAACCGCGCGCTGGGTTACGCGGTCGGTGCTTCGCTGCTCGTCCATGCGCTGATTTTTTTCGCCATGCCGGGACTGTTCGAGCGGGCAAGGAACCGCCAGGCGGCGCTCCCCGCAACTCTGGTGGCCCGCCTCGTCCAGCCGCGGCCGGCGCCCGAGCCTGCCCCGCTTGCGAAGGCGGAGCCCGCTCCCACTGTGGCTCCCAAGGCTGTTCCGCCACCAGCTGCGCGGGCGGCGCCGACTCATCCCTTGCGGGCGCCGGAACCACTGCCGCCGCCAGCACAGCCCACCCCGGTGGCGGCCAACGTTCCCGAAGCACCGCGCGTCTCCCCGCCAACATCCGCGCCGCCCGTTGCAGCTGCACCCCAGACGGCACCCATCGCGAGGATGGACCCCTCGCCATCGCCCTCGCCATCGCCGTCCTCGACCACAGGAAACGATGCGGCAGACCCGGCCACCCTGGGCCAGTACCGCATCGCCATCATCAGTGCGGCAAAGCGTTACAAGCGCTACCCGCGTGTCGCGCTCGACAACAACTGGGAAGGCCAGGCTGAGATCAGGCTGATGATTGGCGCCGACGGCAATATCGTGGCGATCTCGATCCGGACGCGCTCCGGCTACGAGGCGCTGGACCAGCAGGCACTGGAAATGATCCGCAAGGCCAAGCCGCTTACGCCGATCCCGCCGGCCCTGCGCGGCAGGGCCTTCACGATCGACGTGCCGGTGGTGTTCAGCCTGAAGGAGGAGACGGGCTGAAGGCCACTACGTGATCCACATCGAGGCGGATACCGATGCGTTCGCCGAGCGTGTGGTTGTGGTGGCTGGGCACGAGCGCAAGCACCGTGCGCCCGCTCTCGAGTTTGAGTGTGTACATGATCTCCGCGCCGCGAAAAGCCTTGTGAACGACCTCGGCCTGCATCGGCGAGGCGTCATCGTGAATGATGTCGTCGGGCCGCAGCAGCACGTCTGCGTGGCAGCCCCTGCCGCACATGTCGCAGCCGATATGGCAATCATGGGGGATCGAGCCGTTGAGCACGCCGAGCTCGATTTCCACCTGGTGGTCGCTCAGCACTTTCGCCGGCAGGAATACCCCCTGGCCGACGAAATCGGCGACGAAGCGGCTGGCCGGGCGGTGGTAGAGGTTGTAGGCCGTGTCCCATTGCTCGATGCGCCCGTCGCGCATGACGCCGATTTCGTCGGCCATGGCAAACGCTTCATGCTGGTCGTGCGTGACCATCACGGATGTGGTTCCGCTCGCGGCGAGGATCTCGCGCACTTCAAGAGACAGACGCTCGCGCAGGTCGACGTCGAGGTTGGAGAAAGGCTCATCCAGCAAGAGCAGCTCGGGGCGCGGAGCGAGGGCGCGGGCCAGCGCCACACGCTGTTGCTGGCCGCCGGAAATTTCGTGGGGAAAGGCGGTGAGCGACCCGGCCAGTCCCACCATCTGCGCGAGCTCGTCGACGCGCGTGCGCCGCTTGTCAGCATCCATGCCGTGGAGGCCGAAGCCGATGTTGGCGGCGATGTCCAGATGGGGGAACAGCGCGTAGTCCTGGAATACCATCCCGATACGGCGCTTTTCCGGTGGCACGAGGAGGCCGCTGCGCGAGACGACTTCACCCGCCAGGCGGATCTCGCCCGAGGTGACCGGCTCGAATCCCGCAATGCAGCGCAGGAGCGTGGTCTTGCCGCACCCACTGGGACCAAGGATGCAGCCGATGCGGCCGCGTTCGAGTGAGAACGTCAGGTCGCGCACGACGTCCTGCCGGCCGTACGCCTGCGTGAGGTTGCGGACTTCGATGAGGGGGACGGGGCGGGTTGGGTTCACAGAATGATAATACTTCCCATCTTCCTCGCTCGCGTCAAGCGCGGCTGCTAAGATCTCCCGGATTTTCAAGGATTTGTTGCCTTAGCCATGGATCTACCGCTCCCCGTTTCCGGCCCTGTTCCCGCTTCGGCACGGGCCACGCGGGCGCGCCCGCGACGGTCGCTGCTCGAAATGGTCGCCGGACTCATTGCCCTGGGTGTCGCGCTGCCCCTGGGGGTCGTGGTGCTCAACCTGTTTGTGCCCCGTGCCGAAACCTGGGCCCACCTCGCCTCGACCGTTTTGCCCGGGTACCTGTGGAACACCCTCGTGCTGGCTGTTGGTGTCGGGATCGGCGTCACGGTGGTCGGCGTTACAGTGGCTTGGCTGACTACAATGTGCCGTTTCCCCGGCCGGCGATTGTTCGGGTGGGCGCTGATCCTTCCGATCGCAATGCCCGCTTATGTCATGGCCTACGTCTATACCGACTTCCTGCAGTTTGCCGGTCCTCTGCAGACGGGTTTACGCGCATGGCTGGGGCCGGGGCGGGACATCTCGCTGCCCGAAATCCGCTCGCTGGGGGGGGCGGTACTGGTCCTCGTTGCCGTGCTCTACCCCTACGTGTACCTGCTTTCGCGCGCTGCCTTCCTCGAGCAGTCGGGCTCGAGCTTCGAGACCGCACGCGTGCTGGGGCAGGGGCCGTGGCGCGCGTGGTTCACCGTCGCGCTGCCGCTCGCGCGGCCTGCCATTGCTGCCGGCGTCGCCCTGGCCATGATGGAGACCCTCGCCGACTACGGCACCGTGGCGTACTTTGGTGTGGACACGTTCTCCACCGGTGTTTTCCGCGCCTGGTTTTCGCTCGGCGACCCGGTCGCGGCGGCGCAGATCGGCGCGTTGCTCCTGGTCGGCGTGGGCTGCGTGCTCGCGTTGGAGCGCGCACTGCGTGGCCGTTCTGCGTTTCACGCTGGCCCACGCAGGCCGCCGCCGCCGCACGTGCTGCGCGGGGCCCGAGCCCTCGGCGCAGTTGTTGCATGCGCGCTGCCGGCGCTCGCCGGCTTCGTGGTGCCGCTGGTGCTCCTGGGCCGGCTGGCGCTGCAGGAAACGGCGCCGGGTTTCGCCGAGCGCTTTGCGGGCCTCGCCGCAAACAGCTTTTTCCTCGCCAGCTTGACCGCGCTCCTTGCCGTGGCCGGGGCGCTGGTGATTGCTTATGCCGCGCGCCTGCGCCCCGGCGCGATTGCTGCCGTAGCCAACCGGACCGCGGCCCTGGGGTACGCGATTCCCGGCGTGGTCATCGCTGTGGGCGTACTTGTGCCGGTGACCGTGTTCGATCGCTGGGTGGCGCAATGGCTGGCCGTGCACTTCGGGATCGCGCCGCAACTCTGGCTGAGCGGGACGGTCGCCGCTCTCGTTTACGCTTACCTGGTGCGCTTCATGTCGGTCTCGCTGCAGACCGTCGACGCCGGCCTTGCCAAGATCCGGCGCAGCATGGACGACGCTGCGCGCAGCCTCGGGTTGCGGCCGGCGCAGGCGCTGGTCCGCGTGCACGCGCCCCTGCTCGCGCGCAGCCTGCTGGCCGCGGCATTGATGGTGTTCGTGGACGTGATCAAGGAACTGCCGGCCACGCTCGCATTGCGGCCGTTCAACTTCGACACGCTGGCGGTGCAGACCTACAACCTCGCCAAGGACGAGCGCCTTGCCGAGGCCTCCTGGGCGGCGCTCGCGATCCTCGCGGTCGGCTTGATCCCGGTGCTTATCCTGGCGCGCACGATGGCGCGTCGCTGAAAGCCGATCGCGCCGAAGCGGGCCGGGTGCCCGTCTCGGCGCATAGCCGGGGTCAGCGCCAGCCGGCGCGGTCGTACACTTTCTGCGCGGTCGGCTGGTTCTTGCCGAAGGCGCTCACGTTGATCTCGTCGGCCTTGAATTTTCCGAGCGAGGCGAGCTCACGATTATCGACGCTCACCGAACGCACGGCGGTGAACTCATTGTTGCCGTCGGCGAAATAGCGCTGTGCACCGTCGCTGGCGAGGTACTCGAGGAACTTGACCGCTGCGTCGCGGTTGCGCGCCGATTTCAGCATGCCGGCGCCGGAAATGTTCACGTGGGTACCGCGCCCGTCCTGGTTGGGCCACAACATGCCGACTTTCTCGATGGCCTGGCGCTCGTCGGGCTTGGCCGACTTCAGGAGCCGCACGTAGTAGTAGGTGTTGGTGATGCTGAGGACGCATTCGCCGGCGGCGATGGCCTTGATCTGGTCGGTGTCGCCGCCCTTGGGAGAGCGTGCGAAGTTGGCGACCACGCCCCTGGCCCAGGCCTCGGCCTTGGCTTCGCCGAGGTGGTCGATGAGCGAGCTCATCAGCGAAAGGTTGTACATGTTGGACGACGAGCGCATGCAGACCTTGCCTTTCCACTTGGGGTCTGCGAGGTCTTCGTAGCCCCGGATCTCGCCCGGCTTGACCTTGTCCTTTGCGTACACGATGACGCGCGCGCGCGTCGAGAAACCGAACCACAGGCCGTCGGGCTGGCGCAGCGCGGCGGGAATGCGCGCATCGAGCTGCGCCGATTTCACCGGCTCGAAGAGTCCCATCTGCTCGGCGCGCCACAGGCGCCCGGCATCGACCGTAACAAGCACGTCCGCAGGGCTGGCCGCGCCTTCGTTGCGCAGCCGCTCGAGCAGCGCGTCCTCGGGGGCTTCGATGCGGTTGATCTTGATGCCGGTCTGCTTGGTGAAATTGGCGTACAGGGCTTCGTCGGTGTTGTAGTGGCGCGATGAATACAGGTTGAGGACCTTCTCCTGCGCCAGCGCCGGGAGGCTCGCGACGCTGCACGCGGCGACGAGGACGCGCAGCAGGAACCGGCGGGGGACGAATTGCATTTGTGCTCCGAAGGAAGGGGGGAATATCAGATGATAATAACTCGCATTCGCATTCACGGCAATGAATGAGAACAGTTATCATCGATACGCACTTTCCGCCCATGCGAAACCTGCTGGCGGAAGGCGCGCGTTGCGGGAAGGCCTACTACAAGTGGGTGGTAATGCGGCGGGCGCCGTTCCAGCGTTTGGTCCAGTACGCGCTTTTCAGGCTTTCGATGCGCACCGCGGCGCCCGTCTTGGGCGCATGGATGAAGCGGCCGTCCCCGAGGTAGATCCCGACGTGGGAGAAGGGGCGGTTGAGGGTGTTGTAGAAAACGAGGTCGCCGGGCTTGAGATCCTCCGACGAGACCGGCTGGCCGACCTGGCTCTGGCCATACGAATTGCGTGGCAGCTGGATGCCGAAGCCCTCGCGATACACGTGGGCCACCAGCCCGCTGCAATCGAAGCCCGTGGCATGCGAGCTGCCACCATACTTGTAATCGACGCCGATGGAAGAAAGTACCTGGAACAACATCTCGGACTGTTCGGGCGCAGCGCGCTGCGCCTGCTCGGGTGGCAGTGTGGGCACCGAAGCGCGTGGCGCCGCTCGCGCCGGGGTGGGATCGGCGACCGGCGCAGGTTTCGGCGTGAACCCGCCGCAGCCTGCGAGGACAACTGAAAAACCGATCCCATACAGCAGTTTATGGCGCATTATTCATGTAATGTAGATTAGAAGCGCGACGGTGTAAAGCCAGTAAGATGCGGGGCTTGAGCAGCATGCCTTCAATTTCCCCTTTCCTTTCCCCGTCGTCGCTCCGATGCGTCCCCTTGCCGGAGTCGCGACCCTGAGCAGCGCGTCGTCCGAAGCGCTCGCTACGCTGTTCGGCGAGGGGGGCGCGCTGGCCGCGGCGATTCCCGGTTACCGCGTGCGCGCGCAACAGATCGACCTTGCGCGCAACATCCTGGACGCGATCGAGCGCACTGAAGTGCTGGTCGCCGAAGCCGGGACGGGTACCGGGAAAACGTTCGCCTACCTCGTGCCCGCTTTGCTCGCGGGGGGCAAGGTGCTGATCTCGACCGGCACCAAGAACCTGCAGGACCAGCTCTTCGATCGCGACCTGCCCGCGGTGCGCACCGCGATCGCGGCGGCCAGCACGACCGCGCTGCTGAAAGGGCGCGCGAACTATGTCTGCCTGTACCGGCTGGAGCGCACGCGCGCCGAAGGGCGACTGGGCTCGCGCGAGGAAGCCGTGCAGCTCGCCGCCATCGAGCGCTTTGCGCGGCACACCTCGACCGGTGACCGCGGTGACCTCGCCGAAGTGCCGGAGAACGCGCCGGTGTGGATCCAGGCGACCTCCACGCGCGAGAACTGCCTTGGGCAGGATTGCCCGCGCTACAAGGATTGCTTCGTCTTCGCCGCGCGCAAGAACGCGCTCGCCGCCGACGTGGTGGTGATCAACCACCACCTCTTCTTCGCCGACGTCATGCTGCGCGACGAAGGCCTCGCCGAACTGCTGCCGGCGTGCAACACCGTCATCTTCGACGAGGCACACCAGTTGCCCGACACGGCGCGGCTGTTTTTCGGCGATACCGTTTCGACCGGCCAACTAGTGGACCTCGCACGCGACGTGCGCGTAGAGCTGCGCGCCGCGGGAGGCGCGCTTCCCGACCTCGATCGCGCCGCCAGCGGGCTCGACAAGGCCGCGCGCGACCTGCGCCTGGTGTTTCGCGACGACAACGCGCGTTTCGCGTATTCGCAGGCGGCGCGGTCGCCCGATTTCCTGCCGGCGGTGGAGGCTTTGGCTGCCGCGCTGGCTGACTGCTGCGCATTGCTCGAAACCCAGGCTGAGCGCTCCGAAGGTCTGGGCGCCTGCCTGCGCCGCGCTGTAGAGGCGCGCGCCCGCATTGCGCACTGGCTGGATGCCGAAGACCTGGAGGCGGTGCGCTGGGTCGAGGTTTTCGCCAGCTCACTGCAATTGCACACGACCCCGCTTCGGACGGGGGAGCTGTTCCGCAAGCAGATGGACGACCATCCGCGCGCGTGGATCATGACCTCCGCCACGCTGGCAGTCGGCGAGGACTTCGGCCATTTCACGCGCGAGCTCGGTATCGAGTCGGCGCGCGCAGTGCGCTGGGAGAGCCCGTTCGACTTTGCGCGCCAGGCGCTTTTCTACGTGCCGAAGAACCTCCCCGAACCCAGCGATCCCAGCTTCACCGAACGCGTCGTCGAGGCCGCCTACCCCGCCCTGAAGGCCAGCCGCGGGCGGGCTTTCCTGCTTTTTACGACCCTGCGCGCCCTGCGCCGCGCGAGCGAGCTCCTCGTCGAACGCTTGGTGCGCGACGGACTGGATTACCCGTTGCTCGTGCAAGGCACTGGCTCGCGCAGCGAATTGCTGGCGCGCTTCCGGCGCCTGGACAACCCGATCCTGCTCGGCAGCCAGTCGTTCTGGGAAGGGGTGGACGTGCGTGGCGAGGCGCTGTCGCTGGTGGTGATCGACAAGCTCCCGTTCGCGCCCCCCGATGACCCGGTGCTCGCCGCGCGCATCGAGGCGATGCGCGCCACGGGAGGCAACCCGTTCATGGAACTCCAGCTCCCGCAGGCGATCCTGCAGTTGAAGCAGGGCGCCGGGCGGCTCATCCGCGACGAGGCTGATCGCGGCGTGCTCATGATCTGCGACCCGCGCCTGTACTCCAAGCCCTACGGCCGCACCATCCGCGCGAGCCTGCCGCCGATGCGCGCCACGCGCGAGATCGAGGACGTCGAGGCATTTTTCAGCCCCGGCGCGGCCCGCCCCGGCGACGAGGCGTCCGATAGAATCGCAGCTCTTTCACCCACTCGACAAGGAACGGCATGAAAGTCGTGATCACCGGCGGCGGGGGCATGCTCGGCTTCAAGCTTGCCAAGGCGCTTCTCGCGCGCGGTCGCCTCACTTGCGCCGATGGCAAGGAAACCGCCATCACGCGGCTGACCCTGTTCGACACCGCGTTCCCTGCCGTGCTGCCCAAGGACGAGCGCCTCGAGGCCGTCAGCGGCGATATCTCAGCGCCCGGCGTGCTTGCAAAAGTACTCACGCCCGATACCCAGTCGGTGTTCCACCTCGCCTCGGTCGTGTCGGCCGGCGCGGAGGTGGACTTCGACCTGGGCTGGCGAGTCAACCTCGATGGCGCGCGGACCCTCTTCGAGCTTGCGCGCAAGTGCGCGAGGCCGCCGCGATTCGTCTTTTCGAGCTCGGTGGCCGCGTTCGGCGGTGACCTGCCCGAGGTGCTCGACGATTCGACCACCCCCAACCCGCAGACCTCCTATGGCGCGCAGAAGGTGTGCTGCGAATACATCGTCACCGACTACACGCGCAAGGGGTTCATCGACGGGCGCAGCCTGCGCCTGCCCACCATCGTGGTACGCCCGGGCAAGCCCAACCTCGCGGCATCGTCATTCGCAAGCGGCGTGCTGCGCGAACCGTTGAACGGCGTGGTCTCCGAATGCCCTGTGTCGCTGGACACCGGTGTATGGCTGCTCTCGCCGGGGCGCTGCATCGAGTCGTTTATCCACGCCCACGAAACCCCGTCGTCCCTGTGGGGCCTGGCGCGCGTGCTCAACCTGCCGGGCATCACCGTGCCGGTGTCCGAAATGATCGAAGCCATGCGGCGCGTGGCGGGGGACGAAGCGGCGCGGCGCGTGGTCTACAAGCCCGACGATCGCATCCAGAAGATCGTGGCGGGATGGCCGGTGCGGTTCCGCACCCCGCGCGCGCTGGCGATGGGGTTCAAGGCCGATCCAGATGTGGACAGCGTAATCCGCGCGTACATGGCCGACGAAGGCATCAAGGGGCGTTAGATGGAGCCGCATCCCGCAGGCGAATAGGCGTGGCCCGAGGGGCCTGCCTGCTCTGTCAAGTCTCCCCGGCCCAGCGCAGGCTACGGTGCACGGCTTCGCGCCAGCGCCCGAGGAGGTCGGCCACCGCAGAGGGCCGCATCTGCGGCTCGAACGTGCGGTCGATCTCCCAGTGCGCGGCGATTTCCTCGCGTGAATTCCACACGTTGGTGGCAAGCCCTGCCAGATAGGCCGCGCCCAGTGCGGTGGTTTCCTGCACCTTGGGCCGCAGTACGGGCACGCCGAGAATGTCGGACTGGAATTGCATGAGGAGGTTGTTGGAGGTCGCGCCGCCATCGACACGCAGCTCGGTGAGCTTGCGACTGGCGTCGCGCTGCATCGAATCGAGCAGGTCGGCGGTCTGGAAGGCGATCGATTCGAGCGCCGCGCGGGCGATGTGCTCGCGCCCGGAGCCGCGCGTGAGGCCGAGGATCGCGCCGCGCGCATAGGGGTCCCAATGCGGTGCTCCCAAGCCGGTGAAGGCGGGCACGAGATAAACGCCGCCGTTGTCCGGCACGCTTGCCGCGAGCGACTCGATCTCGGCCGAAGACTTGAAGAATCGCAGTTCGTCGCGCAACCACTGCACCACCGCGCCGGCTACGAACACACTGCCCTCCAGCGCATATTCGCGCTCCACGTCGCGCGCATCGCGGCTGCGTCCCATTTGCGCGCACGCCGTGGTGAGCAGGCCGTTGGCCGAAGTCACCGCGCGATCGCCAGTGTGCATGAGCATGAAGCACCCAGTGCCGTAGGTATTCTTGCCCATGCCCGCCTTGTGGCAGCCCTGGCCGAAGAGGGCCGCCTGCTGGTCGCCCGCGATGCCGGCAAGGGTAACCGCCTCGCCGAGGATGTCGGGGGCGATCATCCCGAATGCGCCCGAGGATGCAAGGACGTCGGGCAGGATGGCGCGGGGCACGCGCAGGATCGTCAGGAGCTCCTCGTCCCAGTCGCCTTTGTGGATGTCGAAAAGCATGGTGCGCGAGGCATTCGACGGGTCGGTTACGTGCAGGCGGCTTTGCGACAGGTTCCATGCGAGCCAAGTGTCGACCGTGCCGAAGGCAAGCTCGCCGCGCTCGGCGCGGGCACGCGCGCCCGGGATGTTGTCGAGCAACCAGGCGATCTTGGTCGCGCTGAAGTACGGGTCGATCACGAGCCCGGTCTTGTTGCGGATGATGTTCTCGACGCCCGACTCGCGCAGTTCTGCGCACTGGGCAGCGGTGCGGCGGTCCTGCCATACGATCGCGTTGTGCAGCGGTTCGCCGCTTTGGCGGTCCCACAGCAGCACGGTCTCGCGCTGGTTGGCGATGCCGGCGGCGACGATCTCCGATGAAGCGATGTTGGCGCTCTCGAGCGCCTCGCGCGCGACGTCGCGTTGCGATTCGAAGATCTCTTTCGGGTCGTGTTCCACCCAGCCCGGCTTGGGATAGATCTGGCGGATTTCGCGCTGGGCGCTGGCGACCGCGGTGCCTGTCTCGTTGAACACGATGGCGCGCGAACTGGTGGTGCCTTGATCGAGTGCGAGGATGTATTTCATGTTTGCCTACAGCCGGTTGGCCATTCTAGCAGTGGTAAAATCGCGCGCATTGCTGCAGGCCGCCGCAGGCGCCTTACGCACCCCCCTTGCACGAATTTCCGGCCGAGCTGCCTTATGCCCCTCCCCATCCAGGATGTCGAGCGTGAGCTGACCCACACGCGCCGGCTGCGCTTCGAAGGCTACAAGCGCGCCGACGGGCTGTGGGACATCGAGGGCCACTTGACCGATGTCAAGAATCACGACTTTACTTTGCAAACAGGCGTGCGCCGTGCGGGCCTGCCAGTGCATGATATGTGGGTGCGCCTGACCATCGACACCGAGCTCACGATCGTCGACGCCATCGCGGTGTCGGATGCCGTACCCTACCCGGGCGGCTGCGAGACGATCGGCCCGGCCTACCGCAAGCTGGTCGGCCTCAACCTCATGGACGGGTTTCGCAAGAAAGTGCGCGAGCACCTTGGCGGCGTGCTCGGCTGCACCCACATCACGGAAATGCTCGGGTTCTTCCCGACCGCCGCGATCCAGACCTTTGCGGGCGAGCGTCGCGCGGCGCCCGACGACGGGGCAAAGCCGTTCCAGATCGACCAGTGCCACGCGCTCGAATCGGGCTCGCAGACCGTACGCACGATGTATCCGAAATGGTATCGACCCAATGCAGAAAAAGCCGGAGGGTAGGACAACATGAAGATTCATGAGTACCAGGGCAAGGAGCTGTTCCGCAAATTCGGCGTGGTTACGCCGCGCGGCACTCCTTGCTTCTCGGTTGACGAGGCCGTCAAGGCGGCCGAAGGACTGGGCGGCAAGGTCTGGGTGGTCAAGGCACAGATCCATGCCGGCGGCCGCGGCAAGGGTGGCGGCGTGAAGGTGGCCAAGTCCCTCGACGAAGTGCGCGCCCGGGCGAAGGAGATCCTCGGCATGCAGCTGGTCACGCACCAGACCGGGCCACAGGGGCAGAAAGTACGCCGCCTGCTGGTGGAGGAGGGTGCCGACATCAAGCAGGAATTGTACGTCGCGCTGGTGGTGGACCGCGGCACCCAGCGCGTGGCGCTCATGGGCAGCTCGGAAGGCGGAATGGACATCGAGGAAGTGGCGGCCACCACACCAGAGAAGATCCACAAGATCTTCATCGACCCGAACACCGGCCTGACCGACGCGCAGGCCGACGAGATGGCGGGGAAGATCGGCATTGCGGCGCCGCTTGTGCCGAAAGCCCGCGACCTCCTGAAGGCGCTGTACAAGTGCTTCGACCAGACCGACGCCTCGCTGGTGGAGGTGAACCCCCTCATCACCACGGGTGACGGCAAGGTCATCGCGCTCGACGCCAAGCTCAATTTCGACGACAACGCGATGTTTCGCCATCCCGACATTGTCGCCATGCGCGATCTCGACGAGGAGGACCCTGCAGAGGTGGAGGCCTCGAAATACGACCTCAACTACATCCAGCTCGAGGGCAACATCGGTTGCCTCGTGAACGGTGCGGGCCTGGCGATGGCGACCATGGACATCATCAAGGTCTATGGCGGTGCGCCCGCCAATTTCCTCGACGTGGGCGGCGGGGCCACCACGGAGAAAGTCACCGAGGCGTTCAAGATCATGCTGAAGAACCCCGGGCTCAAGGCGATCCTGGTCAATATCTTCGGCGGGATCATGAAGTGCGATGTGATCGCAGCCGCGTGCGTGGAAGCGGCCCGGCAGGTCAAGCTTTCGGTCCCGCTGGTGTGCCGACTCGAGGGGACCAACGTGGAGCTTGGAAAGAAGATCCTTGCCGATTCGGGCCTGCCCATCATATCGGCCAACAACATGTCCGACGCCGCGCAAAAGGTCGTCGCAGCCGCTGCGGGGAAAAAATGAGCATCCTGATCGACAAGAACACCCGCGTGATGACGCAGGGCATCACCGGCAAGACCGGCCAGTTCCACACGCGCATGAGCCGGGAGTACGCCAACGGCCGCAACTGCTACGTCGCCGGCGTGAATCCCAGGAAGGCAGGCGAAGATCTGGACGGAATCCCGATTTTTGCCAACGCGAGTGAAGCGAAGGCGAAGACCGGCGCCAACGTTTCGGTCATCTACGTGCCGCCGCCTTTTGCCGCAGCCGCCATCGACGAGGCTGTCGATGCCGAGCTCGACCTCGTCATCTGCATCACCGAGGGCATCCCGGTACGCGACATGATCCGCACCAAGGAGCGCATGCGCGGCAGGAAGACGCTGCTCATCGGGCCGAACTGCCCTGGGCTCATCACGCCGGAAGAAATCAAGATCGGCATCATGCCCGGACACATCCACAAGAAGGGCCCGATCGGCGTGGTGTCGCGCTCGGGCACGCTCACTTACGAAGCGGTCGGCCAGCTCATGGAGCTCGGCCTGGGGCAGTCCTCGTGCGTGGGCATCGGCGGGGACCCGGTCAATGGGCTGAAGCACATCGACGTCATGAAGCTGTTCAATGACGACCCGGCGACCGAGGCGGTGATCATGGTCGGCGAGATCGGCGGCTCCGACGAGGAAGACTGCGCGCGCTGGATCAAGGCCAACATGAAGAAGCCCGTCATCGGCTTCATCGCCGGGCTTACCGCGCCGCCGGGCAAGCGCATGGGGCACGCGGGCGCGATCATTTCGGGCGGCAAGGGCACGGCGCAGGAAAAACTCGCGGTGATGGAGGAGTGCGGCATCAAGGTGACGCGCAATCCGGGCGAGATGGGCAAGACCCTGAAGTCGGTTCTCAAGTAAGCCAAGGCAGGCAGTTGGACAACAGCGCAGTGGCGGCGGCGCACGCCGCGTCGGCGCCTGCACGGGCAGCGCTCCATGTTCGCCATCGCGGCCCAACATCGGCGTGATCGGCCTGGGCGCGGGCGTGAGCGTGCACCGACGGGACCTGCAGACATTCACCTGCGCGCACCACAACCTGCCGCGCAACCACAAGTATATTTTCCTGTTTTGGAAATTCAACTGACGCAACAACCGCGCAGCTGTTAGGTCTTAGGATATTGAAGTTCAACAAAGTGAGCTGCATTGCCAGTCCCGCCAGTGATGCGGCGCCATCCGCGTCGCCGCTCTACGCGCGGAACGGGTGCCCCAGCTTGACCGCAGTCAAGATTCCAGGGCCGCTGCGTGCCGGATAATCGGGTCTAGTCAAGGAGGTCGCAGAAGATGGGTGGTTCGGACGAAAAGACGCGTGCCCCGGAAAGGGCGGCTGAAGCGGGCTCCGCGGCGCAACGAAGCGCGCGCAAGAGGGGCACGCCCAAGGGCCGCCGTGTCGATCCGCAGGCGCTGGCCGAAGTGAAGGCCCTGCTGGGCGATGCGCCCCGTCGCGTCGACCTGCTCATCGAGCACCTGCACAAGATCCAGGATGCCTACGGGCACCTGGCCGCTGCGCACCTTGCTGCACTGGCAGAGGAAATGCGCATGGCCATGGCCGAGGTCTACGAGGTGGCCAGCTTCTATCACCATTTCGATATCGTAAAAGAGGGCGAGGTGGCGCCGCCCGCGCTGACCGTGCGGGTGTGCGATTCGCTGTCTTGCGAAATGGCGGGCGCAAAGGAGTTGCTGCGCAAGCTCCCCGGGCTGCTGGGCAAGGAGGTCCGCGTGGTGGCAGCGCCGTGCATCGGGCGGTGCGAATCTGCGCCCGCGGTTGCGGTGGGTCAGAACTGCGTGCTGGAAGCCACGGTCGAAGCGGTTTCGCGCCATGTGCGTGAGCGGCTCACCCGGTGTTTCGAGCCGAAGTACATCGACTATGCCGCATACCGCGCCAATGGGGGCTATGCGCTCATCGCCGATTGCATGGCCGGCAAGCATACCCAGGATGGCCTTACGAAGGTAATGGAGAATTCCGGCCTGCGCGGGCTGGGCGGGGCCGGATTCCCGGCGGGGCGCAAGTGGCGGCTGGTGGCCGCCGAACCCGCGCCGCGCAACATGGCGGTCAACATCGACGAAGGCGAGCCCGGCACGTTCAAGGACCGCTACTACCTCGAGCGCGATCCGCATCGTTTCCTCGAAGGCATGCTGGTGGCCGCGTGGTGCGCCGACGCAAGCGAGATCTGGATCTACCTGCGCGACGAGTACGCAGGGTGCCGCGCAGTGCTCGAGCGCGAGCTGGCCAAGCTCCGCGAAGAACCGCCGTGCGCCTTGCCTCCGATTCATCTGCGCCGAGGGGCGGGAGCCTACATCTGCGGGGAAGAGTCCGCGATGATCGAATCGATCGAGGGCAAGCGCGGCATGCCGCGCTTGCGCCCGCCCTACGTGGCGCAGGTCGGCCTGTTCGGACGCCCGACGCTCGAGCA
>JBDTRN010000019.1:0-19255 GCA_039931715.1 Betaproteobacteria bacterium
CCTCTTCGGCCGGCTGGAAGATGAAATGCACGGTACCGTCGAAATTGCGCGTCTCGGCCAGGTACCTTGCTGCGCCGAGCAGCATGGTGGTGTGGCCATCGTGGCCGCACGCGTGCATGACGCCGGCATTGGTCGAACGATGCGCGAAGGTGTTGGCTTCCTCTATGGGAAGCGCGTCCATGTCGGCGCGCAGGCCCACGCTGCGCTGGCTCGCTCCGACGCGCAGGGTCCCCACGACGCCCGTCTTGCCTAGCCCCCGGTGGACCTCGATGCCGAACGCCTCGAGCTTGGCCGCAACCAGGTCGGCGGTGCGCGTTTCCTGGAACCCGAGTTCGGGATGTGCGTGGATGTCGCGCCGCCAGGCAGTCATGTCCTGGTGCAGCGAATAGAAATGCGGGTCGATGCGGTCCCTGGCGGTCATGCGGGCAGCTCCTGGAAAGTGGCCGGCGCGGCGGCGTGGATAAGGTGCCGCTATAGTACCTTTCCGCCGGCCTCCTCGATCAGGTGCATGTTGGCCAGATCGGCCACCAGCTTCATGGGCTGGCCGTCGCGGGCACCGGAATTCGGGTTCACCCGGCCGCAGACCTCGGTCTTGCCGATGTTGAAGTAAACGAGGGTCTCCATGCCCATGGGCTCGGTGACCTCAAGCGGAACCTCGAAGGGAACCTCGTTCGGCTCCATGTGCGGGCGCTGCTCGAAGATGTGTTCCGGGCGCAGGCCAAACAACAGTCCGCTGGCGCCAACGTACTGGCGATAGCGCGCAACCCGGTCCTCGGGCACCGGGAAAACGAGCGCCGGGCTAAGCCGCACCTGCAGCCTGCCCCCTTCCTCTCCCAGCACGCAGGGAATGAAATTCATCGCCGGCGAGCCGATGAAGCCGGCTACGAACAGCGTCGCGGGAAAATGGTAGAGGTCGTTCGGAGTGCCGACTTGCTCGATGCGCCCCGCGTTCATGACCACCACGCGATCGGCGAGCGTCATTGCCTCCACCTGGTCGTGCGTCACGTAGACCGTGGTGGTGCGCACCTTCTGGTGGACCTTCTTGATCTCGGTGCGCATTTGCACGCGAAGCTTGGCGTCGAGGTTGGACAGGGGCTCGTCGAACAGGAACACCTTCGGGTCGCGCACGATCGCGCGGCCCATCGCGACACGCTGGCGCTGGCCGCCCGAAAGCTGTTTGGGCTTTCTTTCCAGCAGCTCGGTGATGTCGAGGATGCGCGCGGCATTCTCCACCCGGCGGGCGATCTCTTCCTTGGGGGCCTTCTTCAGGCGCAGGCCGAAGGACATGTTCTCGTACACCGTCATGTGCGGGTAGAGGGCGTAGTTCTGGAACACCATCGCGATGTCGCGATCCTTGGGCGGCACGTCATTGACCACTTCCTCGCCGATCATGATGTCGCCGGCGGTAATGTCCTCCAGCCCGGCGATCATGCGCAGCGTGGTGCTCTTGCCGCAACCCGAGGGGCCGACCAGCACGACGAACTCCTTGTCGGCGATCTCGAGGTCGATGCCCCGCACCGCGGGCGTCTCGTCGTAATTCTTCACCACTTTCCTGAGCGTGACCTTGGCCATCTGGCGCTATCCCTTCGTCGCGCCGGCGGTGAGGCCGGCGATGTAGTAGTCCATGAGGAACGCATAGATGATGAGCGGCGGCGCGGCGCCGAGCAGAGCCCCGGTCATGATCTGCCCCCAGGTGAAGACGTCGCCCTTGATGAGGGTGGTGATGATGCCCACCGAGAGCACGAGCTGGTCCTCCGAGGTGGTGAGCGCGAGCGGGTAGAGGAACTGCGCCCACGAAACGGTAAACGCGAAGATGGTGGCAGCGATGATGCCGGGCAACGCCACGGGGATGAAAATCCGCGTGAGGATCTGGAAATAGCCCGCACCGTCGATCAACGCGGCCTCGTCGAGCTCCTTCGGGATGCTCGCGAAGTACCCGATCATGATCCAGGTGCAGAACGGCACCGTAAGAGTCGGGTACACCACGATCAGGACCCACCAGTGGTTGATGAGCTCGATGCCGGTCAGCTCGTTGAACCACGCGAAGATCTTGAATAGCGGTATGAACAGCAGCGTCTCGGGGATGAGGTAGGTCAGGAACACGCCGGTGGCGAGCGTGGTGGAGCCCCAGAACTTCATGCGTGAAAGCGAAAACGCAGCCGGCACGCTGATCAGCATGGTCACGATCACCACCAGAACCGACACCACCGCCGAGTTGCGGAAGAACGTGAGGTAGCTGTTGGAAGTCAGCAGCGCGGTGTAATTCTCGAGCGTGGGGTGGAAGATCCACCACGGGTTGGTCACCGCCGAGATCTCGGCGCTGCTCTTCAGCGAAGTGATGAGCATGTACAGCGGCGGGGCCAGGAAGAAGATCACGAAGATCACGAGGAAGAAGTACGACCACACCATCGCGCGTTTGCGGTCGCCTTTCATGCTGCGCATGACGGCCCTCATGAATCCCCTCCCCTCCGGGTGATGTCACGCAGGATGAAGATCGCCGCGATGGCGAGGATCGGGAACATGAACAGGGACACCGCCGCCCCCAGCGGCAGGTCGCTGCTCTCGATGCCGAGCTTGAACGCCCAGGTGGCGAACACGTGCGTCTGGTCGACCGGCCCGCCCGCGGTGAGCACGCGCACGATGTCGAAATTGGCGAAGGTCACGATGAGCGAAAACAGCACCGTGATGGCGATGATGTTGCGCATCATCGGGATGGTCACGTACCAGAGCTTCTGCCACCAGTTGGCCCCGTCGATGGCGGCGGCCTCGTAGAGCTGCTCGGGCACCGACTTGAGCGCCGCGAGGTACATGATCATGAAGAACGGCGCGCCGTACCACACGTTAACGAGGATCACCGAGAAGCGCGCCCAGTTCGGGTCGCCCAGCCAGTTCACCGGCGGGATGCCGATGCGCTCGAACACCCAGTTGAACGCGCTGTAGGAAGGATCGAAGAGCCACAGCCACGCGAGCGTGCTCATGGCCGGCGGGATCACCCACGGCACCAGCAGCATGCCGCGCCACTTGCGCTGCCCCTTGGCCGGGATGTTGTGGACGAAATGCGCCACGCAAAAGCCGATCAGCGCCTTGAACACCACCGCGGTGACGGCGAATACCACCGACTGCCGCACCACCATCCAGAACGTGTCGCGGCCGAACAGGAAAGTGAAATTGCCGAAGCCGACGAATCGTTCCATCGACTTGTTGAGCATCGACAGGTGCACCGCGAACAGCGCCGGGTACAGCACCAGCAACGCGATCACGAGGATGAGCGGAAGCGCCATCGCGAACGCGATAGTCGACTTCCGCCGCAGTATCTTCCGCACCCCCGACTTCCCGACCGCTCAGGTGCGCATGAATCCCTCGAGTTCGGAGGCGGCCCACCCGATCGCCTTGTCGATCGACTCGCCGCCCTGCGTGCACTTGGCCACCAGCTTGGTGCTGATCGCCTGTGCGTAGATCTGTGCGGCGATCTTGGGTGGTGCCGGATAGGCCGAGATCGACAGGATCTGGTCCGGCTTGGGCGGGTAGTTGAACAGCGTGCCCTTGGGCGGCCCTTCCTCGGCCCAGGTCTTGAAGTCGTTCAGCTTGGCGAAGGCCGGGATGTCGTAGCCCTGGCTCGCGGCCACCATCTTCTCGACCGCCGAGCGCTCGGAAATGTGGCGGATGAGGCTCTTGGCTGCCGCCTTGTTCTTCGAGAACTTCCAGATGCCCCAGAAATACGGCAGGTAGGGCTGGAAACGGCCCTTGGGTCCGCGCGGCGAGGGGAAAGTCCAGCACTGCTCGGCCACTTTGGGCGCGTCGCGCTTGGCCACCGCCCACGCGCTGGGCGGGTTCATGATCAGCGCACCCTTGCCCGAGATCAGCCACTTGTTGTTGGAGGAATCGTCCCAGGCGAAGACGTCGGGCGGCAGGACCGCGACCAGCTTCTTCATGTACTCGAGCACCTGCTTCACCGCGTCGGACTTGACCGTGATGTTGCCTTTGGCGTCGACGAGTTGCGCCCCGTAGGCGCTGAACAACGCGCCCATCGAATCGACGGAGTCGGTCGTCCCCCCGAGGCCCACGCCAAACGGCGAGCCAGCCTTGTGGCACTTGGCTGCGGCATCGAGGAAGGTGTCCCACGTCCAGGCATCGGATAGCGCCTTGTCGGGCGGCGCGCCGGCGGGGAACATCTTGACGATGTCGATGCCCGCGTGCTGCTTGAAGAGATCAATACGCCCGCAAGGCCCCTTGATCTGGCTGCCCGGCGTGGCCGGTATCGCCACCCAGTGGCCGCCGTGCTTGCCCAGGTACTCGATCAGTGGCGTCACGTTGCCGTTCTTGGCGGTGAGCTCCTTCATGATGTCGTCGACCGGCTCGAGCTCCTTGGCCTTGTCCGACGGCCACCAGCTCGGGAAAGCCAGCATGTCGTGCCCGGATTTGGCCTGCGATTCGGCCGCGATGGTCAGCAGGTTCTTGTTGCCTTGGGAGGGGATGTAATCGATCTTGAGCTCGACTTTCTCCTTGGCGGCCCATTCGTTGCACAACTTGGTGAGCGTGTCATTGGCACCCGGCACCCAGTGGTCCCAGAAGCCGACTTCCAGCTTTCCGGCCGCGTGGGAGGTGCGGATATACGGGGCGAATACTGCGGTGGCGGATGCAGCCGCGGATGTCTTCAGGAAGCGGCGGCGGTTGAATTTCTTAGTGGCCATGGGTTCTCCTCCGGGTCGTTGAATGAGACTCTGCTGGGTCCTTGAATTCCCAGCCATCCTAACGGCGAGTGCGCAAAAGTGCCGCACTTTCGATGCGGCACTGCAGCGCCAGCAAGGAGGATCGCGGTTATAGCGCTCGGCGGCAAACGCCCGCGGGGGCGAGCCCGTCAGTGAAGCGTAGCTGACGACGCCGTTGCGGCGGAGACCTTGCCGCGGCGCTTGATCGCCTCTTCGATGAGGTCGAACCCGATGCGCGGGATTCTCTGGATCGCATACCGCGAAGCAAGGGCGACCACCAGCCCGATTAGCCCCGTGGAGGCCGCCTGCGGAACCTGCGCCTCGTGCGCCGGGCGCACCCGCTTGGCAGGCGTGGGCCTGAACAGCAGG
Source organism: Betaproteobacteria bacterium (assembly GCA_039931715.1). GTDB lineage: Bacteria > Pseudomonadota > Gammaproteobacteria > Burkholderiales > SG8-39 > SZAS-79. Next base: position 5,079 of record JBDTRN010000019.1, read on the forward strand.
TAGCCCGCCACACCGGCCAGCGCCGAAATCGACAACAGCGTGGCCGGCTTCACCGCAAAGTTGCGCACGGCTTGCGTGGCCTTCGCGGTGTCTGCTTTTAGGGACCTGCGCGCGTCGCCCATACGCATTGCGGCCGCCTCGATCTCTTCCTCGGTCGGCTTGTGCATCAGGAATGCGCGGACAGTTCGTCCGTCCTGTGATGCAATTGACGCCGGGACGCGCTGAACAGGAGCGCCTTGCTCATCTTCACGCAGGCATAGACCGCCGCCGCGGCACCGACAAGGTTCAGTACCACTACCACGAGGATCGACAGCACAGGCGACAGGCCCGCTGCGATGGCCCAAAGCGCCAGGGCGGCCATGAGCCCCAACCACGCGGTGATCGCCAGGATGCCAGCGGCAATTCCGAGGCCCGCCATCCACGCGAGCGCAAGCCCGGCGCGGCGCGCCTCGAGGGCAACGAGGTCGACCATCCCCGAAACCACGCGTCGCGCCGAAGCAAATACCCCGGAGACTTCCCCCAGCACGCCGCTGGCGGAGGGATGCGTTGGCGGCGCGGGCTCGGTAAAGTCGGAACCCTGCGCCGCCTGGCTGGCGGAGACCGTCACTTGAGGATGCGGCTCAGCACGAACCCCGCAGCCACCGCCATTGCGACCGACTTGAGCGGGTTGGCAGCCACATAACTGCACGTGTCGTCGACCAGCTTTTTCTGCGTGGCCGACAAGCTCTCGCCCTTGGTGCTCACCCAGTCGGCGGTCTGCGACCCGGCGCTGCTCAGCTTGTCGGTTGCGTCGTGGGCCATTGACGCATAGCGGTCGATCGCCGGCTTGGCCTTGCGCGCCGCTTCGTCGATGGCCGAATGGATGGCCGACGACGCCTTGCTCAGCGCAGCGGGGCCGTTACCCGGCATGGTCGCGCTCGACCCGTTGCCGGGCATGGCGGTGGTGCCGCCGGAAGTGGGCATGCTTCCCGAAGTGGTTTCCATTCGCGTCTCCTTTTGTTAGCGGAAAATCATGTAAATGATGACGAGCACCACGACGGGCACTCCCAGCAGCCAACCCAGCACGTATTTACCCATGGCTATCTCCTGATGCAGTTGTCGCGGCCCCACGGATGCGGAGCCGCCCATTGGCTGGACTATTTGCAAGTTGCGTGCCCGCTGCCCAGCGTCTGGCGCATCGCGCTAACTGCCTGCGGCGAACCACTTTTTTCGCCGCGCAACGCACGCTGCACAGGAGATGCCGGGCAGTAACGGCACGCCGCCTGGCGAAATTTACAAATTGCGCGCCGTTGACGGCTACGCGGGCGACGGCTATGCGGGAGTCGTCGCGGTCATTTCTCTCGTGTGGTCAAGGCGCGCAAGCTGGTCCAGGGGTATGTGGCAAGCAATGCGGTGCAACTCCCCGGCCGCGCGCCACGGCGGTGTTTCGGTCTCGCAAATCGTGCCGAGCTTGCGCGGGCAGCGGTGCTGAAAGCGGCAGCCTTGGATGGCGCCCTCCGATTCGACCGCGTCGCCGCGCAACCGAATGCGTCCTTTTCCACCCGTGCGTCCCACCTCGGGAATCGCCGACAGCAGCGCTTCCGTATATGGGTGATACGGGGGCTGCAGCACCTCGCCCACCGGCCCCTCCTCCACGATGGCGCCGCGATACATGACCGCGACCCGGTCGGCGATATGCGCGATTACTGACAGGTCGTGGGAAATGAAGAGGTAGGCTACGTTGAGGCGATCGCGCAGGTCGGCCAGGACGTTGAGCACGTAAGCCTGGACGGAAACATCGAGCGCCGAGACGGCCTCGTCGCAAACGATAAAGCGCGGCTCGGTGGCGAGTGCGCGCGCGATTCCGACGCGCTGCTTCTCGCCGCCCGAAAGCTGGTGCGGATAGCGGCCCGCATAGGTCGCAGGCAAGCGCACGAGGTCGAGCAGTTCGGCGACCCGGGCCTGCAGCGCCGCACCGCGCGCAAGGTCGAACAACGCAAGCGGCCGACCGACGATGTCAGCGACGGTCTTGCGCGGGTTCAGCGAGGAGTCGGGATTCTGGAAGATGATCTGCGCGGTGCGCCGATGTTCGTGCAGCGCCGCGCCAGTGAGGGTTCCCACGTCGTGCCCGTCGATGCGGATCGCGCCGTCGGAAGGGTCTATGAGGCGTACCAGCATGCGCCCCAGCGTGGACTTGCCGCACCCTGACTCGCCCACCAACCCGAGCACCTCGCCCGGTGCGATCACGAGGTTCACGCCATCCACCGCAACCACGCGAGGCGGATCGAAGCGCAATGGAAAGCCGCGCGACCAGTCCAGCTGCATCCCCGCGAACACCCCGCCCATCTCGAACTGCCGCGTCAGGCGCTCGGTTTGTACAAGCGGCGCGCCAGGCACGCCCGCTGCGGTCTCTCGCGCCGCAGCCGCGGGCTCGGGGGCCGGCCAGGGCGTGGAGGCTAGCTCGTCGGCGCGCCAACAACGCACCGCGTGCATCCCGCCCGTCAGTGCCTGCGGTTCCTCCGCGCAACGCGGCAGCGCGAAGTGGCAGCGGGGATGGAAGATGCATCCGGTCGGTGGCGCCGCGAGGTCGGGAAATCGTCCCGGAATGGGCGCGAGGCGGCGCTGCCGTTGCGCCACCTTGGGCAGCGATGCCAGCAGGCCTTTGGTGTATGGATGCCTGGGCGCATGCAGGACTTCGGCCGCCGTGCCGCTTTCCACCACCCGGCCGGCGTACAGCACGCACACTTCGTCGCAGATGCGCGACACGACCCCGAGATTGTGGGTGATGTAGAGCATCGACAGCCCGCGTTCGCGCCGCAGGCGCTCGAGCAGGTCGAGGATCTGCGCTTCGATGGTGACGTCGAGCGCGGTGGTGGGTTCGTCCAGCACGAGCAGGTCGGGCGAGCAGGCGAGCGCAGTGGCGATCAGCGCGCGCTGCTTCATTCCGCCCGACAGCTGGTGCGGGTAGGCGCGTGCAACGTCGCCGGGGCGGGCGATCCCGACCTCGTCGAGCGCGCGCCGCGCTTCGTCCGCGGCTGCGCCGGCCGACAGCGCGCGATGGAGCACCAGCGGCTCGGCAATCTGCGCCCCGACCTGCAGGGCCGGGTTGAGCGAGGTGAACGGGTCCTGGAACACCATGCTGATGCGCTCTCCCCGCAGCGCGCGCCGCTCCTCCTCGGGCAGGTCGAGAAGCGATTTGCCCGCGAACAGGATGCGGCCGGACCCAATCCGCGCCTCCCCCGCGAGCAACCCCATGATCGCCAGCGCCGTGGTGCTCTTGCCCGACCCGGACTCGCCCACCAGCCCCAGGGCGCTGCCCTTGGGGATCCTGAACGATACGTCGTGCAGCGCGCGCAGCCAGCCGCCATCGGCCGCGTAGTCGAGCGAGAGGCCGGCGACCTCGAGCATCAGAGTCTCGGGCAACGGGACCCCAGGCATGGCTTCCGGCGTGGCGCCGGCGCGCGGCGCGCTCATCCGCGCACCTGCCTGAGGCGTGGATCGAGCACCTCGCGCAACCCATCGCCGATAAGGTTGACCGCGATCACCGTGAGGCACAGCACCACCCCGGGCGCGATTGCGACCCACGGCGCGGTGTCGATGAATGGGCGGGCCTCGGCGATCATGAGTCCCCAGTCCGAGCTCGGTGGCTGCACGCCCAGCCCCAGGAACGACAATGCCGCGCCGAGCATGATCGCGAACGTCACCCGCAGCGCGGCCTCCACGATGATCGGCGGCCATGCGTTCGGCAGGATCTCGGCAGCGAGGATGTACCAGAGCCTTTCGCCGCGCGCGCGCGCCGCCAGCACGAATTCCTCGCGGGCCACTTCCAGCGTAACCGCACGCGTGAGGCGCGCCATGATCGGCACGTAGATGATGCCCACCGCCACCGCGGTCTTCCAGACGTTCGGGGTCGAAAGCGAAAGCAGCAGCAGTCCCATGAGGATGGGAGGCACTGAAATGACGAGGTCGATTCCGCGCATGATCGCCTCGTCCACCCGCCCGCCCTTATAGCCCGCCGCGAGGCCGAGCGGCACGCCGAGCAGCAGGCTCACGAACGTCGCCCCAAGACCCATCAGCAACGACAGGCGCGCGCCGAAGAGCAGGCGGCTCAGCACGTCGCGGCCGAACTCGTCGGTGCCAAGCCAATGGATCGCATCCGGCGGCGTCATGCGCGCCATGATGTCCATGCGATCGTAGGGAAATGGCGCGAGCATCGGCCCGAACAGTGCGGCAATCACGATAAGGCCGAAGAGCGACCCGCCCCACACCAGGCCGGTCGGGAGGCGGCGTCGGCGCGCACGCGGCACGTCAGTGGGCGGCGGCACTGCCATAGCGGATGCGTGGATTAAGGAATGCGTACATGAGGTCGGCGGCGAGGTTGGCCAGCGCGTACACGGCAGTTACCACGAGGATCCCCGCCTGGATCAGCGGCAGGTCCTTCTGCTCGATGGCGAAGATCAGCAGCCGTCCCAGGCCCGGGTAGGAAAACACGGTTTCCACCACCACGATGCCGCCCATCAGCAGGCCTACGTCGATGGCGAGCACGGTGATCGTCGGGACCAGCGCATTGCGCAGCGCATGCCTGCGGATCACCACGGACTCGGGCAGCCCCTTGGCGCGCGCAGCCCTGATGTACTGCGCCTGCATGGTTTCGATCATCGACGAGCGCGTGAGCCGCGACACATGCGCCACCAGGCCCGACACGAGCGTGGCCACCGGCAGGATGATGTGGCGCGCCCAGTTCCAGAACCCTTCGTCGAGCGACGCATATCCAGTGGCGGGCAGCCAGCCGAGGTATCCGGTGAACAGCATCACAGCGAGGATGGCCCAGAAGAATTCCGGCACCGAAATGAAGAAATAACTCCCCAGCGAGATGAGCCGGTCCGCGCGCGTGCCGCGCCGCACGCCCGAATACACCCCGAGCCAGATTCCGATCGCGGCGACCAATGCGAGGGACAGCCCAGCGAGCACCGCCGAGCGCGCGATGGCCTCGCGGATCATCGGGCCAAGCGGCCGGTCCATCATCATCGAGGTGCCGAGGTCACCGTGCAGCAGCCCACCGGCCCAGCGCAGGTATTGCACATGCACCGGGTCGTCCAGGTGCAGCCTGCCGCGCACCGCGCGCACCTGCTCGTCCGTGGCGAACTGGCCGACGATCATTTGCGCGACGTCGCCGGGCAGAACCTGGGTAATCGAGAAAATGGCCACCGACATCACCGCGAGGATCGCGATGACCGTGGCCAGGCGCCGCAGCGTGTAGGCGATCACGCGGTCGTCACTCGATGACCGCGCACCCGCTCAGTCGATGGTGGTATTGCGCAGGTCGAGCCAGAGATACGGGTGGGTGCGGAACCCTTTCACCGTCTTCTTGTAAGCGTTGGCGAAGTTCATCACGTAAGCGATAACGCCCGGCACGTCCTCCACCGCATAGGCCTGGAACTCCTGGTACAGCCGCATGCGTTCCTTGTCGTCCTTGGTCACGCGCGCGCGGTCGAGCACGTCGTCGATGCGCTTGCTGGAGAAATGCCACATGCGCGCATTCCACGAACCGCTGCTGTGGTACCACGGGTAGGTCGAGGTATCGATGGAGGGGCGGGTGAAGTAGCCGTCCATGTAGAACGGCGACTTGCCCGAGACCTCGGTCTGGAAGCGGTTGTACGGCATGCGCTGCACTTCGACTTCGATGCCGACCTGGCGCAGCATCTGCTGGACCGCCACGCCCATGCGCTCGCGCGTGGGCCGGCCCACCGGCGTATGCAGCACGATCTTGAAGCCGTTCGGGTAGCCCGCCTCAGCCAGCAGCTTCTTCGCCGCTGGGATGTCCTGCTTGAGCGCAAGCTGCTTGTTGTAGTAGGGATGGCGCGGCGAGATCGGCGTGTGGGTCGGTATGCCGTGGCCGAATACGGCGAACTGGGCGAGCTGCGCCTTGTCGAGCGCGAGCAGCACCGCGCGCCGGACGCGCACGTCGTCGAAAGGCTTGGCCTTGTTGTTCATCACGATCCCGTCCCAGGTCGAGGTCGGCACCTCGTCGACGGTGATCTTCGGGTTGGTCTTCATCTTGTCGATCGACTCGAGCGGGAGGTTCCACATGAGGTCGATGTCACCGGCTTCGAGCGCAGCAACGCGAGAAGCGTTCTCGGGCATGATCCTGAAAACCACGCCGTCGAGCTTGGGCAGCCCTTTCTCGTAGTAGTCGGGGTTTTTCACGAGTTCCAACCGGTCGCCGGGCGTAAACGACTTGAATTTGAACGGGCCGGTGCCACTGGGTTCGGTCGAGAGCTTATCCATGCGGTCGGCGGGAACGATCTTAAGTTGGCGCTCGACCATGATCTCGGCGAAACCAGAATACGGGATCTTCAGCTTGAAGCGGACCGTGTGCTTGTCGAGCGGCTCGTACGATTCGATCAGGTCCATGTGCGTGCGGCCGCTGGAGCCAGTGGCTGGGTCGGCGATGTGTTTGAAAGTCGCCACCACGTCGTCGGAGCCGAATTCCTTGCCGTGGTGAAAGCGCACGCCCTTGCGCAGGTGGAACGTCCATGTCTTGAGGTCCTCGCTCGCCTCCCAGCGCTCGGCCAGTTCGCCCCGGTACTTGAGGTTCTCGTCGATGGCGACCAGCCCACCGAACACCAGCACCCCGTAGATGTACTCGTCGCCGATGGTATGGCGCGCGGGATCGAGCTGGTTGAGGCTGGTGCTGATCGTGGCGCGCAGCGTGCCCTTGGCCATAACGCTCCCAGGCGCAAGCACTGTCAAAGCTGCCGCGATCGCAAGCGTGACCGCGATCCTGCCCGACGTCCTGACGGCCAGCGGCCGCGATACTGTGGTTTTCATTTTGATTCCCCTTGGATCCAGAATAACTCAGCCTGCGCCCGGCACGGAATCCGGGTCGACGGCACGCGCAACGTACGTCTTTGCTGAAGGCTCGTAGATTTCCCACAGCCAGCGCAATTGCTCGAGGGGCCTGGGGTCATAGTCCACGCGCAGGTCCACATACGGAAAGCTTTCGGTGTCTGCCACGAGCAACGCCGCGGACTTGACCTGCTTTGGCTCGCCGCCGGCGGCATGACCCGCCTCCATGGCGCGCAACAACCGCTCGGGCAGCGCAAGGGAGGCATCCGCCTCGAACGCCTCGACCATCGCTTCGGTCACGCCAGTAGAGCGGATGATGTTGCCGGCAGCGACGCACCCCGCACCCGTATGGGCCGAATGCACCGACTTGATGCGGTCGCCATGGAACCACGCCGTATTCCCCTGTGTGTCCACGGCAAGCAGCTGACGCCAGCCGATGGCCGGGTCGTCGCGCGTGAGCCCGTCGATCGCCGCCCTGGCTGACAGGCCGCCCTGCATGAGGTCGAGCCCGCGCGGTCCCAGTCGCGGGTCGGTGCGGTGCTGCGTGAGCACTGCGCCAACGCCTGCGCGCACGAACGCGCAGCGGCCGCCCACCGCGATGCTCGAAGTCGTGACGGCTACGCCGAACATCCCGCTGCGCGGGCATCGGGCTGCAATGGAATAAGTCATTTTTCCCTTATAGTTGCGACTTGCAAGCATCATGCCAAAGGAGCCCACCGAATGCCACACATTCGCCTGCGCAAGTTCAACACGCGCGAGGTCTACCGCGGCGCCACGATGGACAACGACATGTGCATGGTGGTGCGCGCCGGGCGCACGATCTTCATTCGCGGCCAGACGGGCCTCGACCTCGAAAACCACTTCGTCGGTGCCGGCGACCCCGGCGCGCAGGCCGAGCAGGCCATTTCCAACGTGAAGGTGCTGCTCGAAGAAGCCGGCTCGCGCTTGGAGCACATCTGCAAGCTCACTACCTACATCACCGACCGCGCGCACCGGGAAGCTGTCTACAACGTGATCGGCCGCCACCTCAAGGGCATCCACCCGTGCGGAACGGGAATCATCGTTCGCGGGCTCGCCATGCCCGAGATGCTCATGGAGATCGATGTCGAGGCGATGATCCCCGAGGGCGAATGAACCTGCCGGCGCGCGTCAGTCCTCCCGGATGGCGTCAGCATCGATCTCCATGAGCATCTCGGGCCGCGCGAGGCCGTCGATGATGACCTCGGAGGAGACGACCGGGATGCCCTGCAGGTGCCGGCCCACGACCTGCATCACCGGCGCCAAATAGGCCCGGTCGATGACCCAGACCTTGATACGGCAGAGATCTTCCATCCGCGCCCCCGCTTCCTCGAGCAGCTGGCGCACGTTCTGCATGGCCTGCTCCGCCTGGGCTGCGGCATCGCCCAGACCCATGAACCTGCGGTCCGTCGGATGCATGGTGTAGCCGGTCTGGCCACGCAGGAAGATGCGCTTGCCCGCGACGACCGCGCCGCAGAAATCGGCCTGGATGGTGCGCTCGGGGTGCTGGTTCTGCACATTGTGCAGGCGGTGACGGATGTGAGGCATCATCGAAGCTTGCTGCAACCCCGGGCGAAGCGCAACCACAGGAGCAAGCGACAGTGACCTATCCCGAGTGGAGCGAGATCAGCGCCGGCCATCGCATCAAGGGCCGCGACCTCCCGATGCTTGCGCCCGACACACCCACTTTCATGGGCCTGCCGCATGCGCGAACCGCCGCCGACCTCGCGGGCGCCGGCGCGGCGATCATCGGCGCGCCGTACGTCGCCAATGCCGGTGGCCGTTACGCAGGGGTGCCGGCCAGCGAATGGCTGGCCGGTCCCAAGCGCGTGCGCCAGCAGTCGGCGCGCTATCCATCGGGCTACATCCAGGACTTCGATCTCGACGTGTTCGAGCACATGAAGGTAGTGGACTTCGGTGACGCCGAGATTCCCGCGGAATCCAATTTCAACCCCACGCCGGAGAACATCCTGCGCGCCCAGGCGGCCGTCGAGGACAAAGTCAATGCCGCGCTCGACGCAGGCGCAATCCCCATCGTCATCGGGCAGAACTCGCCCTGCGGCTCGTACGCGATCGCCAAGCCGATTGCCGAGCGCACTCGCGGCCCGGTCGGCATGGTCAGCCTCGACACGCACTGGGATTCGGCGGCCATCGACCGCCTGACGCAGGATCCGCGCATCGCCGGGAGCGGCAGCTGGAAAGCCAAGACCTACGAGTTTCACCCCAACTTCAGCGTGCCGCACCTGGTGGAAATCGGCGAGCGCGGCATGCTCGAGAAAAAGGAACTCGTGCGCGGCTACATCCGGCGCGGCGCGCATTTCTACCCGATGTGGAAGGTACGCACGGAACTCGGCATCGAGGGGCTGTGCCGCGAGATCGGCCACGCCTACGCGGGCAGCGCCGCGGTCTATGCGCACTTCGACATGGATGTCATGGGCGGCGCGGGCCCCGCCCCCGGCGACCTGCTGGGTGAACTGGCCGAGCCGATCGGCATGACCGACTTCGAGGCGATCCGCATTGCGCACGAAGTGGGCCTGCGCGGGCTCGCCGGATTATCTTTCATTTGCATCGCACCGGGTTCGGCGGTGATCTACCGCACCATCGCCTACATGATCATGTACCTGCTGGCCGGCCGGGTGCTGGCCAGCAAACGCTGACAAGGAACTTCGTGGACCTCAAATTCCTCAATGCCACCGTTGTCACCTGCGACGCCGAGCGGCGCGTACTGCACAACACCGGCGTGGTGGTCGAAGGCGGCCGCATCAAGGCCATCGGGCCCAGCGGCGAGATCGCCGGGCTCAATCCCCACTTGCCGGGCATCGACGCACGCGGCAAGGCGATCCTGCCGGGCATCGTGAATGCGCATACCCATGTGCTGCTGCTCGCGCTGCGCGGCACGGTGGAGGACATGGGCGCCGAAGCGATCTACGGCTACATGACCCCGATCAGCTTCGCCATGAATCCTGAAGAGCGAGAGGCGATCTCCCTGCTCGGCTGCCTCGAGGCGATCCGTTCGGGAACCACCACGCTGGTGGAGCCATTTCGCCACGTGGTGAACTATGCCGGCGCCATGGCCGCCACCGGCATGCGCCTGTATTTCAGCGAGAACTGCGCCGACGCGCTGACGCTCAAGATCCGCTCCGGGGTCTACGAGTTCGACCAGTCCTGGGGCGAGACCTTCCTCGAGCGCGAGCGCGAACTCATCGCCCGTTTCCACGATACCCACGAGGGCCGTGTGATGTGCCAGGTCGCCGCGCATGCGCCGGACAACTGCTCGCCCTGGATGCTGCGCCAGCTCAACGACCTGCATGAGAAGCACGGCCTGCGTCGCACCGTCCACATGGCGCAGAGTCGCCAAGAGGTCGCACAGGTGCTGCGTTATGCCGGCTGCACGCCGGCCCAGTATCTCGAGCGCAATGGCTGGCTCGGACCAGACGTAGTCGGAGCCCACTGGACCTACTGCACACCCGATGACGTGGACCTGCTCGCGCGCAATGGCGTGCACATGGCGCACTGCCCCGCCAACAGTTCGCGGCGAGGCCCCCACCAGGCGCCGGTGGCGCGCATCATGGATGCGGGGGTGAACATCGCGTTGGGCACCGACAACATGACCGAAGACATGTTCCAGGCGATGACGATAGGCAGCATCGTGCACCGGGGAAGCCGGGGCGGCGGTATCGAGCCCGGGCCGCAGGCGTTGCTGGATTGCGCAACCCGCAACGGGGCCGAGTCACTCGGCAGGCTCGCGGATTTCGGCTCCATCGAGCCGGGCAAGAAGGCCGACCTCACGCTCATCAACCTCGACCATCCGAGCCTTCGGCCGGCCATCAACCTCGTTTCGAACATCGTCCATTACGGCCATCCGGGCGTGGTCGATTCGGTCATGGTAGACGGCGAATTCCTCATGCTGGAGGGCAAGGTCATCTGCATGGACGAGCCCGAGGTGGTGGCCAATGCACAAGTTGCGGTGCAGGAGGCGTGGCGTCGCCTGCACCGCCAAGCACCCGATGTGCCGCTCCCGGAGGCCTTGCGCGGCGGCTAGGGGTGCGGGCGCGCACGCTGGCGGCCAGCGGGCCGACCGTCAAAATATGTCAGCCGCGCGCCATGCGCCCAATTGGCCTGAATGCGCCACGCGGCCCCCTCGACCGGTAAACTGCGGCTCATGCCAGGCTCCGACGCTAAATTCCGCATCCTCGCGGTTGACGATTCCGAGGACATCCTTGCCCTCCTCAAGGTCACGCTGGGCAAGGACTACGACGTGGCTTTTGCAATGGACGGGCGAGCCGCCCTCAAGACCGCCTTCCAGGCGCCGCGACCGGACCTGATCCTGCTCGACGTGGACATGCCGGGCCCCAGCGGCTACGACGTGTGCCGCGCGCTTAGGGCCAGCCCCGCGCTGAGCGACACTCCGGTCATCTTCCTCACCTCGCGCGACGAAGCGCGCGACGTCGTGCAGGGGTTCCAGCTCGGCGCGATCGACTATTTCGCCAAGCCGATCAACCCGCCTGTGCTGGCCGCGCGCATCCGCGCGCATGTGGAGCTCATCAACCGGCGCAACCAGCAGGACGAGATCATCCGCACGCGCACCGCCCAGCTCGAGCAGACGCGCCTGCAGCTTATCCGCAGGCTGGGGCGCGCGATGGAATACCACGAGACCTCGGCCGTAGGGAACCGCGTGGTGCGCCTCGGGCACTATGCGCGCGCGCTCGCCGAGGCCAGCGGCGCCAAGGCCGCGCTGTGCGACCTCGTGATGAAAGCGGCGCCGCTGCACGACATCGGCAAGCTCGGGGTGCCGGCGCAGATCCTGCGCAAGGCCGAAAAGCTTACCGCGCCCGAGCGCGCGCAGATGCAGCAGCACCCGGAGATCGGCGCGGAAATCATCGGCGAACACGACGACCCGCTGCTCAAGCTGGCGCGCACGCTTGCGCTGACCCACCACGAGCGCTGGGACGGCAGTGGCTACCCCTTCGGACTGAAGGCCGGCGACATCCCTTGGCCCGGACGAGTGATGGCGGTGGTTGATTCTTTCGAGGGCATGACCGCGACCCAGTTCCACCGCGAGCCGATGCCGGTGGACCTCGCGGCCGACGAGATCGTCCGCGGCTCGGGAAGGCAGTTTGATCCCGCGATGGTGGAGGCATTCCGCAAGTGCCTGCCGGCTTTTCGCAAGATCAAGGAAACGTACTCCGATTCGCTTGGCGACATGCTGGACCTCGATTTCTCCACCATGGCCCCGAACCCCCCGCCTCCGCCCGCAGCCGCTGCCCGCGAGATTGCCCAGCAAGAGGCGGTGGAATCCGCGGCAGTGCAAGGCATGCGTGCCACCGATGAAGCGCGCGCGAGCGCGCTTGCAAGCGAACAGGCCCGCCTCAAGGTGGAGCGCGACCTGCTCGCCTCCGCCACCAAGGACATCTCCACGCAGCAGGCCGCGCGCAAAAAGGCCGAGGCGACCGCGGCGCGCGAGGCCGAAGCCCTTGGGCTGAGCAAGCGTCGCATCGTTGAGGAAGCCTCCGCCGCGCAAGCCGCTGCAGAGCGCGCCAAGTCCGAAGCCGATGCGGCCTTCATCGCGCAGCAGGCGCAGCTAGAGAAAGCCAAGGCACTTGCAGCGGCCGAAGAGCGCCTGGCTGCGGAAAAGGCGCTTGCTGATACTGCCGCCGAGCGCAAGAACGCCGAGGCTGCGCTGGCCGCCACCGCGGCGAACCTGGCAGCGCGCGATACCGAAGCCCTCGAGACCGCCAGTCGGCGCCTGGCCGACGAACGCGAAGCTACCCGCCTCGCGCAGGAGCGGGCCAAGGCCGAACAGGCCGCCGCCAAGGCCGCCCGAGATGCCGCCAACGCGCAGGTGCAGCTCGCTGAGGAAGCACAGGAACGAGCGCGCGCGGAACAGGCCCTGGCCCAGGCAGCCAGTGACAAGCGCGAGGCTGAAGAAGCTGCAGCGCGAGCAGCCGAATCAGTGGCCACCTCCGAGAAGGAATTGGCCGCAGCCGGGACGCTGCGAGTGTCGCAGGAAGCCGCTGCGATGGCTGCTTTGGAGCAGCGCATCCAAGTGGAATCCGAGGCCTCGGATGCGGTGCACGATTCGCGGGAGGCGACCGAGCTGAGCGCCGCGATAGCGGGCGCCATTACTGAGCTGCACGCGCGCATCGAGACCGAGCGTGCGGCAGGGGCGGAGTCGGCCGGAAAGGCGGCCGGAGAACACTCCGGGGCCTCGCTTGCCCGCGAGCGGGCCGCACTCGAAACGCGCGCCTTGGAAGCCGCGCGCCAACGGCACGCCGAGGACGCCGCCGCAATGCACGCCGCGCAGCAGCGGATCGAGGCCGAATCAGAAGCGGCGCGCCTTGCAGGCGACCGCGAGTTCGCCGAAAAGGAGGCCACGCAGCAGGCCGCAGAGCGCGCCAAGGCGGACGACCAGGCGACCCAAGCAGCGCACCAGCGTGCGCAATCGGAGTCCGCTGCAGCCGAAGCCGCGCACCAGCGCGCCCAGGCGGACGAAGACGCGACGCAGGCAGCACACCTGCGCGCGCAATCGGAGTCCGCTGCTGTCGAGGCCGCGCGGCAGCGCGCCCAGGCCGAAATCGAATCCGACCGCGCTGCTGCCCAGAGGACGGCGGCCGCATCCGAAGCCGAGCGTGCCAGCCGCGAGCACGCTGATGCCGACGCCGAAGCAGTTCGCAGGGCGCACACGCGCACAGCATCCGCGGATGCGGCCACGGCGGACTCACAAACGCGTGCACAGGTCGATGCCGAAGCAGCCGAAGCGGCAAGGGCGCGCGGGAAAGCAGAGGCTGAAGCCATTCACGCGGCCCAGGCCCAGGCGCAGGCCGAAGCCGACGCGGCCGCTGCGGCACGGGCGCGCGGGGAGGCCGAGGCTGAAGCCACGCAAGCCGCCCAAGGCCACGTGGAGGCCGAAGCCCACGCTACTGCCGCAGCCCAGGCGCGCAAGGAAGCGGAGGCTCAGGCCGCGCGCGCAGCCGAAGAGCGCATGCGCACCGAGGAACAAGCCGCGCGGAACGTCCAGCAGCGCGCGCTGGCAGAGCAGGCCGCGCTGGAAGCGGCGCGCGAACGCGCGCAGGCTGAAGAACGCGCGGAATTGGCCGCGCGAACCAGGACCCAGCTCGAACAAGATGCGGCCGCGCGCGCCCGGCAAACTGCCGAAGCCGACGAAGCCGCCTTGCAGGCAGCCGGGCAGCGTGTCGCTGCCGAGAATGAGGCGGCGCGGGCGCTGCAAGCACGCGCGGCAATCGAGCAGGAGGCCGCGCGTGTCGCCGATCAGCGCGCCGAGGCCGAACGCGACGCCCTGCAGGCCGGCGAAGAACGGGCTTCGCTGGAGC
>JBDTRN010000020.1:0-18803 GCA_039931715.1 Betaproteobacteria bacterium
GTGAAATAGGTCTGCAGCCCCATGAGTTTGTATCCGGCGCGGATCACGCGGTTGAGGCCCGGCTCTTCCAGCCCGAGGTCCTCGAGGAAAATCTTTTTTTCCTCGTCGTCGAGGTCGGCCATCTGCGATTCGAGCGCCGCGCAGATCGCGACCACAGGCGCGCCCTCTTTCGCCGCGTGCGCCGTCACCGCATCGAGGAGCGGGTTGTCGTGAAAGCCCTTCTCGTCGACGTTGGCCACGTACATCGCCGGCTTCATGGTGAGCAGGAAGAGCGGCCGGATCACGGCGAGCTCTTCCTTGGCGAGGTCCACGGTGCGCGCGGGCTGGCCCTGGTCGAGGGCTTTCTGCACTTTCTCGAGCACGGCGACAAGGCGCTGGGCCTCCTTGTCACCGCCGGTCTTGGCGAGCTTCACGTTCTTGGAAAGCTGCTTGTCCACCGTGGCGAGGTCGGCCAGCGCGAGCTCGGTGTTGATCGTCTCGATGTCAGACACCGGGTCGACCTTGCCCGCGACGTGGACGACGTTCTCGTCGACGAAGCAGCGCACGACGTGCGCGATGGCGTCGGTCTCGCGGATGTTGGCAAGGAACTGGTTGCCCAGGCCTTCGCCCTTGGACGCGCCCGCCACCAGCCCGGCGATGTCGACGAACTCGCACACCGCCGCCACCACTTTCTGCGGCTTGACGATGCCGGCAAGGTTGGCGAGGCGCGGGTCGGGCACCTCGACGATGCCGACGTTGGGCTCGATGGTGCAGAACGGGTAGTTCTCCGCCGCGATGCCCGCCTTGGTGAGGGCGTTGAAGAGCGTGGACTTGCCGACGTTGGGCAATCCGACGATGCCGCATTTCAAGCTCATGGTGTTCTCCGCAACTGCAGGGTGGGCGAGGCGACGAAAATGGGAAGAGGGGCGGCGCCCCCCGGACGATCCTCGTTCATGGCGCCTCTTTCGGGGGTTTGGGTTTGGTGTGCAGCTTGTGCATCGCCCGCTCGACGTCGCCGGCAATGGCCAGCGGCAGGATCTCGAGCGCGCGGTCGATGGTTTCCTCGATGGCCGCGCGATCGAGCTGCGAGGGCTTGCTGAGCACGTAGTCGGCAACGACATCGCGGTCGCCCGGGTGGCCGATGCCGAAACGCAGGCGCCAATAGTCGTTGGTGCCCAGCTGCGCCGAGATGTCCTTCAGGCCGTTGTGGCCGCCCACGCCGCCGCCGAGCTTCATTTTCACCACGCCCGGAAGGAAATCCAGTTCGTCGTGCGCGACCAGGATCTCGGCCGGCGCGATCTTGAAAAAGCCCGCCAGCGCCGCGACCGACTTGCCCGACAGGTTCATGAACGTCATCGGCAGGAGCAACCACGCCCCCGAGGCTTCGTCGCGCCCGGCGAGACCGTGATACTTCGCCTCCTTCCTGAGGGCGACACGCCTTGCGTCGGCGAACCTTTCGGCCAGCCGGAAGCCCGCGTTGTGCCGCGTGCCTTCGTACTCCTTGCCCGGATTGCCGAGCCCGACGATGAGACGGATTGCCACCCTGCGATTTGCCCCGGGTCAAAAGAAAAAGGCGGCTGCGAAAACCGCGAACCGCCTCGCGCAGTGTCTGCCGACGACCCACCCGGACCCGCCAGCGGGTGCCTGGCGCAAAGCCCGGGAGGCCGGGGGGCTCCCGCCCCCTGGCGACGCTGCCTGCCTGGTTACTTCTTGTCCTTCTTGTCGGCGGGCTTGGCGGCTGCGGGCTTGGCGCCTGCAGCCTTGGCACCACCGCCCTTGGCATCGCCGGCCTTGTCGCCATCCTTGGCGGGCTCGGCCTGCTTGCTGGCCGGGACATCGCCTGCGGCGGGCGCGGCGGCAGAGGTAGTTTCCTCCTCGACCACGGCCAGCTGCGGCACGAGCACGGAGACGACCACGGGGTTCTCTTTCTTGTGCAGCACGGCTTCCACGCCCTTGGGCAGCTGGATTTCCCTGGCGTGCACGGAGTAGCCGACGGTGGCCGTCGACAGGTCGATCTCGATGAACTCGGGCAGGTCGTCAGGCAGGCAGGTGATGTTGAGCTCGTTCAGCACGTGGCTGACCACCCCGCCCTGCTCCTTCACCGCCTGCGACTGCTCGGCGTTGACGAAGTGCAGCGGCACCTTCATGTGGATCTTGCGGTCCTTGGCGACGCGCTGGAAGTCGATGTGCTGCACCTGCAGCTTGAACGGGTGCATGTTGAAAGCGCGCAGCAGAACGGCTTCCTTCTTGCCGTCCAGGTCGAGCGTGAGGATCGACGCATGGAACGCTTCGCGCGAGAGGTTCCGCGCGAGATCCTTGTGGTCGAGTTCGATGTTCACCGGATCCGAATTGCCACCGTACACGATGCCGGGAACCTTCCCGGCATTGCGCAGACGGCGGCTCGCACCCGTTCCCTGCATTTCGCGCTTCTTCGCGCTGACTTCGATTTTCATGACTGCTCCTGAAGTTACGCGGCCCGCGACCAGGCACGCGTCATTGCAAAATCTGCCGTTTATTCCACGAACAGCGAGCTGACCGAATCCTCGCTCGAGATCCGCAGGATCGTCTCGGCCAGCAGGCCGGCAACTGAAAGCTGGCGGATCTTGGCGCACGCCCGCGCGTCCTCGCGCAAGGGGATCGTGTCGGTCACCACCAACTCGTCGATGTCCGAGTCGGCGATACGCGCCACCGCGCCTCCCGAGAGCACTGCGTGGGTGCAATACGCCACCACCTTGATCGCGCCTTCCTGCTTGAGCACCTGCGCGGCCTTGCAGAGCGTGCCCGCCGTATCGACCATGTCGTCCATGATCACGCAGGTGCGGCCCTTGACCTCGCCGATGATGTTCATCACCTCGGACACGTTGGCTTTGGGCCGGCGCTTGTCGATGATCGCCAGGTCGGACTCCAGCCGCTTGGCCAGCGCCCTCGCGCGCACCACGCCGCCCACGTCAGGGGAGACCACGATCACGTCCTCATAACGCTGCTTCCATACGTCGCCCAGCAGCACCGGCGCGGCGTAGATGTTGTCCACCGGGATATCGAAAAATCCCTGGATCTGGTCGGCGTGCAGGTCCATGGTCAGCACGCGCGCCACGCCCACCGCGGTGAGCATGTTGGCCACCACCTTCGCGCTGATGGCCACGCGGGCCGAACGCGGGCGGCGGTCTTGCCGGCCGTAGCCGAAGTACGGGATGGCCGCGGTGACCCGAGCGGCCGACGAGCGCTTGAGCGCATCGACCATCACCATCAGTTCCATGAGGTTGTCGTTGGTGGGCATGCAGGTCGGCTGCAGCACGAAGACATCCTTGCCGCGCACGTTCTCCAGCAATTCCACCATGACCTCGCCATCGGAAAACTTGCCCACGATGGCGCGCCCGACACCGATGTTCAGGTGCTTGACCACGTCCTGGGCGAGCTTGGGATTGGCGTTGCCGGTAAATACCATCAGCCGTTCGTGCGCGCTGGTCGGTATCAGGTTGGCCATTTCCTCGACTCTTTCCGTATGACGAACTTCATATATGGCTGGGGAGGAAGGATTCGAACCTTCGCATGCCGGAATCAAAATCCGGTGCCTTAACCAGCTTGGCGACTCCCCAAAACTTTTTGTCCTACCGTCCTGCCGTACCGCTCTCTTGCTGTGCTGCCGCAAACCTGCCCCGCAGCGGATGCTCGTCGAGCCCGCGGGCGACAAACCCGAGCATGCCCCCGGGCATCTTCGCCTTCACCGCAAGTGCCTTCTCTTCGGTGTCGAACTGCGCGAACACGCACGCGCCGGACCCCGTCATACGCGCATCGCCATGGTTTGCAAGCCATGCCAGGTGCGCTGCGATCTGCGGATAAAGCGCCGTGGCAACCGGCTGCAGGTCGTTTTTTCCCAGACCCGGGAAAAAGGGCGGTAGTTTGAGTCGTTTGGTGTCCCGTGTCAACGCGCTTGACCCGAAGATTTCCTTCGTGGATACCGATACTTGCGGTGCCAAAACCAGAAACCACGCGGGCGGCAGCGCAAGTGCCACGAGGCGCTCGCCCACCCCTTCGCCCAGCGCGTTGCGCCCGAAAATGAAGACCGGCACGTCGGCACCCAGGCCCAGGCCCAGCCCCATGAGCGCCTCCGGCCCGAGCCCCAGTCCCCACGCTTGGTTGAGCACCATGAGCACGGTGGCCGCATCCGAGGACCCGCCGCCGAGCCCCCCGCCGATGGGGAGGTTTTTCCTGAGCCCGATATCGGCGCCGAGATCGGTGGCGGCCGCCCCGAGGCGGCTCCGCGCATGCTCGCGCAGCGAATGGGCGGCGCGCAGGCACAGGTCGGTGTCCGCCGCCACGCCAGGGGTCTCATCGATCCGCCGGATCACCCCGTCGCGTCGCGCCGCGATGCCGACCTCGTCGGCGCGGTCGATGAGTCGGAACACGGTCTGCAAGAGGTGGTAGCCGTCGGCCCTGCGACCGAGCACGTGCAGGAACAGGTTTAACTTGGCGGGCGCGGGATACCACTCCATCGGACAGGCCGTCAGCGGACCTGGGGGCCCAGTTTCCATTCGTGGATCGCCAGCCGCAGTTCAATGCCCGGGTAATTGAGCTTGAGGCGCACCGGCAGCCCGTCGGCCCGGTACTCCTGGTATTCGATGCGCCAGCCATTCTGATCGAGCGTCGCGAGGCGACCGTCCGCGCCGCGGGTGACCGACGTGACCACGCCTTCCATCGCCTTCCCGCGCACCCAGTCGGTGAGCCCGGCGAGCGGCAGGCGAAAACCGAGCACCTGCTCGGTGATCGCCTCGGCGTCGGTCGCATGGTAGTCGCGCGGCTCGGCGGTGGTGAGCACGACCTCCTTGCCGTTGCGCACCACGCGCGCGATGCTCGAGCCCACGGGCGTAGTGATCAGCATCTCGTCGGCCTCGCCCGAGTGACGCCATGCGACGTTGCCGCTGGCGGCCTCGTCCTTGTAACGCGTCGCAATTCGCCCGGCCAGCTCGAACTCGATGACATCCTGCGAGCCCAGCGGCGTGAGCTGCGCGCAGGCGGCCAATGCGAGGCTCGCCAGCAACACGATGGCGCGCAAAGGACGATTCACTGGGGCGGTGCCGAGCGAGAAGCTCAGGGCTTGAAGCGCTTGATGGTTTTGCGCAGGGCCTCGTTGTCAGGGGCGTTCTTGGTAGCCTCCTGCCAGATGCGTTCGGCTTCCGCGCGGTTGCCCGAGACCCACAGGACCTCGCCCAGGTGCGCGCCGATCTCGCCGTCGGGGCGTCCCTTGTAGGCACGCCACAGGTTCTCCAGCGCGCGGGGGTAATCGCCCATGCGGTAGTACGTCCAGCCGAGGCTGTCGACGATGAACAGGTCCTGCGGCGCGAGGACGATGGCTTTCTCGATCAGCTTCTTTGCCTCGTCGAGCTTGACGTTGCGCTCGGCATACGAGTAGCCCAGCGCGTTGTAGGCATGCGCGTGATCGGGACGGAGCTTGATGAGCTTGGTGAGGTCGGCCTCGAGGATGTCGTAACGCTCGAGCTTCTCGGCCGTCAGCGCGCGGTCGTAAAGCAGGTCGGGCTGGTCGGGCTGGGCCTGCAGCGCGCTGTCGAGCACTTTGAAGGCCTCGGCATTCTGGTTCGCCTCGCGCAGCAGTTGCGCCTCGGCGATCAGCATCTGGGTCTGCTGGTCCCCCGCGTTGACTTTGCGCAGGAAATCGCGCGCCTCGGCCAGCTTGCCCTGCTTGGAGAGAACCTGCGCGTAGCGCAACCGCGAAGGCAGGAACTGGTCGCCCGACTCGATCTGCGAATACCACTTGAGCGCGCCGGGAAAGTCTTTTTTCTCCTCGGCGATCTGGCCGAGGGTGAAACGCACGCCGTTCTTGTCGCGAAAGCGGGTGTCGAGCAGGCGGCTGAGGTAGGCCGCGCCCGCGTCGTAGTCCTTGAGCTGCACCGACAGCAGGCCGACGGCGAAAAGCACGTCGGTGTTCTCAGGGTGCGCCTTGAGCAGCGCCTGGAACTGGCTGCGCGCCTCGGGCAGTTTCTTGTCCAGGACTAGCAGGCGCGCGTAGTTGAGGCCGGCTTCGCGCGAATCGGGGTACTGCTTGAGGTAGGACGCGAGGCGCGCCTCGGATTCCGCCGGGGACTTGGCCTGCAGGAGCTGGGCTTCGAAAATCGCGGCGAGGTCCCAGTCGGGCTTGAGCCGGCCCGCGAGGCGCACTTCCTCCAGCGCGAGCGGTTCGTCTTCCGCGCCGGCGGCCGCCTGCGCCACGGCGAAATGCGCCTGCGGCAGCGCGGGGTAATCGGCCGCGAGCTTGCGCACGATCGACAGGTTGACCTTCTTGTCCGGGTTCTGCGCGAGGAAGCGGTTGATCTGCATGAACCCGTTGGCCGCGGAGGTCTCGTTGTTCGAGAATAGCTTGCGCAGGTAGGGCTCGGCCTCGGTCACGCGCCGCGCGCCGAGCAGCAGCCCGCTCACGGTCTGGACAGCTTGCATCGAGGTCGGCTCGGCCTCGTACCAGATCTTGGCGGCCTCGAGCGCCAGGTTGGGAAGGCGGGCGTGGTTGGCAATCTCGGCGGCGCGCCGCGCGATGCGCGGGTCGCGCGTGCGCCTGGCGAGGTCGACGTAGGTTTGCGCCGCATATGCGGATTCTTCACGCTGCGCGGCGATCTCCGCAACCAGCAGCCCCAGCAGCACCGGCTCGGTAAGCTCCTGCTTGGGTAATGAGGGGGCCGGGGACACCGCCGCGGCGGCTACGGTCGCGGCGGGCGGCGCCTCATCGTCGTCGTCGTCGTCATCGTCGGCAGCCGCCTGCCCGAACGCGCCCGTGGCGAACGAGATCGCCAGCGCCATCGCGAGGAAGCGCCACGACTTCGCGGCAGGGCCGGCAGGGGAGAACAACGATTTGGTCAACACGGGGAGGAAGGCGAGACGCAGCTTGCTGTCGGTCACGGGCCATATTAGGTATATTTGCCGCTCCGCACAAGCGCGGACCACGCAAACACCCGGCTTCGACAGAGGGTGCGCTACAAAGTTCTCCATGCCCGAGCTTCCCGAAGTCGAGATCACGCGCCGCGGCATCGAGCCGCACCTGAAAGGCGGGACGATCACCGGGGTCGAAGTGCGCGAACCGCGCTTGCGCTGGGCCGTGCCCGCCGAAGTGCACGGCCTCGCGGGCTGTACGATCCATTCGGTGACGCGGCGCGCGAAATACATCCTCGTCGATTGCGGGCGCGGCTCGCTGATCCTGCACCTTGGCATGTCGGGCAGCCTGCGCATCGTCGCGCCGGGCGTGGCTGCGGCAAAACACGACCACTTCGACCTCACCGTCGGCAACAAGATTTTGCGGCTGCGCGACCCGCGCCGGTTCGGCGCCGTGCTCTGGACACCGGAAGACCCGGGGTTGCATCGCCTGCTCGCCAACCTCGGCGTGGAGCCGCTGTCCGCGGCATTCAGCGCCGAGCGGCTGCACGCGATGACGCGCGGTCACCGCGTGGCGATCAAGCTGTTCCTCATGGCGGCCGGGAACGTGGTCGGGGTCGGCAACATTTACGCCAATGAAAGCCTGTTTCGCGCCGGCATCCATCCGCGCACCAGGGCAGGGCGCATTTCGAAGGAGCGTTGCGCAAGACTCGTCGCCGAAGTAAAGGCCACGCTCAGGGACGCTATCAAAGCGGGCGGCTCGAGCCTGCGCGATTTCGTCCAGAGCGATGGGAGCTCGGGCTATGCGCAGCAGGATTACCGCGTCTACGGCAGGACGGGCGAACCCTGCAAGGTGTGCCGCACGCCGATCAGGCGCGCGGTGATGGGACAGCGCGCCACGTTCTACTGCCCGCGCTGCCAGACCTGACTCGGCAGTTGCGGGCGGATTCGCCCCCGCGACTGCGGGTTCGCGCTCACCCGCCGAGAGCGGTGACTTTTTCCTTGAGTTTCCCGGCCACGATGGGATGCACGAACTTCGACACATCGCCGCCCAGCGTGGCGATTTCGCGCACCAGCGTCGCCGAAATGAACATGTGCTGCTCGGAGGGCGTGAGGAACACCGTCTCCACCTCCGGGTAGAGGTTGCGGTTCATGCCGGCCATCTGGAATTCGTACTCGAAATCCGACACCGCGCGCAAACCGCGCATGATGACGCGCGCGTTGTGCTGGTGGATGAAGTTGATGAGCAGCCCGCTGAATCCCACGACCTTGACGTTGGCGAGGTCGCTCAGCACTTCGCGCGCCATGTCGACCCGCTCGGTCAGCGTGAAGAACGGCTTCTTGGCCCGGCTGTCCGCGACGCCGACAATGACTGAGCCGAACAACAGCGACGCACGCCGCACCAGGTCCTCGTGGCCGCGAGTTAGGGGATCAAACGTCCCCGGATAAACCGCTCCGATCATTCTTTCCACTCCAGCAATTGAAAACTCACCTGGCCTGCGCGGCCCTGCTTGATCTCGCGCCAGCCGGCATGCAGTGCAACCGGCAAGGGGGATTCCACGTACACCCGCGCGCCTTCATTCAGCACGCGCGGCAAGGATCCCAGCACCCCGGGGAGCACATTCTGCCTGAACGGGGGATCGAGGAAAACCACGTCGAAACGCCCTTTCGCGGTGGCAACGAAACGCGCCGCATCGCCGCGCACGATTTCGATGCAGTCGGCCGCGAGGCGCTGCGCGTTGGCCTCCAACGCAAGTACCGCGCCCGGGTCGCGCTCGACCAGCACTGCGCGGCGCGCCCCGCGAGAGACCGACTCGAAACCCAGGGCCCCGCTGCCGGCGTAGAGGTCGAGGCAATCGAGGCCTGAAAGGTCCTGCCCGAGCCAGTTGAACAGGGTTTCGCGCACCCGGTCGGGCGTGGGGCGCAATTCGTCGGCCGCGGGAAAGCGCAGCACGCTTTTTCTCCACCGGCCGCCGATGATGCGCACTCGGCCGGCCTGCGCGTCGCTCGATTTGGCCAAGGTCAGGTGGGGGCGTTTGCTAAAATGCGAGACCCATCTTAGCGGCTTTCCCGGCCGTGGGCTCCCCATGTTCGGCTTCCCCAAAAAACCAACGCAGGACACGCAGGTCACGCAGGCCCAGGCCACCCCGTCCTGGACCGAGCGGCTCAAGTCGGGCCTTTCGCGCACGCGCGGCGCGATCGGGGGGCTGTTCGCGTCGGGCAAGATCGACGAGGCGCTGTACGAGGATCTCGAGTCGGCGCTGCTGCGCGCCGATTGCGGCGTGGATGCCACCGCGCGCCTCATGCAGGCGCTGCGCGCCCGGGTGCGCAAGGAACGCGCCACCGAGGCGAGCGCGCTCAAGGCGCTGCTCAGGGACGAGCTGCTCAAACTGGTCGCGCCGCTCGAAAAACCCTTTCCGCTGACCCACCCCAAGCCATTGGTCATGATGATTGCGGGCGTAAACGGCGCGGGCAAGACGACCTCCATCGGCAAGCTTGCCAAGTATTTCCAGTCGCAGGGCAAGTCCGTGCTCCTCGCCGCGGGCGACACTTTCCGGGCCGCGGCGCGCGAACAGCTCGTGGTGTGGGGCGAGCGCAACGGCGTGACCGTGATAGCGCAGCAGTCGGGCGACCCGAGCGCGGTGATCTTCGACGCGGTCGGCGCGGCCATGGCACGCAAGATCGATATCGTGATGGCCGATACTGCGGGTCGCCTGCCCACGCAGCTCCATTTGATGGACGAAATTCGCAAGGTGAAGCGCGTCATCGCCAAGGTGATGCCCGGCGCGCCGCACGAAGTGATCCTCGTCCTCGATGCGAACACCGGGCAGAACACGCTCAATCAGGTGAAGGCGTTCGACGAGGCGATCGGGCTCACGGGCCTGGTGCTCACCAAGCTCGACGGCACGGCCAAGGGCGGCGTGGTCGCCGCCCTCGCGCACCAGAGGTCCAAGGAGGCAAAGGTTCGTCCGTTGCCGCTCTATTTCATCGGAGTCGGCGAAGGCATTGACGATCTGCGGCCATTCAGCGCACGCGATTTCGTCGAGGCCCTGGTTGATTAGGTTCTCGAACGCGTCCAAGCGTTACGCGGGCGGGCAGGAAGCGCTGAGCAATGTCAGTTTTTCCGTCGATGCGGGCGAACTCGTCTTCCTCACCGGGCGCTCGGGCGCGGGAAAATCCACGCTGTTCAAGCTGATTCCGGCCATCGAGCGCGCGACCAGCGGCTCGGTGATCGTCAACGGGCAGAACGTGTCGGCGATCAAGCCCGCGGCCGTGCCCTACCTGCGGCGCAACCTCGGGGTGGTGTTCCAGGACCGCAAGCTCCTCTACGACCGCAGCGTTTTCGACAACGTGCTCCTGCCGCTGGCATTCAGTGGTTTTGCGCCCAAGGAGGCCGCCCGGCGCGCCCGCGCCGCGCTCGACAAGGTTGGGATGTTATCGCGCGAAAAGCTGAACCCGATCCAGCTGTCGGGCGGCGAGCAGCAGCGCGTTGCCATTGCGCGGGCCGTGGCGAACCGACCCGCGGTGCTGCTCGCGGACGAACCGACCGCCAATCTCGACGCCGACTCGGCCGCAGCAGTGATGGAAATTTTCATCGCCTTCCAGCAGGTGGGGGTAACCGTGCTGGTGGCGACCCATGACCTTGCGCTCGTCCAGCATGCCGGCAGGCGCGTGCTGCGGCTCGAGGCGGGCCGCCTCGTAGAAGGCGGTGACCCGGAATGAAGGCGTGGTTGTCCCACCATGCCCAGGCGTTCAAGGGGGCCCTGCGCAAACTCGCAGGCCAGCCGGTCTCCAGCCTGCTCAACGTGCTGGTGATGGGCATAGCGCTGGCGCTTCCCGCCGGTGGGCATGTACTGCTCGCCAACCTGCAAGGCATCGCGTTACGGTTTTCGCTCGAACCCCAGATCAGCGTGTTCCTCGCCGCGACGGCCGAGACGTCCACGCGTGACGCCCTCGATAAGTCGCTGCGGGCCGATGCGCGCGTGAGCTCGGTGCGATTCATCCCGAAAAGCGAGGCACTCGCCGAACTGCGCAAGACTCCCGGAATTGCCGAAGTGGTGGCTGCGCTCAACCAGAATCCCCTACCCGACACGTTCGTGCTGAAACTGCGCCCCAGCCGGCCCGGCGAAATGGACGGTCTCGCCTCCGAACTGCGCAAACGCCCGGGCGTGGCCGCCGTGCAGGCCGATACGGGCTGGGCGCGTCGCCTGGCCGCCCTCATCGACATCGGCCAGCTCACGACGGCAATGGTCGGCGCCCTGTTGTCGGCCGGCCTCATCGCCGTGACCTTCAACACCATCCGCCTGCAGGTGCTCACCCAGCGCGAGGAAATCGAAGTGGCCCGGCTCCTGGGGGCCACCGACAGCTTTATCCGCAGGCCGTTCTATTACGTCGGGGCACTGCAGGGCGTGGCAGGCGGCGGGGTGGCCCTGGCCATTCTTGCAGGGAGCTTGCATCTGCTGAACCAGGGCGTCCGCCCGTTGTCTGAAACGTATGGGGCACATTTCGAACTTGGCTTTCTCGCTCCCGGCGATGCCGCGGCCGTTGCGGTGCTGGCGGGGCTTTTGGGATGGCTGGGAGCGTACCTGTCAGTAAGCATCTACTTACGTGGAATCGAGCCAAAGTAGGACCTTTTCAGGCTGCTGCATTGAACCATTGCAGCCATTGGCACTCTAAACCGGAGAGTGCTAGAATTGAATCCAAGGAGATAACGCCATGCAAGCATCAATGATTCTGCCGGCGCATTTTCCGGTTCCCATGCCGGCCGGAAGTCTGGATACGTACATCCAGACGGTCAACCGATTTCCCCTCCTGAGCCTCGAGCAGGAGAAGGACCTCGCGCGCCGCTATCGCGACAAGGAAGACCTTGGCGCGGCGCGGGAACTGGTGCTCTCGCACCTGCGCCTGGTCGTGTCGGTTGCGCGCGGCTACCTGGGCTATGGCCTGCCCCATGCGGACCTGATCCAGGAAGGCAACATAGGGCTCATGAAGGCGGTCAAGCGCTACGACCCCGAACGCGGCGTGCGCCTGGTGTCTTTCGCGATCCACTGGATCAAGGCCGAAATGCACGAGTACATCCTGCGCAACTGGCGGCTGGTCAAGGTGGCAACCACCAAGGCCCAGCGCAAGCTGTTCTTCAACCTGCGTTCAATGAAGAAGGGGCTCGGGACGATGTCCCCCGAGGATGTCGGCAGCATGGCAAGGGAACTCAAGGTCAAGCCTGAGGAAGTCTCCGAAATGGAGATGCGGCTGGCTGGCCAGGAGATGACTTTCGAGGCGGATGACGACGACGAGTCCTATGCGCCGGTCAATTACCTCGCCGCCGATGCCAATGCCGAACCGTCCAAAGTGCTCGAGGCCGAGCAGTCCGAGCGCCTGCGCTCCGAAGGCCTGGCCAAGGCGCTCGACAGCCTCGATGCGCGCAGCCGCCGGATCGTGGAAACGCGTTGGTTGCGCGAGAAGGGCGGCCTGACGCTGCACGACCTGGCCGCGGAATTCAAGGTATCGGCCGAGCGTATCCGCCAGATCGAGGCCAAGGCGCTGGAGAAAATGCGCAAGGTCATGGGGCCCGTCGTCGCATAACTCCGGGCGAGTCCCGCGAGGGCTCGCGATTTCGATTGTTAGACGGCCGCTCTTGCGGCCGTTTTGTTTTGCGGGCGGCTAGCCGCCTTCCTTGAGCAGGGTGCCTATGTCTTCGGCCAGCGCGCCCGTCTGGTCATGCCTCACGAACAGGCGCACGCGTCCCTTCGCATCGAAAACGTAGCTCGCGGCAGTGTGGTCGATGGTGTAACTCTCCGGGGACGAGCCGGCGCGCTTGTCGTAGAAAACCTTGAACTCCTTGGCCGTTCGCATCGTCGTGGCGGGGTCGCCGTAGAGGCCGAGGAAGCGCGGATCGAATGCCGGCACATACTGCGCGAGCACTTCCTTGGTGTCGCGCTCCGGGTCCAGCGTGATGAACAGGACCTGCACCTTGCCAGCCTCGGGACCGAGCTTCTGCATCACCCCTTTGAGCTCGACCAGCGTCGTGGGGCAGACATCTGGGCAGCGCGTGTAGCCGAAGAACACCACCACCACCTTGCCGCGAAAGTCGGCCAGCGTGCGGGGCTTGCCGGTGGAGTCGGTCAGCGAGAAATCCTTGGCGTAGTCCGCCCCGGTGATGTCCACGTTGCGGAATTTCGGTCCCGCGCCTTCGCAGCCCGCGAGGGCAAGGCATATGAACAGCGCGGCGAGGCTACGCCACAAGATAGTGATCGGCGAGCAGCGCCGCGAAGAGCAGCGAGAGGTAGAGGATTGAGTAACGGAACGTGCGCCGGGCAAGGGCATCGCTGTAATCGACATAGATGCGCACGGCATAGGCGATGAAGATGCCGCCCAGCACGATCGCCGCCCCCAGGTAAAGCCAGCCATTCATGCGCACCACGAACGGCAACAGCGATGCGGCGAACATAATCAGCGTGTAGAGCAGCACATGCAGCCGGGTGAATTTCTGCCCGTGCGTGACCGGCAGCATCGGCAGCCCGGCCTTGGCGTATTCCTCGGTGCGGTATAGCGCCAGCGCCCAGAAATGCGGCGGCGTCCATGTGTAGATGATGAGGAACAACATCATCGCTTCGGTAGTGACTTCGCCGGTCACGGCCGCCCAGCCCAGCACCGGCGGCATCGCACCCGAGGCGCCGCCGATCACGATGTTCTGCGGCGTGGCGGGCTTGAGGATCACCGTGTAGATCACCGCGTATCCGACGAACGTGCCCAGCGTGAGCCACATGGTGAGCGGGTTGACGTAGGCGTTGAGGAGCCACAGCCCCAATCCGCCAACTCCCCCCGCGAACAGCAGCGTCTGCAGCGCGGTCAGGTCGCCCCGCGGCAACGGACGCCAGCTGGTGCGGCGCATGAGCGCATCGATCTTCTGCTCAACGAGGCAATTCACGGCGGCGGCGGCGCCTGCAACGAGCGCTATGCCCACCGTGCCGGCCAGCAACACCTGCAGCGGGACCATGCCCGGTGTCGAGAGGAACATGCCGATGACGGCGGTAAACACGATCAGGGACACCACGCGAGGCTTGGTCAGCGCATAGAACGAGCGCGCTTTCTGCCAGGGGGTGCGGGTAACGCCGGAATCGAGGGTGTTGGTGGACACGTCGGGGATTCGGATGGGTTTCAGCCAGGTGGACGGGGCGCCGCGTGGCGAGCGGCCAGCGGAAGCGCAAGTCCATGGAAACAAAAGTAGTTTATCACGATGAGCAGGGTCAGCAGCAGGGCAGCGCCGGCATTGTGGGCGGCAGCAAGCGCAAGCGGCAGGCTTAGCGCGACATTGGCGAGCCCAAGCAGGAACTGCGCGCCAAGCAGCGCAAGCAGCAGCCATCCCAGTGGCCGCACGTGCGCCACCCGCAGCAGGCGAATCGCAAGGGTCGCGAGGGTCAGCACCACCACCAGCGCCACCAGCCGGTGCGTCCAGTGGATCGCCACCAGCGCATCGCCCGGGAGCAAGCCACCCTGCGCGGTCATGCCGAGTTCGCGCACGACATGGAAAGCATTGGCGAAATCCATGGATGGCACGACCGCCCCGCGGCAAAGCGGCAGGTCAGGGCACGCCAGCGCCGCATAGTTGGTGCTGACCCAGCCACCGAGCACGATCTGCAGGCACAGCACGCCAAGCGCCGCAATGGCGAGGGGCCGCAATGCCCTCATCCCCGGCGCTTTTGCACCGCCGCCCGGGACCCACTGCCGCAGCGCCAGCCACACCAGCAGGGCGAGTGTGGTCATTCCGCCAATGAGGTGCGCGGTGACTATCGCGGGCTTGAGCAGCATGGTGACTGTCCATTTACCCAGCGTGGCCTGCACGCCGACGACAAGCACGATGGCTGTCGCCAGCCACGGCGACGCCCCCTCGCGTCGCCGGCGGCGCCAGGCGAGGACCGCGACAAATGCAAGCAGCAAGCCGAGCGAACCGGCGAGGTATCGGTGCCCCATCTCCTTCCACGCTTTGTGCATTGACACCGGACCGTGCGTGCCGCCTTGTTCTTCGACAGCACGCTGGATGTGGCTTTGCGCATCGGCAGGCGTGAGCTTGCCGTAGCACCCGGGCCAGTCGGGGCACCCCAGTCCCGCATCCGAGAGGCGAACGTACGCGCCGACGACCACCACCACGAAGGTCAGGCAGGCGCACACGAGGACGAGCGCGCGAAAGAACGCACCGCTGCGGTCCGCGCTCATCCGATGCCCGAGACCTTCATGAGCCGTTGCAGGTCCTTGAGCATGCGCGATGGATCGGGATCGCGCGGGAACCGCATCATCAGGTTGCCATGCGGATCGACGAGGTACACATGATCCGCCGCCGCACGGTCGGCTGGAAACTCCGCCGCCACCGCACGGCCCGCAGTGCGCGCCAAGTGCGTGCCTTCGATTGCCTCGAGCAGGCGTGGCGCGGGCGCCTGCCGGTCGGTGACCAGCCAAACGCGCTCGACGCGGCTCATGTCCTTGCCCAGCGCCTTCCTGACCTGGCGCATGAAGTACAGCTTGCGCTCGCAATAGGTCGCACAAGCACCCGAGTCGAACTGCACCAGCAGCCACTTGCCGCGAAGTTGCGAAAAACGGAACGGCTCACCGCTTTCCATGGGCTCGAGGGGGGTGTCGGCCAACGGCCGCGCGGCAAGGAGGGTGCCATAGTTGCCCGTGCTCCCGGGCGCAAGGTCGAAGAAATACACCACATAGCCGGCCAGCACCGGCACGGCGAAGAAGGCCGCCAGCGCGAGCAGTTTGACGCGGCCGCGCCGCACCGGGTCAGCGGGAAGCAGGTTTCGCACGTTCGAATCCCAGTCCAAGAAAAATCGCCACGGCGACGGCCGCCATGAGGTACCACTGGATTGCGTAGCTCACGTGCCGCTCGATGCCGAAATCGGCCCGTGGCCAGTCGCGCACGAGCCCGTCGGCGAGCTCCGAATGCTGCTCGAGAAACACCGGCTGCAGCGCGAGGCCCGACCAAGTGGCGAAATCCTGCAGCGCGACGTTCTGCCAGACCGTGCCCGCCGGCCGGCCTTCGCCCGCGGCAAGAACCCGCGGGGCATGCTCTAGGCCCAGCCCCTCGAGCGTAATTTCGCCCTGCGGAGTTTTCACCTCCGGCAGGACAGCACGGCTCGGGCCGGCCGCAACCCAGCCCCGGTTTACCAGCACGTGCATGGGGCCGCCGGCGAGGCGCATCGGCGTCACTACGTAATATCCCGGCCGGCCGTGGTAGACCTTGTTGTCGAGCAGGATCGTGAATTGTGGCAGGAACACTCCAGTCGCCCTGAGCGGCTTGAAGGCGAGCGATCCCGCGAGCGTCCCTGCGGGCACTGCGAGCGCAACACCATGGGCTGCGGCTTCGAACCGGGCAGCGAGCACGCGCTTTTCGTCCGCGCGCCTGCCTTGCCACTGGCCGAGCGAGACCATGGCGATGCTTGCAGCAAGGACGAGCATCATCGGCGCCCACTTCGGGCGGAATCGCAGGCCGTGCAATTGTCGCGGGACGTGTGGAATGGCTGCCTGCCTTGGACTAAACTGCATTCATGCGATATTTCGTCATTGCCATGCTGCTCCTGATCGTCGCGAGCCTCGGTTCGGGGCTGTACTACGTCATGCACGACGACGCAAAATCAAAGCGGGGGGTCAAGGCCCTCGCCCTGCGCGTGGGGCTGTCGATGGCGCTGTTCCTGATTTTGATGGCCAGCTACTACTTCGGTTTCATTCCCGGCCGCGTCGGCGGCTGAAAAACATTACTGTTGGCGCCTGACGGCCCCTTGGGGCCGCCGTTTCCGGGTCTGCCCCCCGCTCCGCAAAAAAAGATGCCGCACTGCGTGCGGCATCAAACTTGCTGCCTCCGGGGCTCCAGGCGGGCGTCTTGGTGCGCGCGCCCGAAACCCTCCTCCTCGTTAACCTTTACCGGCGATGCCCTGCTACAGCCAGTAGACGAATATGAACAGCCCCAGCCACACCACGTCGACGAAGTGCCAGTACCAGGCCACGGCCTCGAAGGCGAAGTGGTGGTTGGGCGTGAAGTGCCCTGCAAGGCAGCGCGCGAGGATCACCGTCAGCATGATCGCGCCGAGGGTGACGTGAAAACCGTGAAACCCCGTGAGCATGTAGAAAGTCGAGCCGTACACGCCGGTGGAGAGCTTGAGGTTCAGCTCCGAGTACCCGTGGCCGTACTCGATCACCTGGAAGGAAAGGAACATGACGCCCAGTGCAACGGTCAGGAACATGAAAAGGTTGAGCATGCCGCGCTTGTTTTCCTTCAGCGCCCAGTGGGCGACCGTGATCGTGGCACCCGACGAAAGCAGCAGGAAGGTGTTGAGCGCGGGGAGCCCCCAGGCGCCCATCGGTGAGAATTTCTCCGCGAACCCGGGGCCGGCCGAAGGCCAGTGAGCGTTGAAGCCGGGCCAGAGGAGCTCGTTGTGCAACAGGCTGCTCAGGTCCGGGACGGAAACCATGCGCGCCCAGAACAGGGCGCCGAAGAACCCGGCGAAGAACATCACCTCCGAAAAGATGAACCAGCTCATGCCCCAGCGGAACGAGAGGTCCACCTGCCTGGAATACAGGTTGCCTTCGGATTCGCGGATCACGTCGCCGAACCAGCGGAACATCATGTAGAGCAGGATCACGAATCCGAGCGCAAGCGACACCCAGCCGGCGCTCATGCCGTTGAACACGAAAACGGCGCCGAGGGCCATGAAAAACAGGCCAACCGAGCCCATGATGGGCCACGGCATTGGCTGAGGTATGTAGTAGGCCGGCGTGGCCTGAGCGGTCGGATGTTGCGACATTTCGTATTCTCCCTTGATCCCTGAATCCAGCTGTTTGCTTCGCTAGCTGGTGACCAGCTTGACGATCATCACCAGCGTCAGCACCAACACTACGCCCCCAAACAGGCCGGCGACCACGATCTGCGCCGGGCTGATGCGCGCCGAGTCGCTGGCGTAGTCCTTTTTCTTGCGCACCCCGAAAAACGACCAGAACACCGCGCGGGCCACTTCGGCGCCGGACGCCTTGCGCGGGGCGCCTGCGACCATCAAGACTTGCCTCCCATGCCAGCCACCTCGAAGAAGGTGTAGGACAGGGTGATGGTCTTCACGTCGGCCGGCAGCTTCGGGTCGATGAGGAACACCACCGGCATGCGGCGGGTTTCGCCGGCCGCCAGCGTCTGTTTGGTGAAGCAGAAGCACTCGAGCTTGTTGAAGAACTGGCCGGCAAGTTGAGGCCCGTAGCTTGGCACCGCCTGCCCTGTCACGGGGGCATTACGCGTGTTGACGATCTCGTATTCGATCGTGGTGAGCTGGCCCGGGTGCACCTCAACGTGACTCTGCAGGGGCCGGAAGCGCCACGGCAGGTGATGCGCATTGGCGTCCAGCTCGATGGTGACCGTGCGGGCGAAGTCGACCTGGGTGTTTTCCTTCGTCGCGGTCGCAACCGGCACCAGGCTGTTGATCCCCAGCGCCTGGCAGATCTGCTTGTAGAACGGCACCATGGCGTAACCGAAGCCGAACATCAGCGCGGCCACGATCGACAGCTTTACAAGCGTGCGCCGGTTGTTTCCCGGCACCTCGCCGGGGACTTCGCCAAGAGGTGTCGCGCTCATCGCAGCAGCCAGTACTTGGCGATGATGGCGAGAAAGAACACCAGCGCCACCGCCGCCAGTACGAGACCGGTCTTTGCGTTGCGGCTCACGCCTGTGCCTGCATCGGGTGCCTGGGACAAGCCTGCGCTCACTTGATGACCGGCGGGGTCTCGAACGAGTGGTACGGTGCGGGCGAGGGCAGGTGCGTCCATTCCAGCGAGTCGGCGCCTTCCCACTGCTTTTCCGCCGCCTTCGGGCCGCTCGAGAGCGCCTTCACGATGATGTACAGGAACAGGAGCTGCGAGAACCCGAAGCCGAACGCGCCGATCGAGGAGATCTTGTTCCACGTCTCGAAGAT
>JBDTRN010000021.1:0-18664 GCA_039931715.1 Betaproteobacteria bacterium
GGATCAAGGCGCTCGACGGCAACATGATCACGCCGATCCTGCTGATCCGCGCGGTCGTGGACAAGATGATCGCGCGCAAATTCGGCCGCATCATCAACATCACCTCGGGCGCGGTCAAATACCCGATCCCGGAGCTCGGCCTGTCCAACGGCGCGCGTACCGGCCTTACGGGCTTTGTCGCCGGCCTGTCGCGAAAGACCGTGCGCCACAACGTCACCATCAACGCGGTGCTGCCGGGTCCGTTCGAGACCGATCGCCTGCGCGCCAATTTCAAGTTCAACGCGGAAAAGACCGGCAAGAGCGAAGAAGAACTGCGCCGCGTACGCGCCGAGGCCAATCCCGCCGGACGCTTCGGCACCATCGAGGAGTTCGGCGACGCGTGTGCGTACCTTTGCAGCGCGCAGGCCGGCTTCATCACCGGCCAGAACCTGCTGCTCGACGGCGGCGCCTATCCCGGCACCTTCGGCTGAACCGCCAGCCGCCCCCTTTCCCAGGAGGACATCCCATGTCCGCAGTTCCCAGCATGCACAACACCACCGGTGCGAAAGCCATTCCGGTCGGCCCCTCGCCGCTCCCGTCCGGACCAATCGGCGGCCCAGCCGCCTGGAAGGGGCCCGAGATCGACACGCCCGAGCGCAAACGCGAGTGGGTGTACGAGTTCAGCCCCGAAGACCTCGCCGAGCTGGACTCCGCGGTGCGCGCGCATTTTGCTGCCGGACGCGAAATGGGCGACATCACGCCGCAGACTTTCAAGCTGCCTTCGCTGAGTACCAGGCTCGAAGGACTCCTCAACGGGGTGCAGCACGGCATGGGTTTCTCGATGCTGCGCGGCTTCCCCATAACGCGCTACAGCACGGCCGAGAGCGCGGTGGCCTACCTCGGCATCGGCGCCCATTTCGGGCGCTTTCGCTCGCAGAACGCCAAGGGACACCTTCTCGGCCACGTGTGCGACCTCGGCCTCGACATCAAGAAGCCCACCACGCGCTATTACCAGACCAACCGCGAACTCGAGTACCACACGGATTCGTGCGACATCGTGGCGCTGCTGTGCCTGAAGACGTCGAAGTCAGGCGGCGAAAGCCGGCTGGTGAGCTCGATCACGCTGCACGACGAGATGTACCGCCGCCGCCCGGACCTGTGGCGGCTGTTGTTCAACGCCTTCCCGACCGACCGGCGCGGCGAAGTCCCGCCGGGGATGCTGCCGTGGTTCGAGCTGCCGGTGTTCAACTGGCACGCGGGCGAGCTCTCGACCATCTTCTCCGGCCAGTACATCCGCTCGGCGCAGGACAATTTCCCCGAGGCCCGCAGGCTTTCGGCCGCCGAACACGAGGCACTCGATTACCTCGACACGCTCTCCAACGACCCCGAGCTCAACATCACCATCGAGTTCCGCCCCGGCGACATGCAGTTCGTGCACAACCACCAGATCCTCCACAGCCGCACCGACTTCGAGGACTGGCCCGAGCGCGAAAAACGCCGCCATTTGCTGCGCCTGTGGCTCGCTCCGCGAGAAGCACGCGAACTGCCACCCGCCTATTCGCAGCGCTACGGCTCGATCGAGCCGGGCAACCGCGGCGGGATCATCACAAAAGAAACCACCCTGACCTTTGTCCTGGAGCCGCAATGAAAAAGCGCAACGCCGTATCGAACTTGAGCGCGGCCCAACACGGGGCGCGCGAGCCGGCCTCGACCGTGCGTCGTCGCCTGCTCGCCGCGGCAGGCGCCTCGGCGGCGCTGCTCGCCTCAGGTGCGGGCTTCGCGCAGTCGCAGGCCTACCCGAACAAGCGCGTGCGCATGCTCGTCGGCTTCGCCCCCGGCGGCATCGTCGACACGCTGGGCCGGCTCCTCGCCGACCGCCTCACACGCACCATGGGACAGCCTTTCGTGGTCGAGAACAGGCCCGGCGCGGGCGGCAACCTGGCCACGGGCCTGGTCGCCCGGGCCAAAGGCGATCCGTACACAATCATGCTCGGCAGCAGCGGACCGCTGGCCGTGAGCCCGACCACCGAGGCCAACCTCGGATTCGACCCGCTGGTCGACCTGATCCCGATCACGATCGTCGCCAAGACCCCCCTGGTGCTCGTGGTCGCCGCCAATTCACCCTACAAGGACCTGCAGTCGCTCATTCAGGCGATGAAAAAATCGCCGCAGGAGGTGCTCTATCCCACCCCGGGCGTCGGTTCGCCGCAACTGCTCGCGCAGGAATCGTTCCGCCAGCGGGCGGGCTTTGCCGCCGCCCCCGTGCACTACAACGGCAGCGCACCGGCAGTGATGGCGGTGCTCACCAACGAATTCCCTTTCACGATCGAGAACCCGCTCCTCACGCTGGGACACATCCGCGCCGGCAAGCTGCGCGCGCTGGCGGTCACGAGCAAGGTGCGCGCCCCGCTGCTGCCGGACGTGCCGACCATGTCGGAAGCGGGGCTGGAGGGCTTCGAGGCCGGCGGCTGGTACGGGCTGATCGCGCCCGCCGGCATCCCGGCGGAGATCGTCAACCACCTGCACGCGGAAACCGTGAACGCGCTCAAGGAGCCCGAGATGGCGCGGCGCATCGCCGAGATGGCCTCACCCAACATCACCAGCACGCCGCAGGAGTTCAAGGACTTCATCGCAGCCGAGACGCAGAAGTGGCGCTCGGTGCTGCTGGCGGCAAAAAAGCCTGGCTGATTATATTTGATCGAGTATACTAACTGCTGGGAGAGCCGCTCTCCTGTTAACTCTAACAAAACAAATGTCCAGAATTTAAGCGGGCTCGGCGGGCTGGGCGCTTACGCCTCGGCCCCTGCCAGCACCGGCTTTTCCTCGCGGATCGGCAGGTTGACCAGCGCCGCTAGGCTCGCGAGCACGATGTCGGCGTACCACATCCAGTCGTAGCTGCCGGTCCGGTCGATCGCGATGCCGCCGAGCCACGCGCCGAAGAACCCGCCGATCTGGTGGCTGAACAGGGTCAGGCCGAACAGCGTTGCAAGGTAGCGCGCGCCGAACAACTTGCCCACCAGCCCAGCGGTCGGCGGCACGGTCGAGAGCCACGTCAGCCCCAGCACCGCGGAAAACACGTAGAAGGTGAAGTCGGTCTTGGGCGAGACGAGGTAAATCGCCACCGCCACCGCGCGCGAGGCGTACATCCACACGAGGATCATCTTCATGCGCTTGGTCTGGCCGAGCCACCCGGCGCTGATGCTGCCCACGATGTTGGCCAGCCCGATGATGGCGAGCGACGCCGCCGACACCGATGCGGGCAGCCCGCACAACGCCACCTCGCCGGGCAGGTGCGTGACGAGGAACGCGATGTGGAAGCCGCAGGTGAAGAAGCCCGCGTGCAGGCACCAGTAGCTGGGGTCGCGGAACGCGATGCGCGTCTGCTGCCCGAGCGTCATGCCACCCGGGGGCGGCGCCATGGTCGCGGCGGCCGCCGCCTTGGTCTGGCGCAGCGGCAGCGCCAGCAGGATGGTGGTGAGCGTGGTCACAGCGAGGGTCACCATCGCCACCACCCAGCCGAAAGCCGAGATGAGGACCTGCGCAAGCGGCGCGAACACGAACTGCCCGAAAGAGCCGCCCGCGTTGATGAAGCCGGACGCGAAGGAACGCCGGTCGGCGGGCAGGCGCTGGGCCGCGGCGCCGATGAGGATCGAGAAACTCCCGGCGCCCGCCCCTGCGGCGGTGAGGATGCCCATCGCGAAAATGAGCCCGAGGCTCGAATCCATCCACGGCGTGACCGCCATGCCGATGGCCAGCAGGACCGCGCCGATCACAATGACGCGAAACGACCCCACCCGGTCGGCCAGCATGCCGAACAGGGGCTGGGCCGCGCCCCACACGAACTGCCCCACGGCCAGCGCGAAGCTCACCGTAACGATGCCAAGCCCGGTGCTCGAATTGAGGGAGGAGACGAACAGGCCGGTCGACTGGCGCACCCCCATGGTCACGGCGAGGATCGCCGCCGAGGAGATCACCAGGGTCCAGAACGTACGTTGCGGGGTCATTGGCAGGGCATCCGAAGCAGGCCGGAGAACAATTCTCCCAGATTTGGGCCGCAGCCTGACGGCGTAGAATCGCAGGCACCATGAGCGCCGCGCCTTCCGGTCCCGCCCAAAGCCCGCCGGCCGCCTGCGCCAGCGATTCGTCCCGCGACACCCCCGCCGCCGCTGGCGAGGAGTTCCGCGACGACTACCGCAAGGCGTTGCCGCCGGCGATCGTGCAACGGCTGGCAAGAATCTCGTTCACGCGCTCGTTGGCCTCGGTGCTCCAGGAAGTGCTGGTGATCGCCGCGCTGGTGTGGATCGCGCTCGCGCTGTGGACGCCGGTCATCGTGGCGGCCTGCGTGATCCTGATCGGCACGCGCCAGCACGCCCTGTTCATCCTCGCCCACGACGCCGCGCACTACCGCCTGTTCGAGCAGCGCTGGCTCAACGATGCCGTCGGCCGCGCCTGTGCCACCGTGCAGGGCCTGTCGATGCGCACCTACCGCGTGATCCACCGCCTGCACCACAACAACCTGTATGGGCCCGCCGACCCGGATACCGCCTTGCACGGCGGCTACCCGCGCGGGCGCGCGTATCTCGCCAAAAAACTGCTCAAGGACCTGACCGGGTTTACCGCGTGGAAGACCTACGCCTACTTCTTCGGCGCCCCCGCGATCAATACCGAAACCAACGTGGCGCTGCGCCCGCTCAACGACACCTCCGAGCGCTTACGCAGCGAGGCGCGCCGCGACCGGGCGATGGTGATCGGCGTCGCCGTCGCCGCGCTGGTGATCGCCGCGGCCACCGGCACGCTGTTCGAGTACCTGATCCTGTGGGTGCTGCCGCTGGTGACAGTGGTGCAGGCTATCCTGCGCTTGCGGGCGATTTCTGAGCACGGCGCGACCACCGATTTCTCCTCCCCGCTGACCGCGGCGCGCACCAACCTCACCGGGGCGCTGGTGGGGTGGCTGGTCTTCCCGCACCACGTCAACTACCACATCGAGCACCACCTGTACGCCTCGGTGCCGCACTACAACCTGCCGGAACTGCACCGCGAGATGGTGAAGCACGGCGTGCTCGAGGGCGCCGAGGTGCTGCCGTTCTCGCAGACCCTCGGCAAGATCTTCGCCGACCGCCGTCCCGCCACCGCCTGACCCTCTTCCTATAATTTCAGCCGCATCGGGCGCATGCCCGAAAACTGGAAGCCTTCGGCCGCGTACACCCCGTGGGCGAGGGCGTTGTCCTCGTCGCTCAGGAGCGTGAGGCGCATGCACCCGGCCTCGCGCGCACCCACTACGGCGTGCGAAAGCAGTGCCGCGCCGATGCCGCGCCCGCGCAGTTCGGGCAGCACCACCATGTCCTCCAGCCATGCGGCCTTGCCACCCTCGGCGGTGCTGATTGTGTACAGCGTGCTCACCATGCCGACCACGCGACCCGCCTCGCGCGCGACATAGATGCGCCCGATGCGTTCGTCGGCGAGGATCGCCTCGAGCGCGCGCCGCTGCTTGGCCGCGTCGGGCACGAAGTCGGCCTCGGCCGCGAACAGCACGCCGAGCAGTTCCACCAGTTGAGGCAGGTCCTTCTTTTGCGCGGTGGCGAGTACGAGCGCCGGATCCGCGGCGCTCATGGGCGCCCCCGCGCCGTTTCGCAGCCCATTCGGGAATCGCATTGACGCCGGCTCGCGCCGGCCCGTACCATCGATTTCATCCTCGGCATCCTCGCATCCCGCCAGCTTAACGCCGGGCAGGCGCTGCCGCAAAAGCCACACACAAAATAATCGGGGAGCCGCATGAAGGTAAAGCAGGTCATTTGCGCCGCGGGGCGCTCGGGCTACATGCATCGCGACCTCATGGCGATCAAGGCCGGGGCCCGCCAGGACGGCATGATCTTCCACGGCCCCACGGTCACGCCGGGGTTCCGCAAGATCGTCGAGCCGGGCACCGTCATCTCGGTCATGCTGGTGCTGGAGGACGGGCAGGTGGCCTTCGGTGATTGCGCCGACGTGATCCTGGCCGGCGTCGCCGGACGCGACCCGGTCTTCAATGCCGTCGACTACATGGACGTCATGCAGGGGCCTGTGGCTGCCGCGCTCACCGGGCGCGACATCTCGGCCTTCAAGGCCAATGCCGACGAGCTCGATCGCATGCACTTCTCGGGCAAGCGCCTGCACACCGCGCTGCGCTACGGCATCACCCAGGCGCTGCTGCACGCCACCGCGCTGGCGGGCAAGGAGACGATGGCCGAGGTCATTGCGCGCGAGTACGGCACCACCATTTCCAAGCACCCGATCGGCATCCTTGCCTCGGGCCACAAGGACGATCCCAGCCAGCTCGACCGCATCATCCTCAAGCGCTTCGAGCTCCTGCCGCACGCCTCCTTCACGGTGGTGAAGCAACACGTCGGCCTCAAGGGCGAGATCCTGCATGCCTGGGTCAAGATGGTCGCCACGCGCATCAAGACGATCGGCGATGCGGACTACCGCCCCCGCATCCACGCCGACCTGTACGGCACGCTGGGAGAATTGTTCTCCATGGACGTGGAGGCGATCGCCAATTACATCGGCACGCTGCGCGAGGCGGCCGCACCGTACGACCTGCTGGTCGAATCGCCCCTGATCGCCAAGACCCAGGCCGAGCAGATCGCCAAGTTCGGCGAATTGCGCGGGCTGCTGAAGAAAAAAGGCATCGGCGTGGGCATCATCGCCGACGAGTGGTGCAATACGCTGGAGGACATTGGCCTCTTCGCCGACGCGCAGGCCGCCGATTTCGTGCAGATCAAGACCCCCGACCTCGGCGGCATCAACAACACCATCGAGGCGGTGCTCCATTGCAGGAAGAAGGGCATGGGCGCGTGCCTGGGCGGCACCGCCAACGAAACCGACCACTCGGCGCGCATCTGCACGCACATCGGCCTCGCCTGCCAGCCGGACTTCATGCTGTCCAAGCCGGGCCTGGGCACCGACGAGGCCCTCATGATCCAGACCAACGAGATGGCGCGCACGCTGGCCATCCTCAAGACCCGGAGCTGAACGATGCACAATGCCAGCCTTCGCCTGATCGCCGCCTGCGCGGCGCTTGCCGCCAGCACCGCCCTCCTCGCCCAGGGCGCAACCGAGCAGCCCCGTTACGGAGGCACTGCCGTGGCCGCGCTGGGCTCCGACCCCGGCGCGCTCAACCCGAACATCACGGTCGGCGTGCCCGATGTTTTCGCCGGCTGCATCTTGTATGACGGCCTCGTGCGCTTTGCCGAGGGCTTCAAGATCGTGCCGTCTTTGGCCCGGTCGTGGACCATCTCGCCGGATGCGCTCACCTATACCTTCCAGCTCAACAAGGCCAACTGGCACGACGGCAAGCCGCTGACCTCGGAAGACGTCAAGTTCACGCTGCTGGAGGTGAGCTCCAAGTACGGATCGAAGTTCGCCGCGCCGGGCAACGCGATCAAGGAGATCCTCACGCCCGACCCGCAGACGGTGGTGATCAAGCTGTCCAAGCCTTTCGGGCCTTTCCTGTTCTCGCTCGCGTGCGAGCAGAACGCGGCGATCCTGCCGGCCCACATTTTCCGCGGCACCGATGTGCTGAAGAACGCCGCCACGCTTACCAAGCCGGTGGGTAGCGGCCCGTTCATGCTGCAGGACTGGGTGCGCGGCAGCCAGCTCACGTTCGTTAAGAACCCCAACTACTGGGCCAAGGGAGAGCCGTTCCTCGACCGGATCGTGGTGAAGATCATGCCGGACCCGGGCGCGCGCATCCTTGCTCTGCAGGCCGGCGAAGTCGACTACATCGACCAGTACTACTTCCCCATCAGCGCGTTCAAGGTGTTCGAGAAGAACCCCAAGTTCTCGCTCAAGGAAGTGAACTACCCCAGCGACGACATCATCATCCTCAACACGAGAAAGCCGCCGCTCAACAACGTCAAGGTGCGCCAGGCGCTCATGATCGCGCTCGATCGCAACTACATCCTGAAGAATGTGTTTCTTGGCAGCGGCCAGGCCGGCGCGGGCCCGTTCGACTCACGCATCACGTGGTCCTACAACCCGGCGGCGAACTACGAGAAGCTCTACCCCTACGACCGGGCGAAGGCCGAAGCGCTGCTCGACGAGGCCGGATTCAAGAAGGGCGCCGACGGCACGCGCTTCACGCTGCGCCTGTCGTTCGACCCGGGCCGCGGCGAGTACACCTCGTGGGCACAGGCGATCCAGCGCTTCTGGCAGGCCGCCGGCGTGAAGGTGACGCTCGAAGGCGCGGAGCGGCCGGTGGTGCTCAAGAAGGTCTACGGCGACTACGATTTCGACGCCACGCTGCAGAATTATTCGACCTCGGGGGATCCGGCGCTCGGGATCGCGCGCACTTTCCACTCGGCCTATATCAAGCAGGGCACGAACTTCAACAACGCGAGCGGCTACTCCAACCCGCAGGTCGACGAGCTCCTCGACAAGGGCCGCGACGCGGCCGACCAGGCCGGCCGCGCCAAGTTCTACTTCCAGGCGCAGGAACTGATCGCCCGCGACATCCCCACGCTGACGGTCCACCAGCAGGCGCAGATGGGCGCCGCAGGCGAAAACCTGCGCGGCATGTGGCAGGCCGCCGCCTACCAGTGGTGGAATCGCGCGTGGCTGCGCAAGTGAGCTTCTGATGGGCGCGGCGCGCACGCTGACCGAATCGCTGGCGGACTACTGGTCGGCAGCGCGCTACGAGGACCTGCCGGCCGAGACCGTGCGCCTGGCCAAGCGCTTCCTCGTCGATACGCTCGCGGCCGGCATCGCCGGCGCCAACACCGACGTGGTGGACGCGGCCCTGGCCGCGGCGCAGGCATCGGTCGAGGCCACCAGTGGCTCGGCCACGGTGTGGGGTCGCGCCGAGACGCTGCCCGCGCCGATGGCCGCGATGGTCAACGGCACGGCCGCGCATGCACTGGAACTCGACGACTTCGGCGGCTGCGGGCACTCGGGTGCGGTCGTGACGCCCGCGCTGTGCGCATTGGCCGGCCGCCTCACGTTCAGCGGCAAGGAGGCAATCACCGCGCTGGTGGCCGGCTACGACCTCGCAGCGCGTACGCTGGAGGGCGCAGGCGGCTACCGCCCGGTCAACGACCTCGGCTGGCATTCGACCGGCATCTGCGGCAGTTTCGGCGCCGCGGCGGCGAGCGCAAAACTGCTGGGGCTGGATGCCGAGCGATTCGCCGATGCCCTCGGCGTGGCCGGCACCTTCACCGGTGGCATCTGGGCTTTCCTCGCCGACGGCGCAATGACCAAGCGCTTCCATCCCGGCAAGGCATCAGAGAACGGCCTGTCGGCGGCCCTGCTTGCGCAGTCCGGCATGACCGGGCCACGCAAAGTGCTCGAAGCCGAATGGGGCGGGTTCTATTCCACCTATGCCAAGGGCGTGGCCACGCCGGAGGCGACGCTTGCAGGGCTGGGGAGCGAATTCAGGATCGCGCGCTCGGGGATGAAGCCTTACGCCTGCTGCCGCGGCCTGCACGCCTGCCAGGACACGTTGTTCGACACCATGCGCGAACTGCGCCTTGCGAGCACCGACATTGCCGGCATGGTGGTGCACGGCAACGAGCAATACCGTCTCCAGTTCGACCGCCCCACGGTCGGCAGCCTGCTCGAAGCGCAGTTCAGTATCCAGTACGCGCTCGCGGCCGGCGCCGTCAGCGGCCGCGGCACGCTGGACCAGTTTGCGCCGCTGCGCGATGCCGAGCCCGAAGTAAAGCGATTGATGGGCGCGACACGCGTGCTGGCCGACCGGGTGGTGAAACCGGGCCAATACCCACCGCTCGAATTCGAGCTCGCCGACGGGCGCAGGATCGAGCGACACACGCCCTTCGCCAAGGGCGCGCCCGAACGGCCGCTCACCGACGAGGAGCTGCGCGCCAAGGTTGATTCGCTGCTCGAGCCCGCGCTCGGCGTGGCCGGTTGCCGCGCGCTCATCGAATGCGTCGCGGACCTCGAATCGGTCAAGGATTTCCGCGAACTGGTGCGGTTGCTGGTGCCGGCGGAACGGCATCGACGCGCAGCGTGATGCGCGTTTCTTCGTGGCGCGGCATGACGCGTGTTTCTTTTTCGCGCCGCATGAGCGCACGCGCTCCTCACCCGGTTCCCGTCTAGTGGGTCGCTACGTATTGGCGCGGCTCGCGTGGGCCGGCCCGCTCGTGCTCGCGATCGTCATCGCCACTTTCTTCATCATCCACCTCGTGCCGGGCGACCCGATCCAGGCCCTGGTCGGCGATTTCCCCACCCCGCCGGGCTACATCGAGCAGGTGCGCAAGGACTTCGGCCTCGACCAGCCGCTAAGCACCCAGTTGTGGCTGTACCTGACCAACCTCGCGCAGGGCAACCTCGGGTTTTCGTTCTCCAACCGCCAGCCGGTCCTCGGGCTCGTGCTCGACCGCGCGCGCTATACGCTCCTCATCATGGTGCCGGCGCTGAGCCTCGCCGCGTTCCTCGGCATCGCCATGGCGCTGGCTGCCGCGCCGCGCGCGGGCGGCCTGATCGACAGCAGCATCACCGCGCTCAGCGTGACAGGGTTCTCGATCCCGATCTTCTGGCTCGGCCAGATCCTCGTGATTGCGTTTGCCATCCAGCTGCCGTGGCTGCCCGCACAGGGGATGGTGTCGGCGCGCGAATCGCTGC
Organism: Betaproteobacteria bacterium; assembly: GCA_039931715.1. GTDB lineage: Bacteria > Pseudomonadota > Gammaproteobacteria > Burkholderiales > SG8-39 > SZAS-79. The sequence continues at coordinate 10,597 of JBDTRN010000021.1, forward strand.
AGGGCTGGGCGTGGGTGCGCGACGTGGCCTGGCACATGGTGCTGCCGGTGTTCAGCATCACCATCTTCTACGTGGCGATCGTGGCGCGCGTGGCGCGCGCCAGCGTGCTCGAGGCGCTGTCGCAGGATTTCGTCCTGACCGCGCGCGCCAAGGGCCTGTCGCGCCGCACCGTGCTGTGGCAGCACGTGCTGCCCAACGCGATGATCCCGGTGATCACCGTCATCGGCTACAACTTCGGCCACTCGCTCACCGGCGCGATCCTGGTCGAAACCGTGTTCGCCTGGCCGGGGCTGGGGAACCTGTTCATCACCTCCATCGGCAACCGCGACTACCCGGTGCTGCTCGGCATCTTCCTCGTGACCGCCATCGCGGTGGTCATCGCCAACCTCATCACCGACATCCTGTACGCCGCGCTCGATCCGCGCGTGCGTGCGAGCTATGGCAAGAATGCCTAGGTTTCTGCAGCGCTTCCTCGCCTATCGCGCCGGCATCGCCTCCGGCGCCTACGTGGCGGTGCTGGTGCTGGTCGCGGTCGTGACCTTCGCGCTGCCGGGCGTGGACCCGCACCAGATTACCGACAACGCCATGGTGGGGCCCTCCATGGAGCATTGGCTGGGCACCGACGAGCTGGGCCGCGACATGCTGCTCGGCATCCTGTTCGGCTCGCAGGTCTCGCTGGCGGTGGGCGTGAGCGCCGCTTTCGGCGCCACCGTGCTCGGCGTGCTGCTCGGCGCCGCGGCTGGCTTTTATGGCGGCTGGCTCGACCTCGTGGTGATGCGCGTGGCGGAAATGTTCCAGGTGGTGCCGAGCTTCATCCTCGCGGCGGTCATCGTGGCGCTCTCGGGCACCGGCCTCACGCAGGTGGTGGCGGTGATCGTGCTGCTCGCCTGGCCGCAGATCGCGCGCATCACGCGCGGCGAGGTGATGCGCATCAAGCAGCTCGAGTTCGTCGATGCGGTGCGCTGCCTGGGCGTGCGCGAATGGGCCATCCTCGCCGCCGAGGTGGTGCCCAACGCGATGGCGCCGGTGCTCGCTGCGGGCACGCTGGTGGTGGCGCAGGCGATCCTGCTCGAGGCGTCACTGTCGTTCCTGGGCCTGTCCTCGGCCGACATCGTGAGCTGGGGCCGCATGCTCAACGCCGGCCAGCGGTTCCTGTTCAACGCGTGGTGGATGTCGGTGTTCCCGGGCCTGGCGATCTTTCTCACCGTGCTCGCTTTCAACCTGCTCGGTGACGCGGTCGGATCGGCGCTCAACCCCCGCACCGTGACGCGCTAGGCGATGGCCAACATCCTCGAGATCGAAGCGCTGCGCCTGGCCTACCGCACCCGGGGCACGGTGGCCTACGCGATGAACGACGTGACGCTCAGCGTGGGCGAAGGCGAAGCCGTGGGGCTGGTGGGCGAATCCGGCTCGGGCAAGTCGACGCTTGCCCGCGTCACGCTCGGCCTGGCGCCGCGCAACATCGCGCGCATCGAGTCGGGCCACATCCGCATCGCGGGCACCGATGTCACGGCGTTCGACGAGGACCAGTGGCAGGCGATGCGCGGCAACCCCGTGGCCATGGTGTTCCAGGATCCGCTGTCCTACCTCAACCCGGTCATGCGGGTGGGGCGGCAGATCGCCGAGAGCGTGCGCCGGCATGCGCCGGCCCTGTCGCCCGCGACGCGCGTGGCCGAGTTGCTGGCGCTGGTGAAATTGCCCGCCGCCGCGGCCGAAGCGTATCCGCACGAACTCTCCGGCGGCATGCGCCAGCGCGCGCTGCTGGCCGTGGCCCTGGGCTGCGGGCCGCGCCTGCTGGTGGCCGACGAGCCGACCACCGCGCTCGATGTCACCACCCAGGCCGAGATCCTCGCGCTGATCCGCGAACTGCGTGAGCGGCTGGGGATGGCGCTGCTGCTGATCTCGCACGACCTCGGCATCGTAGCGTCAGCCTGCGACCGGATTTACGTGATGTACGCCGGTCACACTGTTGAGTGGGGGCGCACCGCAGACGTATTCCAGCACCCCGCGCATCCGTACACCGTCGGCCTGCTCCAGGCCGCGCAGGCCGCGCGCAATGCCGAGGGGCGCTTCGCGACCATTGCGGGCGACCCGCCCAACCTTTCCGCGCTCTCGCCGGGCTGCCCGTTCACGCCGCGCTGCCCGCTCGCGCGCACCGAGTGCGCGCAAGCGATGCCCGAGCCCGGGCCGGCGCTCAACGCCGGGGCCCAGCAGGTGCGCTGCTGGGCGCATCACTGATGGCCACCCCCGCCAGCACGCCCATCCTCGAGCTGGTGGGCATCTCGAAGACTTTCCGCCGCACGGGCGGCACACCGCTCAAGGCGGTCGACAACGTGAGCCTCACGGTGGGGCGCGGCGAGACCGTCGCGCTGGTGGGCGAGAGCGGGTCGGGCAAATCCACGCTCGGGCGCATCGCGCTCGGCCTGCTTGCGCCCGACAGCGGGCGCGTGGTGCTCGAAGGGAGAGTATTGAGCGAGCTTTCCGCGGGCGAACTGCGCCGCGCGCGCGTCGCCATGCAGCCGATCTTCCAGGACGCCACCTCCTCGCTCAATCCGCGCCGCTCGGCGCGGGAGCTCATGGCGCAGGCACTGCCCGGCGCGGGCGAGGCGGTGGATGAGCAGGCCGCGCGCCTGCTCGACCGCGTCGGGCTCTCGCCGGGGCACGACTACCTGCCGCGCTTCCCGCACGAGATCTCCGGCGGACAGCGCCAGCGGCTGGCCATAGCGCGGGCGCTGGCGATGAACCCGCGCCTCATCGTCGCCGACGAACCGCTGTCGGGCGCCGACGTCTCCATCCGCGGCCAGATCCTCAACCTGCTGCTCGACATCAAGGAAGAACGCGGCGTGGCCTACCTCATGATCACGCACGACATCTCGATCGCGCGCCACTTTGCCGACCGCGTGGCGGTCATGCAGCGCGGTGTCATCGTCGAGACCGGCCCGGCCGCGCAGGTGCTCACCGAGCCGTCGCATCCGTACACGCGCCAACTAGTGGCCGCGGTGCCGGTGCTGGAGGCCCCGCACGCCGCGGAATGACCGGCACCCCAGCCGTAAAATGTACCGGTACCAGCACAAAATTGCCCGCAAAGCTAATAGTTGTGCGGTTCCCGAAAAAAATTGTTGTTAAATCGGGTTGCGGCTAAGCCTGTTGGTGAGGCGCGCTTAGCGAGACGCGCTTGACCAGTTCGGCCAGCGCCGCGCCTTCGAGGATGCGCATGCGCCTGCCCGAAGCGAAGGAACGCGCCGACTGGGTGACCTCGCCACCGGCGACGTAAATGGTGTCGTGCGCCTCGTGGGACTCGCGCGCCGCGTCCAGCTCGCGCAGGGGCTCGACGCCGGTGCGCGCAACCTTCCAGCGCTTGCAGGCCACCAGCGTGACACGCGCAGCGCGGGTGAGCTCGAGATCGGCGCCCGGGCGTGCTACCCGCGTCACCGCATACCCATCGCGACGAAACGCCGCCTCGAGCACAGTGGCGAACTCCGGCCCCGGAAGGCCGCGCAACGCGTCGAGTTTTGCGCTGACGGCCGCCTCGCTCGGTGCGCGCAATTGCTGCCACAGCGCATACACGGCGATCACGCCGAACGGCAGCGGCACGAAATAGGCGTAGAGGTGGTACTCCTCCGGCACCGCCAGGCGCGCCAGCACGACGAGCGCCGCAGCCAGCGCGGCGCTCACCCACCACGGCGCGCGCAGCAGGATTGCGAACAGGGAGTTGTCGTGCATCTTGAGGTCCATGCCCGCATCTTGCCCGCTTCGCGTCCGCGGCGCGAATGGCGAAACGGTCCGCCGGGACGCGTGCGCCGGCCCGCCCTCCATTAAGATAGCCGCGTGGGTTCCTGAGGAGGACAACTGCATGCAAACCGTTCACGACCTCGTGCGACTGGCCGCGGCGCGCCGCCCCGGGCATCTGGCCATTGCCGATGACCGCACCGGGCGCAAGCTCACGTATCGCCAGTTGCTGGCCGAGATTGACACCTACGCGGCGGGATTCGCCGCGCAAGGGCTGGGGCCCGGCAAGATCGTCGCCACGGTGCTCCCCAACCTGTTCGAGCATGTGCTGGTGCTGCTGGCGTTGCATCGGGTGGGCGCGGTGCCGGCCATGATCAATGCGCGCCTCAAGCCCGAGGAGGCCGCGGGGCTGGTGCGCCAGGGCGTCATGGCAGGCGCAGTCACCCTGCCCGACGAGGCGATGGTGCGCGCGCTCAAGGAGGCGCTGCCGCCTGGTGCGCCCGTCATTACAGTCGGGCCCGGCCCGGCCGGCACGGTTGCGCTCGAAGCTTGCCGCGGCGAGCCGGCCTCCCTCACCGCGTGGAAATCACCCGACCCCGAAGGCCTGGCCTTCGTGCTGTACACCTCCGGCACCACCGGCCTGCCCAAGGGCGTGATGGTGCCGCACCGCGCGACCGACGCGCGGGTGCTCTATATGGCGATGCAGTGCGGGATCATGCACGGCACCCACAACCACGTGCTCGGCCTGATGCCGCTGTTCCACGCGGTGGGGTTCTTTTCCGGGCTGCTGGGCGCGCTGGCGTTCGACGGCACCTACCACCTGTGCTCGGTGTTCGAGCCGGCACGGGCGCTCGAGACCATCGAGCGCGAGGGCATCACGCTGCTGTACGGCTCGCCCACCCATTTCCATGGGCTTCTCTCCGCCCCCGGCTTTTCGGCGGAAAAGATCCGCAGCGTGCAAACCGTGATCTACGCCGGCGCGGCGATGCCGGGGGCGCTGCTCGAGCGCGTCGCGGCGGCTTTCCCGGGACGCAGGATGACCAACATCTATGGCACGACCGAGATCATGAACGGGCTGTATTTTCCCGAGCCGGCAGGGCGGCCGCACCAGTATCGCGCGGGCTACTACTCCAACGTGCGCGTGGGCCGCATCGGCGGCACGGTCGAGGACGAAGCCGCGGTGGGCGAGGAAGGCGAACTGCTCATCGACGCCACGGCGGATGCCACTTTCCTTGGCTATCTCAACCGGCCCGAAGCCACCGCCGAAAAGATGCAGGGCGGCTGGTACCGCACCGGCGACATCGCCATGCGGCGCGAGGACGGCGACCTCGAGCTGCGCGGCCGCGTCGACGACATGATCATCACGGGAGCGGAGAACGTGCATCCCTACGAGGTCGAGACCACCCTCGCCAGCCACCCCGGTATCGCCGAGGTAGTGGTGCTGGGCGTGCCGGACGAGCGCTGGGGCGAGATCGTGGTGGCCTGCGTGCGGCCAGGTGCGACGCGACCGAGCGAAGACGAACTCGACCGCTTCTGCCGCGACTCGACCCTTGCCAACTACAAGCGGCCACGGGCGTACCTGTTCTTCGACGACATCCCGCGCAATGCCGCCAACAAGGTGCTGCGCCGGGTGCTGCGCGAAAACGCGCACACCGCGCTTGCGGGAAGGAAGGCCTGAGCATGTTCCTGAAGAACAGTTGGTACGTGGCGGCCTGGAGTAACGAGATCGGCCGCATGGCGATGCTCAGGCGCATCCTGCTGGGCGAGCCGGTGGTTCTCTACCGGCGCACCGACGGCAAGCCGGTGGCGCTGGAGGACCGCTGCTGCCACCGCCACGCGCCGCTCTCCTCCGGCCGCGTGCGCGGCGACAACCTCGAATGCGGGTACCACGGCTTCACCTACGACCCCTCGGGCAAGTGCGTGAAGATCCCCGCGCAGGACACCATCCCGCCGAACGCTCGGGTGCGCAGCTACCCGGTCGTGGAGCGACACCAGCTGGTGTGGATCTGGATGGGCGACCCGGAGCGGTCCGACGAGTCGACTATCGAGGATTTCCACTGGCTCGACGACCCGGCATGGCGCTACCGCGGTGAGCGGCTCGAACTGCCCGGCAATTACCTGCTGCTGGTCGAGAACCTGTGCGACCTGACCCACCTGCCCTTCGTGCATGCCTCGTCGCTCGGCTCGACAGCCATCCCGCCCAAGGAGGGCGCGGTGCAGACACGGCGCGAAGGCAACGCGGTGATCGTCGAACGCTGGACGGAAAACGTGCCCGTGACTTCGTACTTCCGCGCCATTGCGGGGTTCGCGCGCGATGCCATCGTCGACCGCTGGATGCACCTCGTCTTCACGCCGCCAGCGTACGTGCGCCTCGACATTGGGGCCGCGCTGGCAGGATCGGGCGCGCGCTCAGGCGACCGCTCCAAGGGAGTGACCACGCGCAACCTCAACGCGATCACCCCGGAAACCGAAAAATCGAGCCACTACTTCTGGGCCCAGGCGCAGAACTTCGGCACCGACGACCCGAGCATCTCGGACCTCGATTTCCGCATGACGCACGGCGCCTTCCTCGAGGACCTGAAAATGATCTCCGGACAGCAGGCCAACATCGACCTCGACCCGACCGTGCCACGCGTGAACATCGCCACCGACACCGGCGGGGTGCAGGCGCGGCGCGTGGTAGAAGCGCTGGTGGCGGCGGAGCAGGCGGGAGCGCCCAAACAGATCGCTGCGCTGCCGCTCGTGCCATGAGGGTTCCTGAAAGGTAAGGGTGAGTCGATGCAGAGGGTAGTTTCGTGCGCTCGTTGGTGGCGCGAAACTTGGGTGACGCACGTAAACGCCGCGCATGATTCGGCCTCAACCGCTGCACCGCGCGCAGTGACGCAAAGTTTTTCCGAAGTGCAGCAAGGATCTGGCAAGCAACGAGACCGGCGCCATGCGCTGAAGTAACTTCGTTCACGCGGCGCACGATTCCGGTGAAGTGAATCGTTAGGGTGGCTCCCCCTCGCTGAAGACTGAATCGATATCCCGCGCGCCATGCAGCACGCGAACCACATCGATCCCGTCACTCAGGGGAATGTAGAAAACGATATAACGACCGAAAGGAAAGCTGCGCGCGTCTGGCGCCAGTTCCTCGCGGGAGAGACCGATCAGAGGCTGCGCGGCCAGTGTCCTGAGCAGCTCGTCGAGGCGCTCCACCCAGCGATCGGCGGCTGCAAGACTGTCGTCGGCGATGTAATCCCAGATTTCCAGAATATCGGCCACCGCGAGCGGTCGCCGAGTAACCCGGGTCATCTACGCAGCCGTTGACTTGGCTACCCGGCGGGAGCGGGCTGTTCGCTTAACGGACTCGGCATCCCAGGTTTCGCTCGGGCCGCTGTCCAGCCCCTGGCGGATGTCGCCGCGCAACTGGTCAAGCTTTGCCTCCTTGGTCCGGTCCTGCTCCTCCAGCAGTCGCAACGCTTCGCGGACGACTTCACTGGCCGAGGAGTAGAGACCGGAAGCCACCTTCGCGCGAACGAGTTCTTCCAGTTGCGGTGTGAGGTTGACGTTCATGCCCATGAGAGTGCGGTCCTTGAGCCAAGACAGGCGACTATCATATCAATCAATGGCAAAGATGGACATTTCGGCGACGGCGATGATGGCATATTATGCCAATGCTCAATGATACTCGCGAGGTTCCAATGCCGACCCGTAACGTTGTCCTCACCGGCCACCAGGCAGACTTGGTCGAACGGCTCGTTGCCTCCGGGCGCTACCAGAATGCGAGCGAAGTGCTGCGCGAGGGACTGCGGCTGATTGAGGGTCGGGAAGCTGAAGACAGTGCCAGACTCCATGCATTGCGCGAGGCCGCCCGCGTCGGTGTGGACGACATCAACGCGGGGCGCTTTCGCAGCCTTGAGTCGCCTGCCGCGCTCAACCGCCATTTGACCACGATTGCCAAAGAGGCGATCGCCGGGAAGCCCGCGGCGACACGCTCGAAGTGAGCGCAGGGGTGGGCCGCTGGACGGTCCGCCTGACTGCAGCCGCCGAGGCCGACTTCCGGGAGATCCTGCGCTGGACTGTGGCGCAATTCGGCGAAGCTCAAGCGCGCCTCTACGCCGAAACCCTCTCGGCGGCACTGAGCGAACTGACCGCCGGCCCGGCGGTCATCGGCGCGCGAGAGCGCAACGACATCGCCAAGGGACTCTTCACATTGCATGTGGCCCGCAAGAGCCGCAAAGGGCGCCACTTTGTCATGTTCCGCATCGGGCGTAACCGGGACCGCGACGTGATCGAGGTCCTGCGCCTTCTTCATGACGCCATGGATCTGCAGCGCCATCTGCCACCGGCCGACGAG
>JBDTRN010000022.1:0-18589 GCA_039931715.1 Betaproteobacteria bacterium
GTGCGAAACCAGGCCGGATCGCACCCCGCATGCGCATGTGCCCGGTTGCGAACGGCGCGGCCGCGCCCGCCGGGCTTCCGGGGCGTCCGGCCATGAAAGATAAATCATGCGCACGCTCGCGCATGGACCAACCTTGAGCCCGCAACGATTTGAACCATAGCCCGCCGATCACGGCTTCCGCCGGCACGGCCTCGAGCACGGAGTCGTCGCTGTGGAACCTGCACGCATCCGCGACCACCACCGAGGCATTCCTTGGCTCGTGGCTCGCGCTGCAGTGCTCGATGATCGAAGGCGCCATCCAGGGCGTCCTCGTCCTCGGCCCGCCCGAATCCGGGCCGTTCGCACCGGCCAGCTTGTGGCCGGCGGGCCAGCCGCCGGGGCCGCTGCTTGCAGACGTGGCCGGTCGCACGCTCGAGTCGCGCCAGTCCCAGATCGTGCAGGATGCCTCGGTGGCGGTAGTGTCGTGCCCGCTCGTGCTGGACGGGCAGTTGCACGGCCTGGTGGCGGTCGAAACCGGGCTCACGCAGGAGCCGCGCCTGCGCGAAATGGTGCGCCAGCTGCGCTGGGGGTTGTACGGGATCGAATCGTCGCTGCGCAACCAGCAGGCGCTGCAGGAGCAGAACACCCGCGAGCGCCTGATCGCCACCCTCGACCTGGTGGCCTCGGTCCTGGCCGAGGAAGGGTTCCATGCGTCGGCGCAGGCCCTTGCGACAGATTTGGCGATCCGGCTGGACTGCGACCGGGTGAGCATCGGGTTCGTGCGCAGCCAGCATGCGCGTGTGGTGGCAGTGTCCCACAGCGCGGAGTTCGGCGAACGCATGAACCTCATCCGCGCGGTCGGCACGGCGATGGACGAATCGCTCGACCAGAAATCCATCATCGTGCTGCCCGAAGGGGATGCCGAGCCGCTGGTCACGCGCGACCATTTGGTGTTGCGCCGGCAGTTCGGCAGCGACAGCATCCTCACGGTGCCCTTCTCGGTGGGCAAGGACACGACCGGCGCTTTCACGTTCGAGCGGCCTGCGGGGCGGCCGTTCGACGCCGAAGCGATCGAGCTCTGCCAGGCGGTCGTGGCCCTTTGCGCGCGTATCCTCGAGGACAAGCGCCTAAACGACCGTCACCTCGCGGGCCGGGTGCTGGATGCCACCCGCTTGCAGGTCGCCCGGTTCACGGGGCCGCGGCACTTCGGGCGCAAGCTGGCCGCGCTGGCGGCCATGGTTGCGGTGGTGTTTTTCAGCTTTGCCACCGGCCACTATCGCGTCGGCGCCAACTCCACCCTCGAAGGCTCGTTGCGCCGCGTGCTTGTCGCCCCTCTCGACGGTTACGTTGCGACTGCGCCGCACCGCGCCGGCGAAGTTGTTCCCGCTGGTGCCGTGCTCGCCACGCTCGATGACCGCGACATGAAGCTCGAGTATTACAAGTGGGCGAGCCAGCGCGACCAGTACGCCAAGCAATACCAGGAGGCCGTCGCCCAGCACGACCGCTCGCAGGGGAGCATTGTCCTCGCCCAGGTGCAGCAGGCCGAGGCACAGATGAACCTGCTCGCCGAGCAGCTCGGGCGCCTGCGGATCTCCGCGCCGTTCGAGGGGCTGGTGGTGAGCGGGGACCTGACCCAGGCCCTGGGTAGCGCGGTCAAGCGCGGGCAGGTTCTGTTCGAGGTGGCCCCGCTGAACGCCTATCGCGTCGTGCTCGAAGTGGACGAAGGCGAAATCGCCTATGTGAAAACAGGGCAGAAGGGCACCTTGCTGCTGACATCGCTGCCCGGCGAAGTCTTCCCGCTCACAGTGACCCACGTGACGCCGGTCACCGTGTCGCGCGAGGGTCGCAGCTACTTCCGCGTCGAGGCGTTGCTCGGCCGCATGTCAGAGCGCCTGCGCCCCGGCATGGAAGGCGTCGCCAAGGTCGAGGCCGGCGAGAGGAAGCTCGCCTGGATCGGCACCCACAAGATGCTCGACTGGATGCGGCTCACCCTCTGGTCGTGGATCTGAGCGCCCGCAGGGGCGACCCCGCATGAGCCAGTCGATGTTCAGCACCTCGTGGTACCGCGTCGCGGGTGTGCGTCCGCGGCTGCGTAACCACGCGCAGGTGCACCGCCACGTATACCGAGGCAGCGTGTGGTACGTGCTGCAAAACCACTCTACTGGCAAGTTCCACCGCTTCACCCCGATCGCCAACCTCGTCATCGGCCTGATGGATGGCAAGCGTACGCTGCAGGAGATCTGGGACCTCGCCTGCGTGCGCCTGGGCGACGACGCCCCGTCGCAGGACGAGGCCATCCGGCTGCTGTCCGACCTGCACAAGGCCGACGTGCTGCAAAGCGACGCGCCACCAGACCTGCACGAGCTGCAGCAGCGGCGCAAGAAGCACGAACGCATCCGCCTCAAGCAATACATCGGCAACCCGCTGTCGCTGCGATTCCCGCTGCTAGACCCGGAGAAGATCCTAGCGCGCGCCATGCCGCTGTTCGCGCCCCTGTTCGGCTGGTTTGGCGCGCTGCTGTGGCTGGGGACGGTCGGCTGGGCGCTATTCCTGATCGGCATGCACTGGACCGAGCTTTCCAGCGACGTGGTCGACCGCATGTTCTCGGTCGAAAACCTGCTGCTCCTGTGGTTCGTGTTCCCGCTCATCAAGCTGCTGCACGAGTTCGGCCACGCGATGGCCGCCAAGGCGGGCGGCGGCGAGGTCCACGAAATGGGCGTCATGCTGCTGGTGCTGATGCCGGTGCCTTACGTCGATGCCTCGTCGGCGACCGCTTTCCGCGACAAGGGCGGCCGCATGCTGGTGGGCGCGGCCGGCATGCTGGTGGAGATCTTCATTGCTGCCCTCGCGGTGCTCGCGTGGGTGCACCTCGAGCCCGGCACCGAGCGGGCCATCGCCTACAACGTCATACTCGTCGCGGGCGTGTCGACGCTGCTGTTCAACGCCAACCCGCTGCTGCGCTACGACGGCTACTACATCCTCGCCGACTGGGTGGAGATCCCCAACCTCGCGCAGCGCTCCAACGAGTACCTCGGGTACCTGGTCAACCGGTACCTCTTCGGCGTCGACGGCGGGACTTCGCCCGTGTCGGCGCCGGGGGAGCGCGGCTGGTTCGTGTTCTACGCGATCGGCTCGTTCCTGTATCGCATGTTCATGATGATCTCCATCGCTGTGCTGGTGGCGAGCAAGTTCTTCGTCGTCGGCATCGTTCTGGCGCTGTGGGCCTGCGCGACGATGCTGGTGATCCCGGTGGCCAAGAAACTCAACTACCTCGTCGCCGGCCCGCGCCTCGCGAGTCACCGGCAGCGCGCGCTGCTGGTAAGCGCGGTCATCGTGTTCGGGGGGGCCGCCGTCCTGCTGTGGGTGCCGGCGCCATCGTCCACGCGCGCTGAAGGGGTGATCTGGGCCCCCGAGAGCGCGCAGGTGCGCGCCACCGTCGATGGCTTTGTCACCGCCGTGCTCGCCAAGCCCGACCAGCGTGTGCACAAGGGGGATGTCGTCATTCAGACCGACGACCCGGAACTGGGCGCGCGCTACAAGGTGCTGCAGGCCCAGCTGGCCGAGCTCGAGGCGCGTTACAACGCGGCGCTCCAGACCAAGCGCGTGCAGGCCGAAGTCATCAACGAGCAAAAGAAGCACATGGCCGAGGCGCTCGAACTCGCTGCGCGCCGCCAGACCGAGCTCCAGGTGCGCAGCCCATCCGACGGCGTCTTCATCATTCAGGATGCGCAGAATTCGCAGGGGCGCTTCGTCCAGCGCGGTGACGTGCTTGCCTACATCAGCGATGCGGCGGCCACCACCGTGCGCGTCGTGGTGCCGCAATCCGATGGCGGCCTGGTCGCGCGGCGCACGCGCCGGGTGGAGGTGCGCCCGGCCGACAGCATCGCCACGGCCATCGAAGCGCGCATCCTGCGCGAGGTCCCGGCAGCAACCGACGAGCTGCCCAGCCTGACGCTGAGCCTGCAGGGTGGCGGCAAGATCGGCCTGGACACCTCCAAACCGGGCGAGCCCAAGGCGGTGGAAAAACTGTTCGTGCTCGACCTCGAGCTGCCGCCGGGCGCGCAGGCCAACTACTTCGGCGGCCGCATGTACGTGCGATTCGAGCACGAGCCCGAGCCGCTCGGCCAGCAGTGGTACCGCGAGATACGCCGCGCCTTCCTGAGGAAGTTCAGTGTCTGACGCGTTCGCCGCACGCGCCAATTTCGACGACCTGTATCCCGAGCGCGAAGAGTTGCGCGACGATGACTGGCTCGATCGCGCCGGCATGGCGGTCACCGGCCGCATCCGGCGCGGCCTGCAGTCCAACCCGCTGCGGGTCGCGGCGATCACGGTTGCGGTTCGCCGGCTCGACGCGAAGTACCGGGCCATGGACATGGATGGGTTGCGCGAGCAGGCGCGTGAATTGAAGCGCCTGCTGCGGCGCGAAGGCCTGCGTGACGAGCTCGTGGCGCAGTCGTTCGCGCTGATCCGCGAAACCGCCGGACGCCTGCTCGGCATGCGCCACTTCGACGTCCAGCTGAAGGGTGGCTGGATCATGCTCAACGGGATGGTCGCCGAGATGAGCACCGGCGAAGGCAAGACCCTCACGGCGACCCTGCCCGCGTGCACAGCGGCGCTGGCCGGCATTCCGGTGCACGTGATCACGGTCAACGACTATCTCGTCGAGCGCGACTGCGAGATCATGCGCCCGGTGTACGAGGCGCTCGGGGTCACGGTGGCAGCGGCCACCGCGGAAGCCGACCCCAAGGAAAGGCAGGCCGCGTACGCCGCCGACGTGGTCTACGTCACCAACAAGACGCTGGTCTTCGATTACCTGCGCGACCGAATACTCCTCGCGACCGGCTCGAGCTCGCTGCACCTGCGGCTTGAGAAACTGTACGGTGCCGACACGCGCAGCCGCCGGCTGCTGCTGCGCGGTCTGCATTTCGCCATCGTCGACGAGGCCGACAGCGTGCTCATCGACGAGGCGCGCACGCCGCTGATCATCTCCACCGAGGTGGCCTCCGATGACGAGGCCATCGTCGCCGCGCAGGCGCTGGGGCTTGCGCACCAGCTCGAACTCGGGCGCGATTTCGTGATCGTGCTAGCCGAGCGCAGGATCGCGCTGACCGAGCGCGGGCACGATCGCGTGGTGGAGCTGTGCGCGTCGCTCGGCGGGGTGTGGGCCGGCGCCATGCGGCGCGAGGAGCTCGTGACCCAGGCGCTGACCGCGCTGCACCTGTTCGAGCGCGACGACCACTACCTCGTGCGCGAGGGCAAGATCCAGGTGATCGATGAGCATACCGGACGCGTGATGGCCGATCGCTCATGGGGGCAGGGGCTGCATCAGCTCATCGAGGCCAAGGAGGGTCTCGACATCACGCCGCGCAAGGAGTCGCTCGCGCGCATCAGCTACCAACGCTTTTTCCGCAGGTACCTGCGCCTGTCGGGCATGACCGGCACCGCCGAGGAGGTGGTCGGAGAGCTTGGCTCGGTCTACGGGCTCGCGGTTGTGCGGGTCCCGACTCACAAGCGCAGCCGGCGCACTTACCGGCGTGACCGCATCTTTGCCACCGAGCGCGAGAAATGGGCGCATATCGCCGCGCGCGTGGCCGAGCTTCACGCCAAGGGCGTGCCGGTGCTGCTGGGGACCCGGTCGGTGGCCTCCTCGGAGATCGCAAGCGGATTGCTGACCGAGCGCGGCATCGCCCACAACATCCTCAGCGCCAAGCAGGACGAGGAGGAGGCCAACGTGATTTCGTCCGCCGGCGAGGCAGGCCGCGTCACCATCGCCACCAACATGGCCGGACGCGGCACCGACATCAAGCTCGCCCCAGGCGTGGACGCCATGGGCGGGCTGCACGTGATCCTGTCCGAAAGGCACGAGGCGGGGCGGATCGACCGCCAGCTCATCGGCCGCTGCGCGCGCCAGGGCGACCCGGGCCGGGCCGAAGCGATCCTGTCGCTCGAGGACCCGATGCTGGAACCTTATCGCGGCGGGCCGCTCGAATGGCTGGCGCGGGGGTTCGCGGTCTTTGGCGACTTCGTCGGCGGCCCGGCCCTGCGTGCATGGATCGGTTTCGCGCAGTACCGCACCGAACGCGCGCAATCGCGCGTGCGGCGCAACCTGCTCAAGAGCGACAAGCAGATGGGCGACATCCTGTCATTTTCCGGCCGGCCCGAATAATATTTCCGGCCATCACGTGAGACCAAACCACCCCCGATGAAAACACCCGCCGTCGCAAGGGCGTTCGCCGCCGCAGTCCTGGCCGCATTCTGCGCGAATGCCTTCCCCGTCGATCCGTTGCCTGCACCCAGGCCGGTCCTTCCCAAGGCCGGACCCGTGCCGGGCGCGGTGCCTGTGCCGCCTGCGCCTTTCGTGCCGCTGCGCAGCGCCCCGGTGCAGAGCGGCAACTCGGGCAAGAAGCTCAGCGACGAAATGGAGTGCCTGGTCGAGCCGCGCCTTGTGGTCAACGTCGGCAGCCCAGTGGAGGGCACGCTGAGCGAAGTGCTGGTCGAGCGCGGCGCTTCGGTCACAAAGGGACAGGTGATCGCGCGGCTCAATTCGATGGTTGAGGCCGCCACGGTCAACCTGAAAACCGCGCAGGAGGCATTTGGCAAGCGCAAGGTCGAGCGTAACGAAGAGCTGTACCGCAAGCAGCTCATCTCGGCCAATGAGAAGGACGAGCTCGAGACCCAGACACGCATCGCGGGACTGGAGCTCAAGCAGCAGCAGGAAGTGCTCGCGCTGCGCACCATCGTGAGCCCGCTCAACGGTGTGGTGGTCGAGCGCTTCCTCGGACCGGGTGAGCGCGTGGGCAACGACAAGATCCTCAAGATCGCCCAGATCGACCCGCTGAATGTCGAGGTGGTCGCGCCGGTCGAGCTGTTCGGCGCGGTGCGCGTCGGCATGGTGGGAGAAATTCGTTTCCAGCCGCACCTCGCAGGGACGCACAGGGCGCGCGTGGTGGTGGTCGACAAGGTCATTGACGCGGCGAGCGGAACCTTCGGCGTGCGCCTCGAGCTGCCCAATCCCGGCAACCGCATCCCGGCCGGCATCAAGTGCAGGGTCCGGTTTTCAGGTTAGCGTCGATGGGAACCGGGCCTTGAATTCGCTGGCGGCCGCGCCCGCGGCGTCCAGCCAGGGGGCATGGATTCTCGGGCTGCTGCGGGGTTTGCGCATTGAGGGCTTCGAGCGCTCGTTCAAGATAGCCCACGGTGCGCTGCTCGAGGACCGCTTCCTCGCGGGGGTCCACAAGGCCGACATCGCGCCTCCGGAGCTGTACGGGCTGTGCACGCAGATGGGTATGCCGGCGGCCCACCTCGCGTCGCTCAGGGTGCATGCCGAAGCCGCCGACATCTTTCATTTCGGCTTTGAAGGCGCACCGGGCGGCGGGTTGTGCAAGGTTTACCTCGAATTTGCCCGACACGCAGGGCAGCGCGGCAGCGAGGTCGATGCGAGTCGCGCAACGCTCCTCCATCTTGCGTACAAATGGGGCGTGGCGGATCGCTCCATCGCGACCATCGCCCGCTACGAACGCCTGCCGTTGTCGGGCGGGGCAATCGCAGGGCAGGTTGCCGCGCATTTCGCCGCAGCCGGCGATGGCGAAGTGCGTGCCGCGGCGGAAGCGATCCTAGCGCTTGGCGTGGAGCGGATGGCTCATCCGCCGATGTACCTCGAGGTGCGTGAGGAAGGCAACCCGCGCGCGTCGTTTGACATCAACCTGCACGATGCGGCTATTGCGCTGGCGGATCTCGCGCCGCAGCTTGCGCGTGTCACCGCGCACTTTGCGCTTCCTCCCGCAACGCTCGAACGCGCCCTGGCACGCGCGGGCGCGGCAAGGCTTGGCCACCTCTCCGGCGGGACCAACCGGCAGGGGGCGGCGTTCCTGACCCTGTACTACGCGGACGCGCCGTGAGCGGCATTGTGAATCCCGGCGCGCATCGTGGTGTGCAGGTGGTCGGCATCGCCGGACCGGTCGGCGCGGGCAAGTCCACGCTCGTGCGGGCGTTGGCGGCCGCGCTGGGCGACACGACCACGCTCCAGTTCGACCATTTCGAGCGCATGACCGAGCGCCCGATCGAAGAAGTCATGCGCTGGATGCGCGACGGCGCCGACCTCGACCAGGTGCCGGTGCCGGGTCTGGCCGACGCGCTCGAGGCGCTCAAGGCGGGGCGCGCCGCGACCGACCCGCTGACACGCGCGCAACTGCAACCGGCGGCCTGCGTCCTCTTCGAGACCCAGTTCGGCCGGCGCCACACTGCTTCGGGGCGCGAGATCGATTTCCTGGTGTGGATCGACGTCCCGCTCGACGTGGCACTTGCGCGCAAGGTGCGCCAGCTGCTGCGCGTGGCGACCGCAGGCGACGCACAAGGGGCGCGCGCGTTCCTGCCGTGGCTTGAGGGCTACCTCGACAACTACCTCGGCGTCGTCGGCGAACTGCTGCGCGTGCAGCGCGAGACGGTGGCGGCTGGTGCCGATCTCATCGTGGACGGGCAGGCCGCGCCGCAGGAAATGGCGCTTCGGGTCGCGCAGGCACTGGTGGCGAGGCGGCCTTGACCGCCCGGGAAGCCATCGAAGGCGGCGAGCACACGCTCGGAGGATTCCTGCGGGTAATGGAGATCGACGCGGTCGAGGCCCCTGCCCATGCGAACGCGTTCGATCGCATCCGTGCCGGCGAGCTGCAGGCGGTCGTCGTCCGCGATGTTTATCCTCCCGAGGTGCTGGCGCCACTGGTACGCAGGCTCGAGGCGAACGAGCCCGCTTTCCTGCAAACCTGGTTTCCGCAGAAATTCCGTTCGTGGTTCTTCGGCCGAAACCTCAACCTCGCCGACCCGGGACTGGCGGGATACTTCGACGAGGCCGCCCGCTTCGCGCCGGCGCTGGAGTACTTGTTCGCGCCCGACGAGAACATCGAAGTGCGCGTGGGGCGAGTCCTCGCCGCGCTCGACCATGGCCGGCCGTTCGTCGCGCCACCCGGGCCTGGCGCGGGGCAGCGCTACATGTTTACGACCTTGCGCGCGCACGAGGAAGGCGGCTACATCCCGCCGCATTTCGACAACGAGCAGGCTCTGCGGCCGTCGTACGCGCATCTGCGCACCCTCGTCGAGCTGCACATGACTTCGTTCGTGCTGACGCTGGACCGCCACGGGGAGGGCGGGGCGCTCGAAGTGTTCGACTGCCGCTGCAATCCCGAAGGCGCCGTGCCGCTCGCGCGCGACGGTGCCGCGCGTCCGGTGATCGAAGGGCTGCGCTCGGTAGCCTTCCGCATCCCTCCGGGCGCCATGATCGTCCTCGATTCGGGCCGCTACCTGCATCGCCTCACGCCGATCGAGGGGGAGCGCAAGCGCTGGACGGCGTGCAGTTTCATGGCGCTGTCGCGCCGCGGCGACGCCATGTACTGTTGGGGATGAGCATGCAGCCGCGGGTGCCGGCCTATTTCGATTACCTCATCGACGCGTTCCACCAAGGCGCGGCGGGGCGCTTCGTCCACCTGGGTTACTGGGACGCGGCCGGCCAGCAGGACCCGGGCGAGGATTTCGGCGCGGCGCAGGCGAACCTCGACCAACGGCTCATCGCCATGGCGGGCATCCGCGCCGGCCAGTCCGTGCTCGACGCCGGTTGCGGTTTCGGTGGCACGATCGCCGGCCTCAACCAACGGCTCGGCGGACTCTGGCTGGCCGGGGTCAATATCGATCCGCGCCAGCTCGGCATCTGCCGCCAGCTCACCCCGGCCAACGGCAATCGCCTCGAATGGCAGGAAGCCGATGCCTGCCGGCTGCCGTTCGCGGCGGCGAGCTTCGACCATGTCTTGTGCTTCGAGGCGATGTTCCATTTCGGTTCGCGGCGCGCCTTTTTTTTCGAGGCCGCACGCGTGCTCAAGCCCGGGGGCCGGCTGGTGGGCTCGGATATCACCGTGGCGCCTTCCCTTGCCGCCGCGGACGCGCCGGGCTTCGCCATCGAAGCGCCGCTGCAGGACGGTTACGGGCCGTGGCCGGATTTCTGGGGCGCGGATGCCGACCATGCGACGCTCGCCGCGGCTGCGGGGCTGGAACGTGGCGAATTCGTCGATGCCACCGCGCAGACCCTGCCCAGCCACCGGTTTACCGCGCCGCGCGACGCCGACGAGCGGCGCGACACCGGCAACCTCGCCCTGCGGGCCGCGCTGATGCTGCGCTGGCTGCATCGCGAAGGCCACCTTCGCTATACGCTGTTCCGCTTCGACAAGCCAATGGCATAGGATGACGCATGCATCGCCCCTTCCCACTGCGCAGGCGGCCCTGAGGCCATGAGCGCGCGCCGCATCGCGCTGGTGTGCATGACGCCCGAGCCCGATACCAATGAGCTCGGCCACCTCGATTTGCCGAGCTACGGCATCCGCCGCATCCTTGCCGCCGTAGTGGCAGACCCGGAGCTCGCAAGCGCCAAAGTGGCGCTGGTGGACCACCGTCGCGTCGACGTGGAGGCGTACGTCGAGTCACTGGCGTCCTTCGAGCCGGACCTGGTCGGATTTTCCATCTACGTGTGGTCGACGCCCTGCATGATCGAAGTGGCGCGCAGGCTCAAGCAACGCCGGCCGCAATGCACGGTGATCTTCGGCGGGCCTTCGGCACGCACCACCTTGTTCGACCTCGCGCCGTATGCCGATGCGCACACCTACCTCGATGCGGTGGTCAGCACCGAAGGCGAGGCGGTGTTCCGCGAGATCGCGCGGCTGCCCGAACTCAACCGCGCCGCGCTTCGCTCGGTCCCTGGCCTGCACCTGCCGGCCTCCGGCGTCTGGCTGCAGACGGGTCACCGCGCGCCGACCGCCGACCTCGACGCGATCGCTTCGCCATTCCAACTCGGCCTGATGCCGCCCAAGTCGGTGGCCTATCTCGAAACCTACCGCGGCTGCCCGCTGTCGTGCCGGTTCTGCGAGTGGGGCGCGAGCGAGACGTCGCGCGCCGTCTTCTCGGCCGACTACATCGCGCGCGAACTGGAAGCCTTTGCGCGCCAAGGGTCGCCGTCGGTGTTCCTCCTCGATGCGGGCCTCAACCTGAATGCGCGCGGCTTTCGCAACCTGCTGGCGGCTGAGGAGCGCGTAGGGTTCCTCAAGTCGTCGCTGTTCTGGGCCGAGATCTATCCCACCCATATCCAGGACGAGCACATGGAGTTCCTGTCGCGCGTCGGGACCTCTTACCTCGGGGTGGGATTGCAGTCGCTCGACCCGGCGGTGCTCAAGCTGCACGACCGCCCGTTCGACCGGGCCCGCTTCGAAAAGGCCCTGAACCAACTCATCAGCGTGACCACGGCTGAGGTACAGATCATCTTCGGCCTGCCAGGTGACTCGCCGGCGGGGTTTCGCCGCACGCTCGAATATGCACGTTCTTTTCCCGTGGCGGTGCGGGCCTACCACTGCCTCGTGCTGCCCGACGCCCTCATGTCGCGCGGCCGGCCCGGCTGGGACATGCGCTACGACACCACCAACCTCGCCATGCAGTCGTGCCTGGGCTGGAGTGAGGAGGACATCCTTGCAATGCGCGCCGAACTCGACGGCGCCACTGCCGCCAGTGGCGGCAAGTCCGGAAAGTACTGGTGGTCGTTTCCACGCAGGTCCTGAAGCCGGCGGTCCCGGCCCGCGCCGGCCCGCGCCGCGCCGGCCGGCGCGTGGCGCTCGTCGCGCGCTCCCCGGAGCACGACCGCGCCATGCCGGTGTTCATCTCCAATCACGGGATGCGCATGGTGGAGGCTTCGCTCAGGACCGCGGCGATCGCAGGCCTCGAGCTGCGCGTGTGGGACCTCAAGGCGGCGGAGGCCACCGGCCTCGCTCAGGAAATCGCCGATTTCGATCCCGACGTGGTGGGGTTCTCGGCATTCATCTGGTCGTTCCCGTTTTTTGTCGAGGTCGCGCGCCTGCTGAAAGAAGACGATCCCACACGCCTCGTCGTGTTTGGCGGGCCCTCGGCGCGGCCCAGCATGCTCGGCCAGCTTCCGTTTCGGGCCGCGCGCGGCTGGATCGACGCGCTGGTCATCAACGACGGCGAGATCACCTTTGCCGAGATCGTGCGCAGCACCGACCGCAGCCCGCGCGCGCTGGGGCTCGTGCAGGGGCTCGCGCTGCCGGCGGTCGAAGGCTGGATGGAAACCCCGGCGCGGCCTGCGGTCGACCTGAACGAGATGCCTTCGCCCTACGAGATGGATCTCGTGCCGCATGGCGGGCTGGCGGTCTTGCAGACCTACCGGGGCTGCCCGTTCACGTGCTCGTTCTGCGAGTGGGGCACGCTCGAATCGCCACGCCGCGTGCGCGGGGTGGAGCAGTTGTGCAGCGAATTCGACGGCATGGCGCGCCAGCCCCTGGACGGCGCGATCCTGGTCGATGCCGGGCTCAACCTCAACCCGCACTCCTTCCGCAACCTGCGCGAGGCGGTCGAAAAGCACGACTTCCTGCGCAACCGCAACCTCATCTGCGAGGTCTACCCGGCCAAGGTGAAGAAGGAGCACATCGACTTCCTCGGCTCCGTCGGCCAGGCGCTGGTGGGCATCGGGCTGCAGTCGTTCGATAACGAGGTGCTCGCCCACGTGGAGCGCTCGTACGACGAGGCGCGCTTCGAGCAGACCATGTACGACCTGAAGTCGGTGTCGGCCGTCGCGGTCGAGATCATCCTCGGCCTGCCGGGGGACACGGCGGAGAATTTCCGCCGCAGCTTCGAGCGCGCCCGTGCGCTGCCGTGCGCGCTGCGCGTCTACCACTGCGTGGTGCTGCCTTCGGCGCTGATGGTGCGGGCGCCGGCCGACTACGTCATGGACTACGACCCGGTGACGTTGAAGATGCGCTCCTGCCTGGGCTGGTCCGAGGCCGGGTTGCAGGCCGAGTGCGACTTCGTCACCCGCTGCGCCGCCCGCGACGGCGGCCGCAGCGGCCAGTACTTCTGGATCTTCCCGCCGCCGGGCGGGAGCTACTGATGGAAATGTACTTGTACCAGAACAAAATTGGCAGGAGAGTCAAGCGCCGAGCGGCTCTCATAAATTGAAAGTACAAGATTCACTGGTTCTGCAGAGGGCAGGCGCCCTTTGCTCCTGGGGGTGCCCGGGGGAGCCTGATTGAACCGGGGCTTGTCCGTGCCGTTTCTCCACTGAGGGGTCGTCCTCATCCTTCGGCCATCTTTTGCAGCGCGAGGTCGCGCAGCTTGTGCTTCTGGATCTTGGTCGCGTTGGTGCCTTCGGTGACCGGGAAAGCATCGATCGAAAACAGGCGCGCCGGCACCTTGTAGTGCGCCAGCCGCGCGGCGAAATGGCGGATCGCCGCCGTTTCGTCGAGCGCTGCACCCGGTTTCAGGGTCACGAACCCCACCGCCCTGAGCGCCGCGCCCTGGGTCACGCCGACCACCTGGCAGGCGTCGATCCCGTCGACCTCCTGCACCACGCTTTCGATCTCGAGCGGGCTTACGAGGAATCCGCCCAGGCGCAGCGCATCGCCCATGCGCGCGAGGTAGACGAACTTGCCGCCGGGTTGCGCATAGCCGAGGTCGCCCGAGCGGTACCAGCCGTCCGGGGTGAGGGCGGCGGCGGTGGCGCCGGCGTCGCCGAAGTACTCGACCATGCGGCTGCCGGGGGCGAGGAACTCCAGCTCGCCGGACTCGCCGTCGGGGAGCACGCGGCCCGAGGCCGGGTCACGGGCGCGCACGCCAGCTGCGGCGCTGACCGGCTTGCCGCCGGCCAGCATCCTTTCCTCGATCGTGCCGCTTTCGTCGCGGCGCGCAAACAGCGCCTGGATTTCGCTGATGCCATAGAGGCCGACCAGCTTGAGGCCGAGCGCGTCCGCGCGCGCGACGATGTCCTCTTGCGCCGGGTTGAACGCCGCGTAACCCGCAAACGCAACTGTGGGCGCCAGGGGCGTGCGTCCGGACCGCGCGAGGAGCTGCGCAATGGCGTCGTCGGTGGCGTTGAAGTGGGTCACGCCGTGCCTGTCGATCTGGCGCAGCGCTTCGGCCGCATCCCACGCCGGCTGCATGACCAGGGGCCGGCCGGCGGCGATCGCGGCCAGCGCGTTGCACGCGCCGAACACGCCACATAGCGGAGGAGCGAGAAAGCTCACGCTTGCGGCATGCAGGCCGAAGCCGCGCACGACGTCGAATGCATGACCGATCAGCGTGGCCTGGTCGTGCAGCACGAACTTGGGCGCCCTGGTCGTGCCCGAGGTGGTGAAAATCGCGCAACCGGCCTCGGGCCGCGCCGCCGACTGCGCGAGAGGCGCGGACTGGGCGAGAGTCGAATAGGGTGTCGCGGGTTTGCCAATCACCGTGGCCGGCACCGGTTCGTCGTCCTCGGCGTAGATCACGACGGCGAGGAGCGCGGCGAGGTCTTCCGCGCGGCAAGCTGCAAGGATGCCGGCGAAGTCGGCGCGCTTGAACCCGGGCCAGAACACCAGCGCCCTGCAGCCGGAGCGGCCGACGATATCGGCCAGCTCATTCGCGCGAAAGCGCGTGTTGACCGCGACCGCGATCGCCCCCAGTTCGGCGCAGGCGAAAAACACCGCCAGCCAGGCGGGCACGTTCGGAAGCCACAGCGCCACGCGGTCACCGCGCCCGATGCCCAGCGCGGCAAGCCCGCCGGCGACTCGCCGGCTTTCTTCGCGCAGCGCGGCGTAGGTGACCGGCCGGTCGCGTTCTATGAGCGCCGGCGATGTCACGCCGGCGCGTGCCGCGAGCAGGTCGGGAAAAGTGCGCGGCTCAATCATGTCAGAACTCTCGCCGGGCGCTCACCAGGACTGACACGCTGCGCGGGAGCGCGGGCTCGAAGTACCGCCGGTTGCCTTCGGCCACGATCACCGAGCCGATGTAACGCTTGTCGGCCAGGTTGTCGATGCGCACGAACTCGGTCACCTGCCAGCCGGCGCCGCGTTGCTCGAAACCGAAGCGCAGGTTGGTGACGACATACGCCTCGGCCGAGTCGCTGTTGGCGTCGTCCACGAACACCCTCGCGTTACGCCGCGCCTCGAGGGCGCTCGAGAAACCGCTCCCCGGGTGGCGCCAGCGCACTTCACCATACAACGTCTGGCCCGGTACCCCCGGCAGGCGGTTGCCGGCCCGCACCGGCCCGCTGCTCGTGAAAGGATCCACATAACGCGCGTCGAGCAGCGTCCATGCGGCCAGCGCGTCGAAGTTGGCCGGCAGGACCGCGCGCCACGACGCTTCGATGCCGCGACGTCGCGTGCGCGAGGCATTCTTGAATGTGCTGCGTCCACCAGTGTTGGTGTCGACCACGATTTCGTCCTCGCTGCGGGTGTCGAAGTAAGCCAGCGACACGTGATGGTCCGCGGCGACGATCCCCTTCACGCCGATCTCCCGGGTGAAGGAGCGCGAGGGCTTGAGCGCGAAATTGAGCCCGCTTCCGCCGTTGCGGTACGCGAGCTCGACGAAGGTCGGGGTTTCGAACCCGCGTCCGGCGCTCGCGTACAGGTTGAGTTCGGGCAACAGGCGGTAGGTCAGGCCGGCTACCGGGCTGGTGTTGCTGAACTTGGTCGCGCCGCTGTCGTCGGGATTGCCCGGGGCGACGAAAAAATCTTGCGTGTTGAAGGCCACACGCGTGTTGCGCAGCCCGGCGCTTGCGGCCCAGCGCTCGGTGAAGCGCCAGTCGGCCTGCGCAAACAAGTTGCGGCTGGTCACGGTGTCGTCTTCGTCCCGCTTCAGGGCGCCCATCACGCCGCTGTTGTTGAGGAAGCCCCGCCTGCGCTGCTGCATTTGTTCGTGTTCGTAACCGGCGCTCAGGTTGAATGGACGGCCGCCAAGGGTGCGTTCGTGCAGCCACACGAGGCTTGCGCCGCCGAAGAACGTGGCGAGGTCGACCACGCCGCCGGATGAGGTGGCGGCGGCCTGCGCCGCCAGTGGCACCGCGAGGAACTGGCGCACTGCGCGATCGCCGGCGAACGCGCTAGCCTCCAATGTGTTGCCGCGCGACAGGCGGTGCTCGACCGTGAGGCCGGCTTGCGCCTGGCGCACGCTCTTCGATGTATTGAACACGCTCGCAGACGGATCGGCCTGGCGCGAGTCGGCGTTGTACTGGGCGCGCGACAGTCCGAGAGGGTCCTGGGTTTCGGGCTGGGCGAGCGTGTTGGCCACGAGCGTTACGCGCGTATCGTCGCCCGCCTGCCAGCGCAGCTTGGCATTGCCCTGCTGGCGGTTGACCGAGGAATGCGCGCGCCAGCCATCGGTATGAAAGCGTGACCAGTCCGCGGTGTAGTTCACCGCCCCGGCGGTGCCGCCGTACTTGAGACCGAGACGATTGGTGCCCCATGGCCCGAGCAGCATCTCTGCGGTGCCGGCGGGGGTGCGGGGCCCGTCCTCGCTGAAGATCTGCACCACGCCGCCGGCGCTGTTGCCGTACAGGCTGGCGAACGGCCCGCGCATGACCTCGACCCGCTGGGCCGAGAACAGGTCGAAGTTCGCCGCCTGCCCGGCGCCGTCGGGCATGGTGGCGGGGATGCCGTCTGCGTACAGCTTTACGCCGCGGATGCCGAAAGTGGAGCGCGCGCCGAACCCGCGGATCGAAAGCTGCAGGTCCTGGGCGTAGTTGTTGCGGTTCTGGATCACCAGGCCCGGCACGCGGCCGAGCGACTCCGACAGGTTCACCTTGGGCTGGCCTTCGCGCAGCGCCTCGGTCCCGATGGCGTCGATCGACACTGGCACGTCGAACGTCCTGCGCTCGCTGCGCGTGGCGGAAACCACCACGCCATCGACGGGCTCCTGCCCGAACGCCGGCAGGCTGGCGAGCAGGGCGAGGCAGCCGGCAGCCGGCCGGGCAGCGGACCGCATCCGGTCAGCGCAGGTGGGCGAGGAAATGGGCGAGGGCTTTGATGTCGGCATTCGAAACCCCATACAGCGTTGCGGCCATGATGGTGTCGGTCCCGGGAGGCGGTTTGTCGCGCAAGGTGAGCATTCGCGCCTCGAGGAACTCCTCGCGCTGCGCGGCCAGACGGGGCATTTGCTCGCGGCCGCGAAAAGTCTTGTCGTGGCACGAGGCGCAACGCAGTCTGCCCGCGACCTGCGCGCCGTGCTTTTGCAGCGCCTTGTCCGGCGGCGAGGGATGGTAACGCACCGGGCGCGCCGCATAGTGTTTTGCGATGGCGATGATCTCGGGGTCCGGCACGCCCTTCAGGAGTGCCTGCATGACTGCGTTGCCGCGCAGCCCTTCGCGCGTGAGCACGAGCGTGTTCTCGAGGTAGATGCGCGGCTGGCCGGCGATCGAGGGCGTGCCCGGGGTGGCCGAATTGCCTTCGGGCCCATGGCATGCAATGCACGCCTGCTCGCGCTCGGGCGGGGCCGCGGGTGCCTGGGCTGCGGCGCAGGACGCAAAAAAGGCGATGGGCATTGCAGCCCATCGCCCCATCGACGCCATTGCGGCCACTATTTCCTGGCCGCGCCCGCGTAGCTGATGCGGTAGATGGCACCCAGCTGCTCGTCGGACACCAGCAGCGCGCCGTCGGGCATCTGCATGATGTAGGCAGGGCGGCCGAGGAACTTGTTGTCCTTGGCGTCGAGGAAGCCGGTGAGGAAAGGCGTCACCTTCGCGCTCTTGCCATTGGCGCTCGGCACGACGTTGACCACGTCATAGCCGAACTTCTTGGTGCGGTTCCACGAGCCCTTGCGCGCCACGAACATGGTGTTCTTGTACTGCGCTGGGAACATGTCGCCGGTGTAGAACTTCAGGCCCATCACCGCTGCATGCGGCCCCATGAGCGCCACGGGCTTGGTCACGTCCTTGCAAGCGTTGGCCTTTTTGACGTCGGGATCGACGATCCCGGCCGCATGGCAGTACGGGAATCCGAAGTTCAAGCCGGTATTGGCCATGTGGTTGAGCTCGTCCTGCGGGCCGTCGTCGCCCAGCCAGTCGCGCCCGTGGTCGGTGAACCACAGCTCGCCGGTCTTCGGGTGCCAGTCGAAGCCCTGCGTGTTGCGCACGCCGGTCGCGATCACTTGCATTCCCGAGCCGTCCGGATTGTAGCGGCGGATCTGCGCATATTCCTTGGGTGGCTCGCAGATGTTGCACGGTGCGCCGAAGGGCACGTACAGTTTCTTGTCCGGGCCGAAGGCGAGGTACTTCCAGTTATGGTGCTGCTCGGGGGGCAGGTTGAACTTGGCCGTCATGTCCTCGGGCTTCACGTCGGGCTTGTTCTCGATGTCGTCGTAACGCAACACCTTGTCGATCGCCATAACGTACAGCGTGCTGCCCTGGATTGCCACGCCGGAAGGCTGGGTGAGCTTGTCGACCACGATGCGGCTGGTGCGCTTGTCGCCCACGTCGGTGACTTCGTACACGCGGCCAAGGCCGCGCGTGCCGATATAGATCTTGCCCTTGTCGCCGCGCACCATCGCGCGCGCTCCGGGTATGCCGCTCGCCCACACCTCGATCTTGAAACCCCTGGGCACTTTGAGCTTGTCGAGAGGGATCTCGCTCACGGGTGTCTCGGTGTTCTTGCCCGGGTTCGGCGCCAGTGTCGAGTCCTTGAACTTGCCGCCCATGCCCTGCTTCCAGATCGGCGGCGCCGATGCGGCCGGTGCGGCCGCGCCCTGCGCGATGGCGGCCGACGCGAATGCGAGCGAGCAGGCGGCCGCAATTGCCGCGATTGGTATGTTCATTTCGGTTCTCTCC
>JBDTRN010000023.1:0-18568 GCA_039931715.1 Betaproteobacteria bacterium
CCGGTGCGCGGCAACGGCAAGATCATCCAGGAGCTGGAGGCCGATTTCCGCGGCGCCGGCTGGAACGTAATCAAGCTCATTTGGGGTTCTTACTGGGACCCGCTGCTTGCCCGCGACAAGGACGGCGCCCTCAAGAAAGTCATGCAGGACACCGTCGACGGCGAGTACCAGAACTTCAAGGCAAATGACGGCGCATTCGTGAGGAAGCACTTTTTCGGCAAGGACCCACGCCTGCTCGAGATGGTGTCGCGCATGACCGACGCCGACATCTGGCGCCTGAACCGCGGCGGGCACGATCCGCACAAGATCTATGCCGCCTATGCCGCAGCGGTGAAGCACAAAGGCCAGCCCACCGTAATCCTCGCCAAGACCGTGAAGGGCTACGGGATGGGCAAGATCGGCGAGGGCAAGAACACCACGCACCAGCAGAAGAAGATGGACATCAGCTCCATCCGCCAGATGCGCGACCGATTCAACATCCCCATCCCGGACGACAAGCTCGAAGAACTGCCGTTCTACAAGCCGGCGCCTGATTCGCCCGAAATGAAATACCTGCTGGAGCGCCGCGCAGCGCTGGGTGGGTTTCTCCCGCAGCGCCGCCGCAAGGCCGTCGAAACCTTGCCCGTGCCCAAACTCGAAGCCTTCGAGGCGCAGCTCAAGAGCTCGGAGGGGCGCGAGATCTCCACTACCATGGCGTTCGTGCGCATCCTGACGACGCTGGTGCGCGACAAGAACCTCGGCAAGCACGTCGTGCCCATCGTCCCGGACGAAGCGCGCACGTTCGGCATGGAGGGAATGTTCCGCCAGCTGGGGATCTTCTCGCAGGAAGGCCAGAAGTACGAGCCGGTCGACAAGGACCAGGTGATGTACTACCGCGAGGACAAGGCCGGCCAAGTGCTTGAGGAGGGCATCAACGAGGCCGGTGCCTTCTCCTCCTGGATCGCTGCAGCGACGTCGTACTCGACGAGCGGCGTGAACATGCTGCCGTTCTACATTTTCTATTCGATGTTCGGCATGCAGCGCATCGGCGACCTGGCATGGGCTGCGGCCGACCAGCGCGCACGCGGGTTCCTGCTGGGCGCAACCGCAGGACGCACCACCCTCAACGGCGAGGGCCTGCAGCACGAGGACGGCCATAGCCACGTCCTGTCTTCGGTGATCCCGAACTGCGTTTCTTACGATCCGACATTCGCCTATGAAGTGGCCGTCATCATCCAGCACGGCCTGACGCGCATGGTCGAGAAGCAGGAGGATGTGTACTACTACATCACCCTGATGAACGAGAACTACGAGCACCCCGCCATGCCCAAGGGCGTGGAGGAGGGCATCCTGAAGGGCATGTATTCCCTGTCGGAGGCCAAGTCGAAAGCCAAGAGCCGGGTGCAGCTCATGGGGTCGGGCACGATCCTGCGCGAAGTGATCGAAGCGGCCGCGCTGCTGGAGAAGGATTGGGGCGTGGCGGCCGACATCTGGAGCGCGCCTAGCTTCACCGAACTGCGGCGCGAAGGCTTGTCGGCGGATCGCTGGAACCTGTTGCATCCGGAGGAAAAGCCGCGCATACCCTATGTCGAGGAGTGCCTAGCGAAGCGCGCCGGCCCGGTGGTCGCGGCGACCGACTACATGAAGACATTCGCCGAGCAGATCCGCCCCTTCGTGCCCAGGGACAAGGTTTACCGGGTCCTTGGCACCGACGGTTTCGGTCGCTCCGACACGCGCGCATCGCTGCGCCATTTCTTCGAGGTCAACCGCTATTGGGTCACCATCGCGGCCTTGAGGGCGTTGGTCGACCAGGGCGAGATGAAGCCGAAGACGGTTGCGCAGGCGATCGCAAAATACGGCATCGACCCCGCCAAGCCCGATCCCACGCTCGTCTAGCGTCATCGCCTCACCCTACAAAAAAGGCAGAGCCCGAAAATGGCCGGTTCGACCGAAGTAAAGGTTCCCGATATCGGCGACTTCAAGGAAGTCGGTGTCATCGAAGTGCTTGTCGCCCCCGGCGATCGGGTCGAAAAGGAAACCTCGCTCATTACTGTTGAATCCGACAAGGCGACGATGGAAATCCCGTCGCCATCGGCCGGTGTGGTGAAGGAACTCAGGATCAAGGTCGGCGACAAGGTGGCCGAAGGCTCGGTCATCCTGATCCTTGAGGAAGTCGCCGGCGAAGCGCCGCCGGCCCAGTCGCCCGACAAGACTGCTTCGCCGCCGCCTGCGGCGGGGTCCGCACCTGCCAAGCCCGCGCCCGCTGAAGCGCCGGCAGAGCAAACGGCACAGCCCGAACGTGCGCCTCGGGAGTCGGAAGTTCCTTCGCTCGCCAAGCCCGACCCGGTCCCGGTCGAGCCGCAGGAGGCCACGGTGTCAAAGCCGCACGCCAGCCCTTCGATCCGGGCGTTTGCACGCGAGCTCGGCGTCGAGTTGGCCAAGGTCAAAGGGTCGGGGCCGAAAAACCGCATTACGCGCGAAGACGTCCAGGGCTACGTCAAAGGCGTGCTTTCGGGGGCCAAAATTCCGGCAGCCTCGTCGGCCCCCCCCGGCGCGATGCCCTTCAACCTGCCCGAGCTCGCCATTGTCGATTTCGCCAAGTTCGGGCCGATCGAGACCAAGCCACTTTCGCGCATCAAGAAGATCTCCGGCGCCTTCCTGCACCGCAACTGGATCTCGATCCCGCACATCACCCAGTTCGACGAGGCCGACATCACCGACCTCGAGGCGTTCCGAAAATCCAATACGGCGGACACCGAAAAGCAGGGTTTCAAGCTCACGATGCTCGCGTTCCTCATCAAGGCGAGCGTGACCGCGCTGCGCCAGTTCCCGGAGTTCAACGCGTCTCTCGACAAGTCCGGCGAGAACCTCATCATCAAGAAATATTTTCACATCGGCGTGGCCGTGGACACGCCCGAGGGCCTCGTGGTGCCGGTGATCCGCGATGCCGACCGCAAGGGGGTATTCGACCTGGCACGCGAGCTGGGCGAAGTATCCAAGCTCGCCAAGGACAAGAAACTCAAACCCGGCGACATGCAGGGCGGTACGTTCTCGATCTCCAGCCTGGGCGGCATCGGCGGGACGATGTTCACGCCCATCATCAACGCGCCCGAAGTCGCCATCCTGGGCGTTTCGCGCTCGGTGATGCGCCCGGTTTGGAACGGCAAAGAGTTCGCGCCGCGCCTCGTGCTGCCGCTTTCGCTTTCGTATGACCATCGCGTGATCGACGGTGCTGCGGGCGCCAGATTCACCACCTACCTGGTTTCAGTCCTGTCCGATATCCGCCGGTCGCTGCTCTAGATGGCCAATCACATCGAGATCAAGGTCCCGGACATCGGCGACTTCAAGGAAGTCGGCGTCATCGAGATCCTCGTCAAGCCGGGCGACCGGGTCGAGAAAGAGACTTCGCTCATTACGGTGGAGTCCGACAAGGCCACGATGGAGATCCCTTCGCCCTCGGCCGGGGTCGTGGAAGAAGTCAAAGTCAAGCTGGGCGACAAGATCGCCGAGGGCTCCCTAATACTGACAATTTCAGCCGAAGCCCCAAGCCCGGCGCCAGTCTCCAGCCAAAATACTGCCAAAGGTGATGCTACGCCTGATGCCGCTGTGCCACCTGCCGCGGCGGCAGCTGCGGCTCCCACTGTTACCCCCGCGCCAGCGGCGCCCAGTGGTGCCAAGGCCGATATCGAATGCGACGTCGTCGTGCTCGGCTCCGGCCCCGGCGGCTACTCGGCGGCATTCCGCGCGGCGGACCTCGGCAAGAAGGTGGTCCTCGTTGAGCGCTATCCGACGCTGGGCGGGGTCTGCCTCAACGTGGGGTGCATCCCCTCCAAGGCGCTGTTGCATGTGGCGGCGGTCATGGACGAAGCCGCGCATCTGGCCGAGCACGGCATTGCATTCGACAAACCCGCGATAGACCTCAAGAAACTGCGCGCGTGGAAAGACAAGGTGGTCGGCAAGCTCACAGGCGGCCTGGCCGGTATGGCCAAGCTGCGCAAGGTCACCGTCCTCGAGGGGGTGGGCAGCTTCGCCGACCCGAACATGCTGGCGGTCGAGACCAAGGATGGCCGCAAGCTGGTGCGCTTTGCCAATGCGATCATCGCGGCGGGCTCGCAGGCCGCGAAGCTACCCTTCCTGCCTGAGGATCCGCGCATCGTCGATTCCACCGGCGCGCTGGACTTGAAGAGCGTCCCCAAGCGCATGCTGGTGATCGGCGGCGGCATCATCGGCCTTGAGATGGGAACGGTGTATTCAACCCTCGGGGCGCGGCTGGATGTGGTCGAGATGATGGATTCCCTCATGGCCGGCCCGGACCGGGACCTGGTTGCGGTGTGGCAGAAATTCAACGCTGCGCGCTTCGACAACATCATGCTCAAAACCAAGACAACCAAGGTTGAGGCGACCGCGGCGGGGATCAAGGCGTGGTTCGAGGGCGAAAAGGCCCCCAAGGAACCGCAGACCTACGACCTGGTGCTGGTGTCGGTGGGCCGCACGCCCAACGGCAACAAGATCGGGGCGGACAAGGCCGGTGTGGCAGTGGACGAACGCGGTTTCATCCGCGTCGACAGCCAGATGCGCACCAACGTCCCCCACATCTTCGCCATCGGCGACATCGCCGGGCAGCCGATGCTCGCCCACAAGGCGGTGCACGAGGGGCACGTGGCTGCCGAGGCGGCGGCGGGGGAGAAGTCGCATTTCGATGCGCGCGTCATTCCCGGCGTTGCTTACACGGATCCGGAAGTGGCGTGGGTGGGCCTTACCGAAGAAGACGCACGCAAACAGGGCGTCAAGATCGGGGTGAGCAAGTTCCCGTGGGCGGCCTCGGGCCGTGCCATCGCCAACGGCCGCGACGAGGGGTTCACCAAGCTCCTGTTCGACGCCGAGACGCACCGGATCGTCGGTGCGGGTATCGTCGGCACAGGGGCGGGCGACCTCATCAGCGAGCTTGCGCTGGCCGTCGAGATGGGCGCCGACGCGGTCGATATCGGCAAGACGATCCATCCCCACCCGACCCTGGGCGAATCGGTCGGCATGGCCGCCGAACTCTACGAGGGCGTCTGCACCGACATGCCGCCGGTGCGCAAGAAGTGACGCAAGACGAACTCAAGCAGGCGGTCGCGCGCGAGGCCCTCAAGCACGTCGCCGACGGCGCAGTGGTCGGCGTGGGGTCCGGGTCGACGGTGAATTTCTTCATCGATGCCCTCGCTGCGATCAAGGGGCGCATCGAAGGGGCGGTCGCCGCGTCGGAGGCGAGTGCCGAGCGGCTGCGCAAGCATGGGATCCGCGTCTTCGAGCTCAATTCGGTGGACGCGCTGCCGGTTTACGTCGACGGGGCGGACGAGGTCACCGCGTACCTGCAGATGATCAAGGGCGGCGGCGGGGCGCTCACGCGCGAGAAGATCATCGCCGCCGTGGCGCAGAAGTTCGTCTGCATTTGCGATGCGTCCAAACTGGTGCCGGTGCTGGGGAAATTCCCGCTGCCGGTCGAGGTCATTCCCATGGCGCGCGGCCATGTTGGGCGCGAATTGCTGCGACGGGGCGGTCACCCTGTGCTGCGGGAGAAATTCACTACCGATAACGGCAACCTCATCCTGGATTGCCACAACCTGGACATGACCGCCCCGGCCCGGCTCGAAAGCGAGCTGAACGACATCGCGGGGGTCGTGACCAACGGATTATTCGCGCACCGGCCCGCCGACATCCTGCTGCTGGGCTCGGTCGACGGGGTCAGGGTCCTCACGGCCTGACCGGCCGTGAGGTGCGGGGCACCGCGCTACGGTTTGGGAGGAACGTACCCCGCAGCTGCGTCGGCGCCGTCGCCGAAGAAGTGCTTCTCCATCTGCTCGGCCAGGTACTTGCGCGCCTTCGCGTCGGCAAGGTTAAGCCGGTTTTCGTTGACGAGCATGGTCTGGTGGCGCAGCCAGCCCTGCCAAGCTTCCTTCGAAACGCTTTCATAGATGCGCTTGCCGAGCGGGCCGGGATAGGTCGGCGCGTCCAGACCCTCGGCTTCCCGCCCAAGCTTCACGCAATTGACCATTCGTGCCATGGGTAATTCCTGTGGTTCGCAAGGCAGCGATTCTAGCGCAGGCGCTTTTTGAACACCTTGGAATTGCGCTTCCAGTTGTAAAGCGCCTGCTTTTGCTCCGGCAGTGCGCTGACGTCGGCCGGCCTGAAACCCTGTTCGAGGAACCAGTGCGCCGCGCGCGTGGTAAGCGCGAACAGGCGGCGGATCTTGAGCGAGCGGGCGCGCACCTCGCAAGCGTGCAGCAATTTCTCGCCATAGCCTGCGTCGCGGTATTCGGGGGCCACCGCAAAGCACGCAAACTCGGCGCTCTTTTCTTCCGGGAACGGGTAGAGTGCGGCGCAGCCGACGATTACGCCATCGTGCTCGACGACCGTGAAGTTGCCGACTTCGCGCTCAAGCATCTCGCGGTTGCGCTTGACCAGCGCCCCTTCGGCTTCGAGCGGCTCGATCAGGGCGATGATGCCGCGCACGTCCTCGACGAGCGCGGTGCGGATCAGTTCCACCGGGTCCGCGGTGATCATGGTTCCCACGCCCGAATGGGTGAACAGCTCGAGCGGAATCGCCCCCCAGCTGCGCCGCGAAAGCAAGTGTGCCCGCGGGACGCCAGCTGCGAGCGAATGCAGCGCGCACTCGATCGTGCGCGCCGAGGCCGGCGGAAAGCCGCTCTTGCCTGCCATCGCCTCGGCTTCCTTGGCGGTCATCTCGGCGATCACCTCGCCCTTGCGATCGGTCGGCAGCCAGTCCGAGAAGATCAGCAGTTTGTCGGCCTTGAGCGCCACGGCCACGCTGCAGGCGACGTCCTCCCATCCGAGGTTGAAGACTTCGCCGGTCGGGGAGTAGCCGATATGCGGGACGAGGACGATCTCTTCGGCCTCCAAACGGCGCTTGATCGCGATCGCATCGACTTTGCGCACCGTCCCAGTGAACTGCAGGTCGATGCCATTGACCACGCCGATGGGGCGTGCGGTGATGTAGTTGCCGGACGCGACGCGGATGTCGGCGCCGGCCATCGGCGAATTCGGGAGGCCTTGTGAGAGCAGAGCTTCGAGTTCTACCCGCAAGGCACCCGCAGCATGCTTGACCGCCGTCAGTGCGGCTTCGTCGGTGATGCGATGGCCTTTGGTGAACCGCGACCGCTGCCCGGCGCTCTTGAGGGCGGCTTCGATCTGAGGGCGGGCGCCATGCACCAGCACGAGCCGGATACCCAGGGCGGCGAGCAGGTTGATGTCCTGGATGAAATGGGTGAAGCGGGCGCGGTCGGTCACCAGTTCTCCGCCGAACGCGACCACGAACGTACGGCCGCCGAACGCATGCAGGTAGGGCGCGGTCTGGCGGAACCAGCGGACGAAGGCTTCGGGTTGCGGTGTAGGCTGCATCGGGGGGAGGTGGATTGTCGTTGGTGCGGCGGCTAGTATGCCAGTCCCTTATCGCAGCACGCCGAGGGCGCCCCGGCCCATCCGATGTTCACGCGTCCCCGTACAACGCGTTCAGCGCGGCCAGGGCCGCCGGAGCGGCGGTTTCGGTGCGCAGCACCCGGGGACCCAGTTGGACCGACGCGAAACCCGCTGCCACCAGCATCGCTTCCTCGCGGGGACTGAATCCCGCCTCAGGACCGGCCGCGATGACGATCGGTTTTGCGCTTGTCGCACCGGCGCTGCTGAGCCTGGTCGCAGCACCCGGCGAGAGCAACAGCTTGAGCGCGTCGGCAGGTGCGGCGTAACCGGTGACTTCGACGGCCGTCGCCACTGTGGGGACCCGGTTACGCCCGCACTGCTCGCACGCCGCCACGGCGATCCTCTGCCAGTGGTCGCGGCGATTGTCGCTGCGCTCGCCTTTGAGGCGCACGACGGAGCGTTCGGCCAACACGGGCTGGATCGAGGACGCGCCGAGTTCAACCGCCTTCTGGATGGTGAGGTCCATGCGATCGCCGGCGGAAATCGCCTGGACCAGCGTGACCGCAAGCGGCGACTCGCGCTCGATTGGATTGAACGCGCCGACCTGCAGGTCGAGCCCGCCGCGCTGCATGTGCACGATGGTCGCGGCGTACTCGCCACCGCTGCCGTCGAACACCACAATTGCGTCGCCCTCACGTAAGCGCAGCACGCGCGTGGCGTGGTGGCTCGCGTCGGGCGCAAGACTGAATTGCGCGCCCGGGGCGAGCGAGCCCTGCACGTGGAAACGCGGGACGCGGTTGAGCCCGGCTGGCATGCGCTAGCGGGGGCCGGGGGCGCGTGTTCGCAGGGAGCGGAAAATCGCGCCCAACCCCGCGGCGATCGTGCGCAGCATCAGGAAGGCGGCCACGGCGAAAACAAGGAGCAGGACCAGGAATACGAGGGGATGGATGACGGCCAGCCAAAGGCCGGCGGGAACCACCGAGTCCTCCGTGAACGAAGCGAACCAGTTGCTGAACGGCTCGGGCGAAGTGTTGATGACGGCTCGCCCGCCTGCTTTCGCCAGGTGCGTTCCGGCAGCGATGCCGCCGCCCAGGATGGCCGCAATCAGTGCGACCGATGTGTCGGAGGTGCCGAATACCGCCGCGGCCAAGGCGGCGCCTGCCGGCACGCGAATGAAGGTATGCACCGCGTCCCACAGGGAATCCAGCCACGGTAGCTTGTCGGCGCCGAACTCGACCAGGGCCATGAAGCCGCTCGCGGCCATGACCGGCGGATGCGCAAGGACGCCCAGGTGCTGCGGCAGGTCCAGCCAGCCGAGCCATCCGGCGAGGCCGACGACGAACAACACTGCGTACAACCGCAGCCCGCTGCCCCAGGCAAGCGCGGCGGCGAGGGCTATTTCGGGCACCAGCCCGTGCAGGGATTGCATCGACATCGCCCGGGCATTCTCGCATGCCAGGAAAGCGCGGATTCAGCGCGGGCGCTGCCCGCCTGCGGAGCAGCGAAAATCGCTGGTGGGGAAAGCGGAGTCGGCGCAGTCCACGAAGCGGATGCGCGTTCCCTGCGGGTAGATCGACTGGAACTCGCGGGTCCGGACTACGACGTAATGCGGCGCCGCGATGGCGGGCGTGGCAGCCTGGACGCATTCCGCGGTGACGCCGCTCGCCCTCGAGGCCGGCTCGGCACACCAATAGACCACGCGCACGCTCTCGCACTGGTTCTTGAAGGAAATGCGGTAGTGCTGGCGCCCCCGGTCGCTGAAAGTGGCGATGTTGGTGGCGGAGACCGTCATGCGCACACACGGGCCCGCCCACGTGGTGTCGGCGTGTGCGACGCCGATGCCGCCGAACCGGCATGCCGACAATATGAGTGCCAGACAAATAGATAACCGCATGATGGCGCCAATTGAAGCAAATCTGGGCGTCCGCCGTCCATCTGGTTTTGCAATTGCTGAACAATATTTGCAATGAATTACCTTGCCCTGCTGGATGACATGCGCTTGCGCGCGGGCATCAGCGCGGGCAGGCCCAGCCAACGATTTCGCAACCCGGGCCACACAGGCGCAATGCGCGTGTCTCGGCTTCCTGCTGCGTCGCGCCGCGCGAAGCCACGAATCGCTTCGGTCCGTTGGCGACCGCGCCGCAATCTTTGGCAAGGCTTGCGACCACTTCGCATTTCGGGTGCGCGCAGGCTTTGAGGGCGGCGATGCGCGCGGCGCGCGAATCGGCCGCATTCACCGCATAGCCGAAGCTGCCGGAGTCGCGATGGTAGGCAATCGCACCGGTGTGCTTCGAAGCCTGCTTCGGTGCCGTCATGCCCGAAGGCGCAGCGAACGCCAAGGCGAAGGCGACGGCGGCGAGGACTTTGCCTGGCATGACCGCTCCTCAGGGAAAACTGCAGCCTTTGTCGCGCAGCATCTTGTCCACCCAGCTGCGATCGATAGGAGTGCCGGCTGCGATTGCGGCAAGGACGGAATCCTCTTTTTGCTTCTGCGCGATCGTCAGCGCGAGGATCTTTTCCGCGTCGGATTGCGCAATGGCGACCACACCATCCGCATCGCCAACGATGATGTCGCCCGGGTTCACGATCATCCCGGCGATCGAAACCGGCACGTTGATTTCGCCCGGGCCGTCCTTATACGGGCCGCGATGGGTCACGCCGCAGGCGTACACGGGGAAATTGCTGGCGGCTATCGCCTCCGCATCGCGGATCGCGCCGTCGATGACCATGCCGGCGACGCCGCGCTTGTTTGCGTGCGAGGTCATGATCTCCCCCACGATCGCGTGGTCGAGCCCCCCGCCCGCATCCACGAGGATCACGTCGCCCGGCGCAGCCATGTCGATCGCCTTGTGGGTCAGGAGGTTGTCGCCCGCGCGCGTTTTCACGGTAAAGGCGGTTCCTACAAGCACTCCGCCACGGTGATAGGGCCGCAGGCGGGCACCGCTGCCGTAGTGGCGCAGCATGTTGTCGCTGATGTTCGAGGTTGGCAGCACCGCGAAGGCGGCCAGCAGGCGGGCGTCGGCCCGCGGCGGCGAAGTGAGGATACGAAAACCGATCGGCATGAAGGCAGCCTTCCTGTGGATTACATTGTGGCGCCGAGGACCCACGGCGCGAATTCGTCCTCGCCATAGCCCCACTGTTCGCTCTTGGATTTACTCCCCGAGGCGGTCTCGAGGATCAGGTCGAAAATGCGCTGACCGACCTCTGCCACCGATTCCTTGCCATCGATGATGGTGCCGCAATTGAGGTCCATATCCTCTTCCTGGTGGCCGAACAGGAAGCTGTTGGTCGCGAGCTTGAGCGACGGGGCGGGCTTGCAGCCGTACGCCGATCCGCGCCCGGTCGTGAACAGGATCATGTTGGCGCCGCCGGCGACCTGGCCGGTGGCGGAAACCGGGTCGTAGCCCGGCGTGTCCATGTAATTGAAGCCCTTGACCGCCACGGGCTGCGCATACTCGAGCACGTCGACCAGGTTCGAGGTGCCGCCCTTGGCCACCGCGCCGAGCGATTTCTCGAGGATGGTAGTGAGGCCGCCGGCCTTGTTGCCGGGGGAGGGATTGTTGTTCATCTCGTTGCCGTTGCGGCTGGTGTATTCCTCCCACCAGCGGATGCGACGGATGAGTTTCTCGCCCACTTCGCGGCTGACGGCGCGCCGCGTGAGCAGGTGCTCGGCACCGTAGATTTCCGGCGTTTCGGACAGGATGGCCGTGCCGCCGTGGCGCACGAGGAGGTCGACCGCCGCGCCCAGCGCCGGGTTGGCGCTGATGCCGGAATAGCCGTCTGACCCGCCGCATTGCAGCCCCAGCGTCAGGTGGTTCGCCGGGACGCTGACCCGCACTGCCTTGTTTGCCCCGGGCAGTGCCGCTTCGACCCGCGCGATGCCTTCGCGCACGGCCTTCATCGTGCCGCCCGTGCCCTGGATGGTGTAGGTGGAAAACTTGTCGCTGCGCTTGAGTTCCTGCGTCGACACGAAGCTGGAGATCTGGTTCGCCTCGCACCCCAGGCCGACGACCTGCACGGTGTGGAAATTCGGATGGCGCGCATACCCTGCCATGGTGCGACGCAGGAGGTCCATGGCCTCGCCTTCGGAGGCCATGCCGCAGCCGGACTTGTGGGTGAGGGCCACAACGCCGTCCACGTTCGGGTAATCGCCGAGGCGATTGCGGAAATGGTCGGCCACCATGCGCGCCACCGTGGCCGAGCAGTTCACGCTGGTCAGGATGCCAATGTAATTGCGCGTCGCCACGCGGCCATCCGGTCGCACGATGCCCTGGAAGGTGGCCGCTGGTTGGACGAACTCGGTCGGCTTCACGTCCACGCAATAGGCGTAATCGCGCTGGAAATCGCCCATGGCGAGGTTATGCACATGCACGTGGTCGCCGGCGGCGATGTCTTGCGAGGCGAAGCCGATGATCTGGTCGTAGCGGCGCACGGGCCCGCCCTTGGGCACGGCGCGCACGGCGACCTTGTGGCCCGCCGGGACGGTGGCGGCAACGCGGACGTTGCTTTCCTTGACGAGCGTCGTGCCGGACGGGATCTCGACGCGCGCAATTACCACATCGTCGGCGGGATTGAGCCGGATGGTCAGGTCAGCGGCTTGAAGCATGGTCAGCCCCTCAGAAAAATTGGCGCGGCAGCCAGAGCGCTATTTCCGGTACGTAGGTTATCAGCGCCAGGCTCAGGAGCAAGGGTACCAGCCACGGCAGGATCGCGATCGTCGTGCGCTCCACCGACAGCTTGGCCACGCGGGCAAGCACGAAAAGCACCATCCCCATGTGGGGGCAGCAGGCCGATCATGAGGTTCAGGAACATGACCAGCCCGAAATGGACCGGATCGATGCCCAGCTTGAGGCAGATCGGCAGCAGGATCGGGACCAGGATGGTGATCGCTGCGGTGGGCTCAAGGAAACACCCCACGAACAGCATCAGGAGGTTGGCAGGCCGCGCGACTAGTGGTTGTCGCGGGGCACCAGCGCCCCGCTCTTGCCGACGAGGAAGTCCAGGTCGGCGCCTTCATTGGCCTGCAGGACGTGGTCGTTGTAGAGCTTCCAGTAGCCGCGCGTAAGGGGCGGCTTGGGCGCCTTCCATTTCTTGCGGCGCTTGGCGAGCTCTTCCTCGGAGACGTGCAGCTCAAGCCGACGCTTGGCGACATCCAGTTCGACCATGTCGCCGTTCTCCACCAGCGCCAGCACGCCACCCGCGGCGGCTTCGGGGGCGGTATGCAGCACCACCGTGCCGTAGGCCGTGCCGCTCATGCGCG
The DNA here is from genome assembly GCA_039931715.1 of Betaproteobacteria bacterium. Classification (GTDB taxonomy): domain Bacteria; phylum Pseudomonadota; class Gammaproteobacteria; order Burkholderiales; family SG8-39; genus SZAS-79. The sequence continues at coordinate 12,659 of JBDTRN010000023.1, forward strand.
CATCCGAGACGCGCACCATGTCGGTGATGCCCTTCTTGAGCAGCTTGGGCGGCAGCGGCATGTTGCCCACCTCCGCCATGCCGGGATAGCCGCGCGGGCCGCAGTTCTTCAGCACCATGACAGAATCGGCATTGATATCGAGCTTCGGGTCGTCGATGCGCGAGTGGAAATCCTCGATGTCCTCGAACACGACTGCGCGCCCCTTGTGCTTCATAAGGCGCGGGGTGGCCGCCGAGGGCTTGATGATCGCGCCGTCCGGGCACAGGTTGCCGCGCAGGACCGCGATGCCGGTGTTCTTCTTGAAGGGCTTGTCGAAGGTGTGGATGACGTCGCGGTTGTGGCACGGCGCATCCTTGTTGTTCTGCCAGATCGTCTTGCCGTTGATGGTGAGCGCGTCTTTGTGAAGCTTGTCGTTGCGCCCGAGCTCTCGCAGCACCGCCGGCAGGCCGCCTGCGTAGTAGAAGTCCTCCATGAGGTACTTGCCGTTGGGCATCAGGTTGACCAGCGTGTGGATGCCGCGGCCATACTTGTCCCAGTCCTCGAGCTTGAGGTCCACGCCGATCCGGCGCGCGATCGCGATCAGGTGGATCACCGCGTTGGTCGATCCGCCGATGGCCGCGTTGGTGCGGATGGCATTCTCGAACGCCTTGCGCGTTAGGATCTTCGAGAGGGTGAGCTTCTCACGCACCATTTCGACTGCGCGGCGCCCCGCTTCGCGCGCCAGCACATAGCGGCGTGCATCGACGGCAGGGATGGCCGCATTGCCAGGCATGCCGACGCCAAGGGCTTCGACCATCGAGGCCATCGTGGAAGCCGTGCCCATTGTCATGCAGTGACCGTGCGAGCGGTGCATGCACGACTCGGCTTCGTGGAACTCGTCCTGGGTGATCTTCCCCGCGCGCAGGTCTTCGGACATCGACCAGACGTTGGTGCCCGAGCCGATGTCGGTGCCGCGGTACTTGCCGGAGAGCATCGGGCCGCCGGATACGGCCACCGTGGGCAGGTCGACGCTCGACGCTCCCATGAGCAGGGCGGGAGTGGTCTTGTCGCAACCCACCAGCAGCACCACGCCGTCGAGCGGGTTGGCGCGGATCGACTCCTCGACATCCATGCTCACGAGGTTGCGGTACAGCATGGCGGTGGGGCGCAACAGGGTCTCGCCCAATGACATGACCGGGAACTCCAGCGGGAAACCGCCAGCTTCGAGCACGCCGTCGCGCACGTGTTGCGCAAGGACGCGGAAATGCGAATTGCACGGCACCAGCTCCGACCACGTGTTGCAGATGCCGATGACCGGGCGCCCGTCGAACTGGTCGTGGGGGATGCCCTTGTTCTTCATCCAGCTGCGGTAGATGAAGCCGTAGATGTCGTCGCGCCCGAACCACTTGATGCTGCGCAGGCCGTCCTTCTTTTTGGTTGCCATTGATTCGCCCGTGGAGTTGAGGTTGCTCAGTAAGTGGCCCGGCCACCGGAAATGTCGAACACCGCCCCGGTCGAGAACGAGCAGTCCTCCGACGCGAGCCAGGCGACCAGCGCCGCGATCTCGCCGACCTGCACGAAGCGGTTCATGGGTATCTTGGCGAGCATGTAATTGATGTGCTGCTCGGTCATCTGGTCGAAGATGGCGGTCTTGGCCGCCGCGGGGGTGACACAGTTGACCAGCACGCCGGCCTGGGCGAGCTCCTTGCCCAGCGACTTGGTGAGCGAGATGACACCCGCTTTGGAGGCCGAGTACGCCACCGCATTCGGGTTGCCTTCCTTGCCCGCGACGGAGGCGATGTTGACGATCCGACCGTACCCCGCCTTGACCATGTGCGGCGCTACGGCGCGGCAGCACAGGAACTGGCTGGTGAGGTTGATCGACAGCACCCGCAGCCATTCCTCCACCGGGTAATCGACAGTGGGCTTGTTCATGCCCGCGATACCGGCGTTGTTGACCAGTACGTCGATCTTCCCCAATTCGGCGACCGCTCGCGCGGTGGCCTGCTCCACCGAGGCAGGGTCGGCGACGTCCACCCTGTCCTTGGCGTCGAGGTCCCACACGCGCACCTTGGCGCCAGAGGATTCCAGGCGCTGGACGATTGCCGCGCCGATGCCCTGCATGCCGCCGGTGACCACCGCCGTGCGGCCCTTGAAGTCGAGCTGGTTCATGCGCGCAATCTCCTGTCTATTCCTTCACCGCCCCGGTCATGCCGGAAACGTAATATTCGACGAAAAACGAGTACAGCACCGCCACCGGGAGCGAGCCGAGCAGGGCGCCTGCCATGAGGGCGCCCCAGTGGTAGACATCGCCCTCGACCAGTTCGGTGATCACGCCGACCGGCACGGTCTTGTTTTCCGATGCCGAGATGAAGGTGAGCGCATAGATGAACTCGTTCCACGAAAGCGTGAAAGCGAAGATCCCCGCCGAAATGAGGCCCGGCACCGCCAGCGGCAGGATGATGCGCGTTAGCACCTGCCAGCGCGTGGCACCGTCGATGAGGGCGCACTCCTCCAGCTCGTAGGGGATAGTGCGGAAATACCCCATGAGGAGCCAGGTGCAGAACGGGATCAGGAACGTGGGGTAGGTGAGGATCAGCGCCCAGCGCGTGTCGAACAGGCCGAGCTTGAACACGATGGCCGCCAGCGGGATGAACAGGATCGACGGCGGCACGAGGTAGGCGAGGAAGATTGCCAGGCCCACCTGCTTGGAGCCTTTGTAGCGCAGGCGCTCGATCGCGTAGGCAGCGAACACGCTGGCCGCGAGCGAGGTGAAGGTCGCCACCACTGACACGATGATGGTGTTCCACATCCACTGGGGGTACGAAGTGTGCAGCAGGAGCTTTTCAAAGTGTTCGAGGGTGGGCTGCACGATCCAGAACGGGTTCGCCGCGCGCGAGGCCAGTTCCTCGTTCGACTTGAACGAGGTCATCACCATCCAGTAGAAAGGAAACAGCAGCACGAACATGAAAATGAGGAGCGGGATGTACACGGTCACCCAGCGGCGCAGGCCGCTGTCGAGGTATTCCATGCCCTTGGAGTCTTCGGTCTGGGTCTGGGTGCTCATTTGTCGGTACCCCCCTGTTGCCAGGCGCGTCGCTGCAGGCCGAAATAGCTGAACAGGATCGCCGCGAGGAGGAACGGCACCATCGCGGTCGCGAGCGCCGCGCCCTCGCCCAGGGCGCCGCCCGGGATGGCGCGCTGGAAGGAAAGCGTGGCCATCAGGTGCGTCGCGTTGAGCGGCCCGCCGCGCGTGAGCACGTAAATGAGCTGGAAATCGGTGAACGTGAACAGCACCGAGAATGTCATCACCACGGCGATGATCGGCGTGAGCATCGGCAGCGTGATGTACCAGAAGCGCTGCCATTCCGTCGCGCCGTCGAGCGATGCGGCTTCGTACAGGGAGGGCGGGATGGTCTGCAGGCCCGCCAGCAGGGTGATCGCGACGAACGGCACGCCGCGCCACACGTTGGCCGCGATGGTCGAAAGGCGTGCGAGCCACGGCTCGCCCAGGAAATCGATGTAAGTGTCGATGACCCCCATCTTGGTGAGGGTCCACGAGATGACCGAGAACTGCGAGTCGTACAGCCACCAGAAGGCGATGGCCGACAGCGCGGTGGGAACGATGAAGGGCAGCAATACGATCGCGCGCAGGAACGCCTTGAACGGCAGGTTTTTGTTCAATAGCAGCGCAAGCCACAGGCCGAGCGCGAACTTGAGCACGCTCGCCACGATGGTGTAGAAAAGCGTGTTGAACAGCGACAGGCGCGCGACGCTGTCGCCGAACAGGAAGACGAAGTTCTCCGCGCCTATCCACTCGCCCGGGCGCCCGATCTTGGCGTCGGTGAAGCCCAGCCACGTTCCCAGGCCGAGCGGGTAGGTGAGGAAAACGAGCAACAGGGCGCCCGCGGGGAGCATGAACAGCCCCCCGAGGACGTTCCGGTTGTCGAGCCAGTTTTTCATGCGGCGTGGTGCATCGGAAGTCGTCGCATCAGAGCATGTCGCATCAGAGCTTGTAATATCGCTCGGCGCGCTTCTGCGCACGCTCGGCGGCTTCCTTGGGCGACTTCGAGCCGCTCGCGGCCTCCGCGACCATGTCCACGATGATGAAGTCGGCCAGCGCGCCCGCCGAGGCGTAGCCGAGCTTGCCTTCCCAGCCCGCGGGGCGCAGGTTCTTCACGCTGTCGCGATAGGGAGTGTGCTTCGGGTCGACGGTCCAGATCGGGTTGTTGGCGTAGGCGGCCAGCGGTTGCGCCACATAGCCGATGCCGGCTTTCATCCAGTCGCCGTACTGCTCCTCTTCCATCATGAAGCGCAGGAACTCCTTTGCCGCCTTCGGGTACTTGGTGTACTTGAAGATCATCTGGTTGAAGAACAGCTGGAAGGCGACCGCCGACCCAACCGGCCCGACCGGGTAGTCGGCGTGCTGGATGTCCTTCACCATGTCCTGGACCTTGGGGTCCTTGGAGTTCTTCGCCGCGTAGTAGATCGAGATCCCGTTGTTGGTCACCGAAACCTGGCTGTCCAGGAACGCCTTGTTGTTGTTCGGGTCGAGCCAGGACAGGGTGCCCGGCGCGAACGTGCCGTACAGCTCCTTGGCGTACTCCAGCGCCTTGACTGTCTGCGGGCTGTTGAGCACCACCTTGTTCGACTTGTCGACCATCTTGCCGCCGAAGGCCCACACCAGCCAGTGGCACCACGTGTTCGCGTCGCCCGTGGCGTGTCCCAGCGCAAAACCACCGGGCGTGCCTTTTTCCTTGAGCGCCTTCATCATCTTGAGGAAGTCGTCGGTGTTCTTGGGGAAGCTGTTGAAGCCGGCGTTCTTGAGCGCGCTCTCGCGGTACACCATCATGCTGCCGGCCGCACCCAGCGGGACGCCGATCCAGTTCTTGCCGTTGGGCCGCAGGTAGGCTTCGCACGGCGCGTACCAGCCGCCGTATTTCTTGCCCAGGTAGTTGCACAGGTCAGTCACGTCGAGCAACTTGTCGGGATACAGGTTGGCATCGTCGTTGGTGCCCAGGATGATGTCCGGGCCGGCGCCGGTGTTGGCAGCAACTGCCGCCTTGGGCCGGACGTCCTCCCAGCTTTCGCTGTCGACGCGCACTTCGATGCCGGTCTTGTCGGTGAATCTTTTGACGTTCGCCATGTACTGGTCGATGTCGCCCTGCACGAAGCGGCTCCAGCGCAGCACGCGCAGCTTGGCGCCTTTCTCGGGCTGGTTGCTCCACTGGGCGTTGGCGTCCTTCACCCAGGCCATCGGCGCGGCTGCACCCGCGGCAGCGCCCGCGCTTACCTTCAGAAAATCCCTGCGCTTCATGTTGCTCATTGTGTCCTCCTCACGTGGTTCAACTGGGAAACTCAGGCGAGCCTTGCCCCGCTCGCCGGATCAAAAAGGTATGTCAATTGCGGCGCGAGGCGGATGCTCGTGCCAGGGCGGAACTCGTGCCGCTCGCGCACTACCGCCGTGATGTTTTTGCCGGCGAGCGTGCAGAAAATCTGGGTGTCCGCGCCGGTGGGCTCGACCACCACAACTTCCACGGGCACGCCGCCATCAGCGACCGCGAGATGCTCGGGCCGTACGCCGACGATGACTTCGCGTCCCGGCTCGGCCCAACTTGCGGCGGGGCTTGGCAGCGAAATGCCGGGCGCGACTTCGATGCCGCCGGCAGCCACGCGGCCGGGGAGGAAATTCATCGCGGGGGAGCCTATGAAGCCGGCGACAAAAAGGTTGGCCGGGTTGTCATAGAGCTCCAGCGGTGAGCCGATCTGCTCGGTGCGGCCGGCGTGCATTACCACGATCTTGTCGGCCATGGTCATGGCCTCGATCTGGTCGTGGGTGACATAGATAGAGGTGGTGCGCAGGCGCTGGTGCAGCGCCTTGATCTCGGTGCGCATCTGCACTCGCAGCTTGGCATCGAGGTTCGACAGCGG
>JBDTRN010000024.1:0-18482 GCA_039931715.1 Betaproteobacteria bacterium
GCCGGCCTTCTCGCAACTCCGGCACCGGATCCCTCGAAGTATTACGCCGCAGGCTGATTGCTCGCAATCCTGCGGCGCAATTCCCGGTAGGACTCATCGGCATGGGCGCCGAACAGGGGGTCGGGCACGGACGGTGTCGCGCGCGCAACCTCGGCCCAGTCCTCGTCGGTGAGCAGGGAGCCCGCATGCGGCATTACGTTCAGCTCTTCGGTCGCGATATGGTTCCGGTAGGCCGCAAGGTAGTCCCGTGCAGCATTCTCGATGTCCTGGCGCGAAACGATGGCGTCCTCGGCCGCGGCGGTCAGCATGGTCCGCAATGCTTCGCCGGATTTCCCGATCGATTGGTGCTCCTCGCGCAGCCGCGCGAGGATGGGCGCCAGTTGCGGCTTGCGCTTTTCCAGGCGCGCGAAGGCGACGTCTTCGCGCGCGTGATGGTAGCGGTCGGGAAAATGACGCAGGTATTCGATGATGTCCAGCATCGCTTCGTAGTCGGGGGGCGAATCCGTGTGGAAGGCCGCCAGGTTCTTCTCCAGTAGATCGAGAAGGTGCGCGAAGTTTGCGTGCTCTGCGCGCCAGTAGGCGATTGAATCGGACATGGTCCCTCCCGCTAAAGGGTTTGGTGTGTGGTTTCGCCGCGCGTGCGCTCATATTCGGCCTGGCAGCCCACGCAGCGCAGCGCTGCAGGGTTGGCTTGCAGGCGCGCAAACGGAATGTCGGCGCCGCAAGCCGAGCACTGGCCGAATTCGGGCGCGTGCAGGCGGGCCAGGGCGGCCTCGATCTCGCCCAGTTCCTGCGTAGCACGCGAGAGCTGGGCGACGTCCATTGAGGCTTCCTGGTCGACGATCGCGTCGTCGTCGGTTTCCTCGCTATGATTCACCAGCCCGCGCTCGCCCCCGTCTTGCCCTTGCAGGGACTGCGCGATGCCCGATCGAAGTATTTCGGCACGCGCCGCAAGCGTCGCCTGCAGCGCCTCGCGCTTTTCGATCGTGAGGTTTGGCATGTCCATTGCGATTACCTCACGACCAGCACGGGCACCTTGGAGTGGGTCAGCACCTTGGTCGTTTCGCTGCCCAGCAGCAACCCGGACAGGCCGCGCCGGCCGTGCGAGGCCATGACGATGAGATCGCACTTTTTCGCGCGCGCGGTCTTGATGATCGCGCTCCAGGGTTGCGGATCGGTGGCCTTGATCGAGGTGAAGGAAAGATCCGCCCCCTCGGCCGCTTTGGCTGCAACGGCGAGCGCCGCCCTGGCGTCCTTGTCGACGGCTTCCTTGAATCGCTTGGGCGAGAACTCCGGCAGGTACATGGCCGCTTCGCCGTAGACCGGAGGAGCGTATTCGGGCATGACGTAGACGCCTGACAGACGGGCGCCGACCGCGGCGGCGAGATTGACGGCGGCCTTGATCGCCTTGAGCGAGAGCTTCGACCCGTCGGTTGAAACGAGGATGTGCTTGTACATGGTCTTTCTCCAGTAAGAACGGCCCGGACTATCCATTTGCCGGAAAGTGCGGCGCGTTTGACTCAAATGTTTCCTGCGCCGGACACGGACGCTACCGCGTGACGCGCATCCGGCCGGTCGCCACGAAAAACTTGCGCGCTTGCTTGAGGATCTCCCCATCGGTCGGGTGGTCGGACGTCTCGACTGCCACGACCTTCGCGGCGAGTGCCTTTGCGTGGGCGTCGAGGTATTTCCTGAATTCGTTCTTTTCGTTGGCCGGACCGGTCAGCAGGATCTGCTCGGCGCCTGCCAGCGACTCGGCCACGCGCCCGAAGTACTCCATGTCCTCGGGCGCCTTGCCGGGGCCCAAAGTGCCGCTGCGCGAGTGGACTTGGCGGTTCTTGCCGTTGGCATGGACGATCGTGCTTTCCGATTCGTCCGGCGTGAAATGCAGGACGTGCGCTTCTCTGTGGTCCATCCATGCGACTGCGTGATAGTGGGACATGGCGCGAATCCTGTGGTGGTGATCGTGGAAGCAGCTTAACGCCCCGCGCTGCCGGCAATTTGACGTGGATCAAGGCCCGTATCGCGCGGCGCGGGCTCGTACGTCATTGGCAGGACGCTGCTCAGACGGCTGCGAACCAGGGCTTGGCAGGCGGCCATCGAAGTTGTGTAATCGGGCGGCCTCCCGATGTCGCACCCCCTACCGGTTTCCCCAATGACTTCCCGATTCCTTGCAGCATTCGCACTTGCATGGTGCGTCTTCGTGCCGGCCCATGCGCAGAACGCACCCTATCCGGCCAAGCCGATCCGCCTGGTCGTGCCGTTCCCGCCGGGCGGCCCGACCGACGTGGTCGCGCGCATCATCGGGCAGAAGCTCACCGAGCGCTGGGGCCAGCAAGTGCTCATCGAGAACCGCGCGGGCGCGGGCGGCACGATCGGTGCCGAGCTCGTGGCGCGCGCCGCGCCGGACGGCTACACCCTCGTGATGGGCTCGACGGCCAACATGGCCGTCAACGTCACGCTGATCGAGAAGCTTTCGTACGACCCCATCAGGGATTTCACACCGGTCAACCTCGCGGCCATCACGCCGAACCTGCTCGTGGTCAACCCTTCGATGCCCGCGAAGAACGTGCGCGAGTTCATCGCGCTCGCCAAAGCGAAGCCCGGTGCGATCAACTACGCAAGCGGGGGCTCGGGCACGCCCAGCCACCTCGCGGCCGAGCTCTTCAAGACGATGTCCGGCGTGCAGATGAACCATGTGCCGTACAAGGGCAGTATTCCCGCGCTCACGGACATCATCGGCGGGCAGGTTTCGCTGATGTTCGACAGCATGGCCTCGGCCTTGCCCTTCGTGAAATCCGGCAAGCTGCGCGCGCTCGCGCAAACCGGCGCAAAGCGCGCTTCCGCCGCGCCCGACGTCCCGACCATCGCCGAGTCCGGCCTGCCCGGCTACGAAGTGGCCGGGTGGTTCGGCCTGTACGCGCCTGCCGGCACGCCGCGCGACATCGTGATGAAACTCTCGAACGAAATCACCCAGATCCTGAACCTGCCCGACGTGAAGGAACGCTACGCGCTGCTCGGCGCGGAGCCGGGTCCGGGCAATCCCGACGAGTTCGGCCGCTTTCATGCTGCGGAGATTGCCAAGTGGGCGAAAGTCATCCGCGACTCGGGCACCAAGGCCGAGTAGGCGCTCCCCAAAATCAGGTGCGCCAATCTCAAGCTGGATTGGCAACCCCTTCAGGAACTACTACGGACACCCCATGGGAAAAATCGAAGCAAAACTCAAGGCTCTCGGCATCAGGCTGCCCAACGCACCGGTGGTAAAGGCCAACCCGGCGCTCGTCTCGGGCGTGGCGGTCGGCGAATTGCTGTTCTGCCAGGGCACGCTCGGGCACACCAACGGCAAATTCCCCTACCTCGGCAAGGTCGGCGACAAGGTAACGGTCGATGAGGCCTACCAGTCGGCGCGCCTTTGCGCGATCAACCACCTCGCGCAAGCGAAGGCCGTGCTCGGCGACCTCGACCGCATCGTGCGCGTGGTACAGCTCAGCATCTACGTGAACGGCGCGCCGGGCTTCGAGAAATCGCCCTTCGTGTCCAACGGCGCCTCGGATCTCTTCGTCGAAGTGCTCGGCCCGCAAGCCGGCGCAATGGCGCGTGCGAGCCTGAGCGTACCGGACCTCATCTATACCGCGCCGGTCGAGACGACCTGCATCTTCCAGATCAAGCCCGCGCGGAAACCGGCCGCGGTGAAGAAGGCCGCGGTGAAGAAAGCCCCGGCCAAGTCTTCAAAGAAGGCCGCCCGGAAGCCCGCGAAAAAGAAGCGCTAGAGCAGGATCTGGCCGCCGTCGATCACCAGCACGCTGCCGGTGACGATGGCAGAGGCCGCCGAAATCAGCCTTTACTAACCCGCGCACCGGGGGCTTAATCGCCGGGGTTCCACACCGCGCAACACCTTCCCACACAGGACGCAATGGCCCCCATCGCACTGGACCTCGATCACTGCGGCACTATCGTGCGCGACCTCGATCGCGCCCAGCAGGCCTTTGCCAGGCTTGGCTTCAACCTCACCGTGCGCAGCCACCATGTCGGCGCGCCCTCCCCCGGCGCACCCATCGTGCCGCTGGGGTCGGCGAATCACTGCGCCATGCTCGAACAGGGTTACCTCGAAGTCATGGGGCATGTGGACCCGGCGAAGACCAGCAACGCAGTGAAGATGGCTGAGCGCTACGAGGGCCTCCACATCGTGGCTTTCCGCCCCCAGTCGAGCGACGTAGTGCAGTCGCAGCTGATCGACCGCGGCGAGCCGATCGACCCGGTGCGCGCCCTCGAACGCATGACCCCCTGGGGGCCCGAAGGCAAGGAGTCGCGACGGGTCGCGTTCAAGAATTCGCGCTTCAACACCGGCGTGTATACCGAGGCGCAATTCCAGTACACCGAGCACCTCACGCGCGACGTGATGTGGCAGAAGCACCTGCTCGTCCATCCCAACGGCGCGCTGGCGCTGAAGGTAGTGCACCTGTGCTCCAACGATCCGAAGGCGACAGCGTCGAAATTCGTGAAGGTGCTCGGCGTCGAGCCCAAAACCAACGCGCACGGCGACGAAGTGCTTGCCTTCGAGGCCAGCTCACTGGTGATCTGCTCGCCGCAGTCCTGGGCGCGGCGCTCGCCGGGCGAACCCGTGCCGCCGCTGCCCGCGCCGGTCGGTTTCGATGTCAGGGTGAAATCCCTTGCGCAGGCCCGGGCCTGCTTCAAGGCCAACGGCGTTACCGCGGTCGATGGCGTCGACAGCGGTCTTCGCGTCGGCGCGTCCCAGGCGTGCGGTGTGGTAATCCATTTCGTGGAGGACAAATGATGAACAGGTTCCTTGGTGGTGTTGTTGGCTGTATTGCGGCGGCAGCGTTACTCCTCGCAGCGTCGGTCGCGCAAGCGCAGTACCCGAACAAGCCGATCCGGGTGATCGTGCCCTGGCCCGCGGGTGGCCCCTCGGACACGCTGGCGCGCGTGGTCACGAGCAAGACGGGCGAGCTGCTCGGCCAGACGATGGTGATCGACAACCGCGTCGGCGCCAGCGGCGTCATCGGCACCGAATTCGTCGCCAAGGCCGCACCCGACGGCTACACGCTGTTCTGGCCGATCGCGAACCACACCACCAACCACCTGATGTTCAAGGTCAGCTACGACCCCATCAAGGATTTCGCGCCGGTCGGCCAGGTCGCGCGGTCTTCCTACATGCTGCTGGTGCACCCCGACCTCCCCGTCAAGACGGTGAAGGAGCTGGTCGAATACGTCAAGGCGCGGCCCGGCAAGCTGGCGTACGCATCGGCCGGCAACGGCACGCTGCAGCACCTGGGCATGGAATTGTTCAAGCGCGAGGCGGGCCTCGACCTCCTCCACGTGCCTTACAAGGGCAGCGCGCCGGCAATCACCGACATCCTCGGCGGCCAGATCCAGATCACGTTCGAGTCCACCACCGCGGTCATGGGCCACGTGCGCTCGGGCAAGTTGCGCCCGATCGCGGTCTCGACCCTCAAGCGCATCCCGGCACTGCCGGACTTGCCGACGCTCGCCGAGTCCGGCTATCCCGGCTTCGAAGTCGTGGGGTTTGCGGGCGTGCTTGCGCCTGCGGGCACGCCGCCCGAGGTCGTCGCAACGCTCAATGCCGCCTTCAACAAAGCGCTGATGGCGCCCGAAGTGCGCGAGAAAATGGGCAGCATGGGCGTCGAGCCGGCGGGTTCAAGCCCGGAGCAGTTCCGCGCCTTCCTTCAGGGGGAGATCCCGAAGTACGCGAAGATCCTCAAGGAATCCGGCGCAAAAATGGATTGATTTTCCTATCGCTCCGTTCCTGGGCCGGGAATCAGCACCTTTCGCGCTGTTCTGCTACCTTTGGGCATGCCCTCCGAACATCCGGCCCCCGCGCCCGAGCGCGAGCAGACCGACGAGAGCCTCCGCGCCGAGCGCGATAAGGCCGATCGGGCACTCGCGGTCGTCCAGGACGCCATAGAAAAGCGCGCCGACGAGGTCGTTTCGCGCGCGCGCGGCAAGGCCGATGCGGTCCTCAACGACGCCCGCGACCGCACCGACGAAATCGCGCAGGCGGAGGGCGATAACGCCGTCCCGAGCGAAGCCGTCGAGGCAGAGCGCGCAATCGAGGACGAGGCGCTTCGCAAGGAGCGCGCCGTCGCCGACGAGGCGCTGCGGCGCGAGCGCGAAACGATGGCGGCGATCCTCATGCGCCATCTCCCGTTCGAGCGGACCGCCACCGACATGCACCTGCTGACCGAGCGCGTTCGATCCGACGAGGCGCTTGCGAATCGCGATGATTTTCTCGGCATGGTTTGCCACGACCTGCGTGACCTGCTGAACGGGATCGTCGTCAGTTCGGCGGTGCTTGCGAACAAGGCTGTTGCCGACGGCGGAAGCCCGCAGGTCGGCGCCGAGGCCATGCGCATCCGCCGCCAGGCCGACCGCATGAGCCGGCTGATCTCGGACCTGGTCGACGTGGCAAGCATCGACGCCGGAAAGCTTTCGATGGTGCCGGCGCCGGGGGACGCGGCAAGGCTCGTAGTCGAGGCGGTCGACGCGCTGCAGGCGACCGCTTCGGCCAGGAGCATCACCCTCGATGCGGCGTGCGCCGAGCCGTCGATCGCCGCAGTCTTCGATCACGACCGTGTGCTGCAGGTGCTGATCAACCTGATCGTCAATGCTGTCAAGTTCACGCCGCCCGGGGGAAGCGTCCGGGTGGACTGCGAGCGTGCCGGCGCCACGATTTTCTTTCGCGTGACCGACACCGGCCAGGGCATTCCCGCGACGATGCTGGAGGCTGTATTCAACCGGTTTTGGCAGGTCGGCAAGAACGACCGGCGTGGACTGGGACTCGGCCTTTTCATCTCGCGCTGCATTGTCGAAGCCCACGGCGGGACGATCGTGGCCGAAAGCTCCCTCGGCAAAGGCAGCCGGTTTACCTTTACGCTGCCGGCGCCCGACGCTCGCCCCGCTTGACCGGCGGGCCTTCTGCTACCTACCCCGAGGTCTTGAGCGAGCGCGTGATCGACAGCTTTCCGCGCACCGTCAGCGAAAACTCATAACTTTCGGCGCGGGCGTAGTACCGCGAATGCTCCAGCGCCAACCCGGTCGCGCCGTAGGAGACGCGCTCGAGCACCATCAGCGGCGCGCCGGCGCGCAGTCGCAGCGCCGTGGCGATGTCTGCGGGGGCCCGCACGTAGCGGATCGACACTTCGGCGCGGCCGATGCGCAGCCGCAGCAGTTTCTCCAGGATCGAATAGGTCGGGTTGGCCTCGACCTGCTCGCGCGCGACCCGCGCCGCGCCGCCGTTCAGGTGCACCCTCGACAACGCGAAGGGTTTGCCGCCGAGCCGGTACAGCCGATCCCAGCGCTGCAGCTTGCGCCTGCCGCTGCCCAGGCGCCGCGCCACCGGCGCGGGCGGCACGCCATCGCCCCACTCGAGCAGGCTGGTCTGCGGATTCAGGCCGTGTGCGACCAGCTGGTCGTAGACGCCGCGCAGCTCGAGCAGGTCGTGGTGCACGACCGGGCCGGACACGAAGGTGCCCTTGCCTTGCTGGCGCACCACCAGCCCTTCGCGTGCCAGCGCGTCGACGGCCTGGCGCGCGGTGATCCGTGACACGCCGTAGCGCCGGGTGAGGTGCGGCTCGGTAGGAATCCTCGCGCCGTCCTTGTAGACGCCGCGCGCGATCGCGTCGCGCAGCCGCTGCGCGAGTTGGCGGTGCATCGCGACCGGGCTGTCGCGCGACAGCGGGACGACCCGGGCCTCGGCAGGCATGCCTCAGGGCTCCAGCCGCGCGCCGCTGGTGCGGTCGAACACGTGCAGGCGCGCGGTGTCGATGCGCGCATGCACGCGCGTGCCTTCCGGGATGCGCTCGCGTTGCAACGACTTCACGCGCAGCAACTGCCCACCGACGTCCAGGTCGACGATGATCTCCTCGCCAAGCACTTCGCACAGCGTGACCGTACCCGGCAGGCCTTCGTCGGCGAACTCGAGCGCCGAAGCGCGGATGCCGAGCGTGACCTCGCGCGTGCCCAGCGACGCCAGCTGCGGCGCCTTGAAGCTCAGGCCGGCGACGCTGGCCCGCCCGCCGGCGAGCGTTGCCGGCATCAGGTTCATCGGCGGGTTGCCGAGAAAACCGGCCACCTGCACCGTCGCGGGGTGGCGGAATACTTCCTCCGGCGTGCCGACCTGCACCATGCGCCCGTCCATGAAGATCGCCATGCGGTCGGACAACGACATGGCCTCCTCCTGGTCGTGGGTGACGTACACGGTCGTCACGTCGAGCGAGCGCTGCAGCCGCTTGAGTTCCACCCGCGTCTCGACGCGCAGCTTGGCGTCCAGGTTCGAGAGCGGCTCATCGAGCAGGAACAGCGCCGGCTGGCGCACGATCGCCCGCGCCAGCGCGCAGCGCTGCTGCTGGCCGCCCGAAAGCTGCCCGGGGCGACGCTGCAGCAGGTGCTCGATACTGACGCGCGTCGCGGCTTCGCGCACGGCCGCATCGATCGCCGCCGCCGGCGTCCGGATCATCTTCAGCGGGAATGCGATGTTCTGCGCGACAGTCATGTGCGGGTACAGCGCGTAGCTCTGGAACACCATCGCCACGTCGCGGTCGCCCGGCGGCAGCAGCGTGGCGTCCTTGCCGTCCAGGTGCACGAACCCCTCGGTGGCGGTCTCCAGGCCCGCGATGATGCGAAGCGTCGTGGTCTTGCCCGAGCCCGAAGGACCGAGCAGCGAGAAAAATTCGCCCGGACGGATTTCGAGATCGACCTCGCGCAGCACGCGCGTTTCGCCGAAGGTCTTTCCCACGCCCTCCAGCCTGACTTCGCCACGCTTGCTCATCGCCGCCCCACTCCCTTGACCGCACCCGTGGTCAACCCCTTCACGATGTGCTTTTGCGCCAGCACGCCGAGCAGGATGACCGGCAGCATCGCCAGCAGCGCAGCCGCCGAAAGCTGCGCCCACTGGGTCTGTTCGGTGTTGATGTAGTTGTACATGGCCACCGTCACGGGCTTGACGGTCGCGCCGCCGAGCACCACCGCAAACAGGAACTCGTTCCATGAATTCAGGAATACGAAGATCACGGTGACCGCGATCGCGCCACGCGCCTGCGGCAGCACCACGTGCCAGAAGGCCTGCCAGCGGCTGGCGCGGTCGAGCAGCGCGGCCTCCTCCATCTCCCGCGGAATGTCCTCGAAGTAGGACACCAGCAGCCAGATCGCGAACGGCAGCGAGAAGGTGATGTAGATCACCACCAGGCCCTGGTAGCTGTCCATCCAGCCGATGCGGTTCAGGATCAGGAAGTAGGGAATGATCAGGCCGATCGGCGGCACCAGCTGCGTGGCGAGCACGTAGAAACCCACCGGCTGCTTTCCCGGCAGGCGCAGGCGCGCGATGGCGTAGGCCGCGGGCACCGCGATGAGGATCGTCAGCATCGTGGTCGCAAGCGCGATGATCAAGCTGCTGGTCAAGTTCGGCAGGATGCTGGTCGCATCGGTCAACACCGCGGCGTAGTTCTTGAGCGTCGGCTCGAAGACCAGCGTCGGCGGGTAGGCGAGCACCTCCTTCTCGTTCTTGAGCGAGGTCACCACGGCCAGCAGGATCGGCACGGTCCACACCAGCAAGAGCAGCGCGGCCACCGTCATCAGCAGCGCGTTGCGAAGTGCGCCGCCCGTGCGCGGCCTCATGCGGCCCTGCGCAGGCGGAACAACAACCCCGCGACCACCATCGTGATCACCAGCAGCACCACCGCCGCCGCAGCCCCATAGCCCAGCGACAACTCGGCAAACGAGACGCGGTAGGCATACAGGTTGATGATTTCGGTCGAGGTGCCCGGGCCGCCGCCGGTGGCCGCGTAGATCGCGGCGAACGCCGACAGCGCTACGGTCATGCGCAGGATCACCACCACCACGATGGCGGGGCGAAGCAGCGGCAGCGTGATGTGCACGAAGCGCCGCCAGGCATTGGCCCGGTCGATCTTTGCCGCCTCGTAGAGATCCTCGGGCAGCGCGGCGAGCGCGGCGAGCAGGTACAGGAACACGAAAGGGGTCCACTGCCAGGTGTGGATCGCGATCACCGAAAAGCGCGCGAGGTCCGGGTCCCCAAGCCAGTTGTGCGAGCCCAGGCCAAGCGAGCGCGAGGCGTAGTCGACGATGCCGAAGTCAGGCGTCAGCATCAGCGTGCGCCAGAACAGGCCCACCACCACGGGTGCAAGCACGATGGGCAGGATCGCCGCGACGCGAAACGCCCATTGGGCGCGCGGTATGCGCAGGATCAGCATCGCCATCGCCATGCCGAAAACGAGTTGCAGCGCGACAGTGACGACGGTGTAGACCGACGTGAAGGACAGCGCCGCCCAGAAGCGGCGGTCCTCCCACATGCGGACATAGTTCTCGGCGCCGATGTAGCCGCCCATGCCGGGCATGGCGAGGTTGATGTTCTGCGTGCTTTGCCAGAACAGGTAAAGCAGCGGGAAGGTCGTCGTGGCGACCAGCACCAGCAACCCGGGGGCCAGCATCGCCAGCGCGAAGCGGCGCTCCGGGCGCTCGGCGAGCGCGAGCCGACGGGCCGCTTCGCCGCCGCCGTGGCCGAAGCTTGCGACGATGGGTTCAGCCCCCGCGCATGATGCGCTCGACCTGGGTCTGCGCGTCGTCCAGCGCCGCCTTGGGCTTGATCTGTCCTACCAGCGAGGCCTGCACGATCTTGGCCATCGTCTCGCCGATAGCCGGCCACTGCGGGACGCGCGGCCGCCAGTCGACGTCGGTGTCCTGCCCGAGAGAATCGAGCGAGGCCTGCAGGAAGTTGGCCCCGGCGTCGCCGATGGTCTTGTTGTATGCGCCCGACTTCCACATCGCGAGGCGGTTCACGCCGTAGCGCTTGCCCGGACCCTTGAACTTGTACGAGGTGCGCGCCTGCGTCTCTTCGCTGGCAGCCCACTGGATGAACAGCCAGGTCGCCTGCCGCGCCTTTTCGGGCAGCGCGGAATTGATCGGCATCGCCCAGTTCCAGATCGAGCTGACGCGGCGGCCCGAGGGCCCCTTGGGCCAGCGCGCAAAGCCGATCTTGCCGACCACCTTCGAGCGCTCTGGATTGGCGATCACCGTCGCGGCCGAATGGCCGTCAATGTAGCAGCCGATGGTGCCTTGCGCGAAAGCGTCCGCGATGTCCGGCCAGTTCCAGTTCTGCGCGGCCTTGGGCGCGAACGCATTGTTCTGCGTTACGTACCAGTCGAGCGCGGCCACCGCCTCGGGACTGTTGACGCGGATCTTGCCGCCGGCGTCGAACCACTTGCCGCCGTAGGCCCCGAGGATCGAGGGATAGATGTACATGTTCTGGCCGGCGCCCGGCATGCCGCGCAGGCAAAAGCCCCACATGCGCTTGTCCGGATCGTGCAGTGCCTTGGCGTTGCTGACGATTTGGTCCAGCGTCTCGGCGGGCTTGAGGCCCTTGGCGTCGTACAGGTCCTTGCGGTAGGTCTGGACCGTCATTTCACCGTCGTAGGGGATGCCGTAAGTCTTGCCGTCGACCATGTTGGCCTTGCGCCAGGCCTCGAAAATATCGTCGTACTTGAACCACGCCTTGTCGGTCAGCTTGGGGTCGTTCAGGTAATTCTCCAGCGGCTCGGCCCACTTGTTGGCCGCGTACAGCGGCAGGTACATCGGGTCGCCCGCATGGGTGCTGATATTGCCGGTCTTGGAGGACAGGTCGAGGACGACCTTCTGGCGGATCTGGCCCGGTGGCACCTTGTCGAAGCGCACCTTGATGCCGGTAAGCGCCTCGAACTCGGGCGCCAGCGCGATCAGGTTTTCGAAGTAACTCGCCGGGATCACCGCCGCGTTCACGGTCTGGCCTTCGGCGAGCCGCCAGTTGATCTTTGCGCTCTGGTAGGCGCCGAGGTCCATGCCCTGCGCGTGCGCGAAGCGCGCGACCCACGGGGCGGCGAGCACGGCGGCGCCGGCGACGGCGCCTTGCTTGAGTGCCTTGCGGCGCGAAAGGTCCGGTGTGCCGGGCGGCTTGTCTTTGGTGCTCATGAGTGCTCCCCCCTAGGAGTTGGATGTCCGCGGCGAATGGTGGAATTGTGTTCCGCGCCTGCGGTGGCGCGGGCGCCGCGACTTGGTATAACGTTATAGGATGACTTTCGGCGCTGTCAATGATGCCGCCGCTGCCGCAGCGCAACAACGCAGCGCAAAACCTAAGCACCAGGGGACCCTCTTGCCACAGCGCACATACGACTACGTCATCGTCGGGGCGGGATCCGCCGGCTGCGTGCTTGCGAACCGGCTGACCGAGGGCGCTCGCGCCAGCGTGCTGCTGCTCGAAGCCGGGCCGCCGGACCGCTATCCGTGGATCCATATCCCGATCGGGTACGCCAAGACGATGCTGCACCCCGTGCTCAACTGGCGCTTCGAGACCGAGCCCGAACCGAACCTCCACGGCCGCCGGGTGTATTGGCCGCGCGGCCGCACGCTCGGCGGCTCGAGCGCGGTCAACGGCCTGATCCACATCCGCGGCCAGGCCGAGGACTTCGACGGCTGGGAGCGGCTCGGCGCGACGGGCTGGAACGCGCGCGAGACGCTGCGTTATTTCATCCGGTCCGAGTCGAACTCCCGCGGCGCGGGCGAATACAGCGGCGGCAGCGGCCCGCTCAGCGTGTCGGACATCGCGGAAAAGAACGAACTCGTGGATGCGTTCATCCGGGCCGCGGGCGAACTCGGCGTGCCGCCCACCGACGACTTCAACGGCCCGGTCCAGGAGGGCGCGGGTTACCTGCAACTGACCACGCGCAAGGGGCTGCGCTGCTCGGCCGCCGTGGGCTACCTGCGTCCGGCGCGTTCGCGCGACAACCTGGCCGTGGAAACCGGCGCGCATGCCACCGGCGTGGTGTTCGAAGGCACTCGCGCCGTGGGCGTGCGCTACCGCATTAACGGCGAGGAGCGCAGTGTGCGCGCCGCGCGCGAGGTCCTGCTGTGCGCCGGTGCGTTGCAGTCGCCGCAATTGCTGCAACTTTCTGGCGTGGGGCCGCGGGCGTTGCTGGACGCGCACGGCATCGCCCCGGTGCACGCGCTTGCGGGCGTGGGCGAGAACCTGCAGGACCACCTTGCGCTGCGCGTGGTCTACAAATGCACCCGCCCGGTGACCACCAACGACGCCCTGGGTACGCCGTGGCGCAAGGCGCTGACCGGGCTCAAGTACCTGCTCATGCGCCGCGGCCCGCTGGCGATCGGCGTCATGACCGGCGGCATGATCACGCGGGCGCTGCCCGATGCGGCCACGCCGGATATGCAGTTCTTCATCTCCACGGTCAGCGCCGAGGCGCGCGGCGCCGCCCCGCACCCTTTTCCCGGCTTTACGTTCGTGTTCTACCCGATGCGGCCCACCAGCCGCGGCAACGTGCGCATCAAGTCCGCCGACCCGATGGCTGCGCCGGCGATGCAGCCGAACTACCTTTCCACCGACTACGACCGGCGCAGCATGGTGGCCGGGGCGCGCATGGCGCGCGCGCTGGCCGGTACCGCGTCGCTGTCGCCCTATGTATTGGAAGAACTGCAGCCCGGGCCGGCGGCCCAGTCCGACGAGCAATTGCTCGACGCCGTTCGGGCGCACGGCTCTTCCGGCTATCACCCGGTAGGCACCTGCCGCATGGGCACCGATGCCGGCGCCGTGGTCGACCCGCGGCTGCGCGTGCACGGCGTGCAGGGACTGCGCGTCATCGATGCTTCGGTGATGCCAACGCTGGTCTCGGGAAACACCAATGCCGCGACCATCATGATCGCCGAG
Organism: Betaproteobacteria bacterium; assembly: GCA_039931715.1. Classification (GTDB taxonomy): domain Bacteria; phylum Pseudomonadota; class Gammaproteobacteria; order Burkholderiales; family SG8-39; genus SZAS-79. Next base: position 13,742 of record JBDTRN010000024.1, read on the forward strand.
AAGGGCGCCGACCTCGTGCGCGAGGATGCCCTCGGGTCCGGGGACACCTGAGCCCCGTCGGGCCGGCGGAAAAGAAGTTCGAAGTCGTGATGCTGACGCAAGGCATTCGGGCAGCACGACCACAAGACCCTGATCGCACGCTCTGCTCCCGGCGCGATCATTTTCGACGCCTGCGGTAGCATGCGCTTGGCGTACACGCATCGGGGATTCAACTGGCCACACTCATCGTAGGCGGCGCCGGCTTCGTCGGCCTGAATATCGCCCAGGCAATCCTGGAGGGCGGTGGCCGCGTGGTGCTGTTCGACCGTTCGCCGCCGCCACGCACCGCGCAGTCCGCGCTCGAATCCCTGGGCGCCACTGGTTCGGTCGTTTGCGTGACCGGCGACGTGCGCGACCCTGTCGCAGTGCGAACGGCCGTTGCCGAGGCGGCCAAGGCGGGACCGCCTGACGTGGTGTTCGGCGCAGCGGTCACGGCCGACGAGAAGCGCGACAACGAAGCGCCCGAACTGGTGCTGGAGACGAACCTGCTCTCGATTGCACACGTGCTGCGCGCCGCGCGCGATGCGAAGGCGCGGCGCATCGTCAATCTCAGCTCCGCCGCGGCCTATGGCGACACGATGTTCGATGGCGCGGCATCGCTTGCCGAGGATGCGCACGCCGAACCGCGTGGCTTGTACAGCCTCACCAAGTTCGCCTCCGAGCGTGTGCTGGAGCGTCTGGCCGCGTTATGGGGGCTTGACGCACTTAGCGTGCGCCTGTCCGGCCTGTTCGGGCCGTGGGAGCGACCTACCGACGCGCGGGACACGCTGTCGCCCTTGTACCAGTTGCTGGTGCTGGCCGAGGCCGGCACCCCGGCGCTGTTGCCGCGCCCCGGGGTGCGCGACTGGACCTACGCGCCGGATGCAGCGCGCGCCGTGTGCCTGCTGCTCGCCGCGACTCGACCGGCCGCGCGCCTGTACAACGTTTCCGCGGGCGAGGAGTACTCGGTGCTCGCGTGGGGCGAGGCGCTTGCGGGCAAGCACGCAGGCTTCGAGTGCCGGATTGCGCGCGCGGGCGAAACGCCGAACGTGAACCTGCACGGTGAGCGCGACCGCGCGCCAATGGACGGCGCGCGCCTCGCGCACGAACTCGGCTTCAGGCCCGCTTACGATTGCAGTCGCTCCGCGGCGCACATGGCCGAATGGATCCAGCGTAATCCCGGCTTGGGGGCCGCATGACGGCGCGCCCGCTCGAAGGACGGGTTGCGGTCGTCACCGGAGGCGGGTCGGGCATCGGCCGCGCCTCGGCGCTCGCGTTCGCGCACGCAGGCGCCGATCTCGCGCTCGTCGACCGGGATGCGGATGCCGCAGGCGAGGTTGCGCGGGAAGTCGAAGCGCTCGGCCGGCGTGCGGTGGCGCGGGCCTCCGATGTCGGCGACCCGGCTGCGGTAGAAGCCGACGCCGCTGCCATCCTCGCGCAATTCGGCCGCATCGATGTCCTGCTGACCGCGGCGGGCTGGTCGTGCGGCGGCAGCGTGACGACCACCTCGCCCGAGGATTGGGCCAAAGTGTTTCGCACCAATGTGGATGGCACCTGGCTGTGGGCGCGCGCGGTGATCCCCGCGATGCAGTCGCAGCGCGGCGGCGCGATCATCACGGTCGCCTCGCAACTCGCGCTCGCCGGTGGCCGCGGCAACAGCGCCTATATCGCCTCCAAGGGAGCGATCCTCGCGCTGACCCGCACGATGGCGCTCGACTACGTGGCTGACGGTATCCGCGTCAATGCGCTCGCGCCCGGCGCCGTCGACACGCCGCTGCTCGCGCGCGCTTTCGGGCGCGCCAAGGACCCGGCCGCGATGCGCGCCGCCTCCGCGCAGCGCCACGCGATGCAGCGTATCGGCCGGCCCGAAGAGATCGCCGCGGCCGCGCTGTTTCTCGCCGGCGATGGCGCCAGTTTCATTACCGGCACCACCCTTCCGGTCGACGGCGGCTGGCTTGCCGCGTAACCCGGATCGCATCCTGGGGCCTGTTTCTTGCTAGAGTTTCGCGTCTACCCTTTGCGCTTGCGTCCTTTCCGAGTCCACCTTCACGGAGTGCCCAGCCCATGAACTATGCCGTCCTCGCGCCGCTCGCGGCCGCCGCCCTGCTCAGCCTGCCGGCGGCTGCCCAGACGACGATCCGCATCCACTCGTTCAGCGCGCCGCAGGCGCTTGACCAAACCAAGCACCTGAACCCGTGGGCCGAGAAAGTCATGAAGGAGTCCGGCGGCAAGCTTAAGGTCGAGGTCTACCCGGGCATGCAGCTTGGCGGCAAGCCCTCCGACCTGCCGCAGCAGCTCGACGACGGCGTGGTCGATATGATCTGGACCGTGGCCGGCTTCACGCCCGGGCGTTTTCCGGGGCTCGAAGGCGTCGAACTGCCCTTCATGAATACCGGCCTGTCCGCGACGCAGAGCCAGGCGGTGATGGAGTTCGCGCAAAAGCACCTGTTGCAGACCGAGTTCAAGGGCATCAGGATCATCTCGATCCACACCACCGACGCGGCGATCCTGCACTCCAAGGCCAAGCCGTTCAGGACGCTGGAGGACTGGAAGGGCCAGAAGGTGCGCGTAGCCGGGCGCTTCATCGGCGAAATGGTGAAGGCCTACGGTGGCACCCCGGTGGGGATCCCGCTCGGTGGCGTCTACGAGGCCCTCGAACGCGGCCAGGTGGACGCGATGCTGATCAACTGGGCGATCACGCAGCCCTATCGCTTCTACGAGGTCACCAAGTACCACACCAACAATGCGCTGTTCCAGGGCACGCTGCTCACCTTGATGAGCCAGAAGTCCTACGACAAGCTGCCACCGGAGGCGAAGAAGGCCATCGACGCCAACTCCGGCATTGCCTACGCGAAGCACATCGGCGAGGTCTGGGACACCACCACCGCGCCGGCCATCGAAGCCACCCGCAAGCACGGCAACGAAGTGTTCGAACTCACGCCGCAGGAACTCGCGCGCTGGAAGGCCGCCGCGCGCCCGGTGTACGACGTCTGGATCGCCGAGATGAACAAGCTCGGCAGGAACGGCCCGGCGATGTTCGCCGACCTGCAGGCCATCACCGCCAAGTACGGCCGCAAGTGAGCCGGCAGGCAGCCGGCCGGCGCGCCACACGCTGACGCGCCCCGGGTGCGAGGCATCCTCTACCGTACGGCCGAAGGCTTCGCCGCGTTGGGCGGCTTCGCGCTGATCGCGGCAATGCTGGTCACCGTGAGCTCGGTTGTGATGAACGACGCATTCGGCAAGCCCATCCTCGGCGACACCGAGATCGTCGAGCTTCTGATGGGCATGGCGGTGGCTTCGTTCATGCCCTGGTGCCAGGTGCGTGGCGCGAACGTGATCGTCGACTTCTTCACCATGAAGGCGCCGCAGCGGGTCAAGGATGCGCTGGATGCGCTGGCCTACGTCGTGTTCGCACTTGTGGTCGCGGTACTGACCTGGAAGCTGATCGAAGGCGCGGCGACCCAGTACGAGCGCGAGCGGGTGTCGATGTTCCTCAAGTTGCCGCAGTGGTGGGGCTACGCGGTCGCCAGTGTTGCCGCCGCCCTGTGGGTGCTGGTCTGCCTGCAGACCGCCTGGCAGCGGGCCCGCCTGGCCTTCGCGCGCTAGCCCCGTGGACAAGTTCCAGATCGGCGTGTGGATGTTCTTCGGCGCGCTCGGCATCATCGCGTTGCGCGTGCCGGTGGGCGCGGCGATGCTCCTGGCGGGCGCGCTGGGCTATGCCGCGATCAACGGCTGGGGCCCGCTGCTGGCGACACTCAAGACCATGACCTACAGCAAGTTCGCCAACTACAACCTGTCGGTGATCCCCCTGTTCCTCCTGATGGGCGAGTTCGCCGGCAAGGGCGGGTTGTCCTCTGCGCTTTACCGCGCCGGCCGCGCGTGGTTTGGCCACTGGCGCGGCGGACTCGCGGTGGCGACCATCGGCGGCTGCGCCTCGTTCGGCGCGATCTGCGGAAGCTCGCTCGCCACGGCCGCCACCATGGCGCAGGTCGCGCTGCCGGAAATGAAGAAGCTCGGCTATTCGCCGGCGCTCGCCACCGGAACGCTGGCCGCCGGAGGGACGCTGGGCATCCTGATCCCGCCCTCGATCATCCTCGTGATCTACGCGATCTACGTCGAGCAGTCGATCGGTGCGCTGTTCGTGGCCGCCATCATCCCGGGCCTGCTCGCAACGGCGCAGTACATGGTCGTGGTTCACCTGTACGCCCGCTTCGTGCCGGGGGCGGCGCCGGACCTGCCCAAGGCGGCCTGGGTCGAGCGCTGGCGCGCAACGCGCGGCGTCTGGCCCACCGCGCTGGTGTTCCTGCTGGTGGTCTGCGGCATCTACCTCGGCTGGTTCTCGCCTACCGAAGCCGCCGCCATCGGCGCGTTCGCGGTCGCCATCGTGGCGGTGGTGACCGGCGGCATGCGCTGGAAGGGCTTCTACGAGTCGCTGCTCTCGACCGCCGAAACCACCGCGCTGATCTTCCTGATCCTGCTCGGCGCCGAGTTGTTCTCCGCCGCGCTCGCGCTCTCGCAGATGCCCACGGAGCTGTCCAAAGGCGTGGCCGGCCTGAACGCCTCGCCGTGGCTGATCATGGCCGTGGTGCTCGTCATCTACCTGATCCTCGGCTGCTTCATGGAGTCGCTCGCGATGGTGCTGCTGACGCTGCCGGTGTTCGTGCCGCTGGTGCTGTCGCTCGATTTCGGCATGAGCCCCGGCGCGTCGCTGGTGTGGTTCGGC
>JBDTRN010000025.1:0-18386 GCA_039931715.1 Betaproteobacteria bacterium
CCGCCGCGCGCCTTCACGCTCAGCATCATGTACGTCGAGCCCGGGCAGGGCAACGCCGCCCACACGCACGAGGTGGAGGAGATCTTTTTCGTGCTGCAGGGCTACCTCACCGCGTTCGTGCAGGACGAATCCGGCCGCAGGATCGACATCCGGCTGGGCCCGTGGGAATGCATCGCCTGCCCGCCGGGGGTGATCCACGGCTACATCAACGACAGCCTCGAGCCGGTGTATTTCCAGGTCATGCTAGGCAAGGGTCGCCCCGACGCGATGGGGTACGCCGACGAGGAGCTCTTCAAGCGCCGCGAGGCGCACCTCGGCCCGCCGCAGGCCTGATTTTTACAAGCGAGCCTGCTCAGCGCGCGGCCACGGGGCCCGGGTCGGGCAATCCATCGAAGAAATCGACCAGGCCGGTTTCGAGCGAATACTCCGCCCCCACGATCGTAAGCCCGTCATTCTGGATTGCCTGTTCGAGCATCTCGGAACCGTGCCGCAGCTGGTTGGCCGAGACTCGAATGTTGGCGCGCACGGCCTGGTGGACGAGCAGGTCGTGGTCGACCTCCGGCCTGCCGGTGACCAGTTCCTCGACTGCCGGGCGGATGCGGCTCACGATGGAGCGCAGGTTGCGCGAGCGATCAGCCGACGGGCGCGCCAGCTCTTCGAGCGTGGCGAGGATCGCGCCGCACTGCGAATGCCCCAGTACCACCACCAGTTGGGTGTGAAACCGCTCGGTGGCGAACTCGACGCTGCCCACCTGCGAAGGCGCCACGATGTTGCCCGCGACGCGAATCACGAACAGGTCACCCAGCCCCTGGTCGAAGATGATTTCCGCCGGCACACGCGAGTCCGAGCAGCCGAGAATGATCGCGAAAGGCTCCTGCGACTCCGCGACTTCACGGCGGCGCTTGCGGCCGGTGGTCTTTTCCTTGCGGGTCTCGGCAACGAAACGGCGATTACCGTCGCGCAGGCGTTGCAGGGCTTCTTCTGCAGGGATCATCTGTGGCGGCGCCGGGGGGATACGGCGCGGTTAGCCGTAACGGAACGACCAGTTGCCCTCGTTCTCGCGGTCGACCGTTTCCTGCGACTCGATATCGAAGACCACGTCGTTGCGGGCCGCCTCGGGCCAGCCGCTTTTCGCCGGCAGGAGTTTCAGCGCCTGCACCAGCGCCTCGCGGCTGCGAAGCTTGTCGCGCTCGGCGTCGGTGGGGACCTGCACCGCGAACACAAGCAGTCGGGGGTCGACGTCATAGGCGCCAAACGATTCGACTTTGCATTTGCAGCCGGTGCCCGACACGAGGCTTTTGGCGGAACTCGCCATCTGGCTGACTTTCATCTTGAGCAGGAAATTGAGCATGGGATCGCGTTCGCGGGAGAAGGAAAGGATTGGCGGAGGCGCCGACATTCAGGGGCCGCCCATAGTGCCATGAATCGGGCGGGGCACTCCCCAGGCTAATCGGGAGCGGCAGGCACCACGATCACCGAGTCGTCCCGGTTGCCCCATTCGCCCCACGATGCCACGTAGTTGCGCACATCTGGATAGCCGAGCGACCTGAGCGCGACAAACGTGCTGGCCGACCGGTAGCCCCCCTGGCATACCGGGATGATGGTCTTGTCGGGCGTGACGCCGCGCGAAGCGTACAGCGCGCGGATCTCATCCGCCGGTCTCATCGCACCGTCTGCGCCGATATGCTCGCGCCAGAAAACATGCACCGCGCCAGGGATCGTGCCGGCGCGGCGCGCGCGCTTTTCGGTGCCGCGATACTCCGAATCGCGCCGCTCGTCGACGATCACCGATCTGGGAGTGCCGATGGCTGCGTGGACATCAAAGCGCGTAGCCAACAAGCCTATGTCGATCGAGCCGCGGAACGGTGGCGCCGTCGGCGGGGCCTTGGCGGGATCAACAGGCGGCGGCGCGTTTTCGAGCCGCACGAGCCGTTCGCCGGCGGCCGCCCAGGCATGCGAGCCGCCGTCCAGCATGCGCACGTCGGGATGGCCGAGCACCGCCAGCAGCCAGCCGGCGCGCGCCGCGCGCTCCCCCGACTCGTGGTCGTAAACCACGACCGGTCGCTCCGCGGTCACCCCGCGCGCACCGAACAGGGTCTTGAAAATCGCGAGGAAAGCATTCAGCGGCGCTTCGGACGAGTCGTTGAGGCTCACGCCGTAGAGATCGAGCGGCCGGCTGCCTTCGATGTGCCCGACGGCAAAATCCTCGGCCGGGCGCAGGTCGAGCAGGGTGACATCGCCCAAGCGCGCCTTCAGCGTGGCGGGTGTGATGAGGTATTTCTGTTCCGGGAATGACTCGGTGGCGCTCATGAGCAGCCCTCCACGAGCAGCGCGCCGAGTGTGGTGGCAGTCGCGACGGGCGGCATGCTCAGTCTGCCCGGGCGCCCGAGGCCTTGACGACCCGGCCCCACTTGACGATGTCAGCCTGCAGGTATTGCGCAAATTCGGCCGGCGTAGTGCCCACGGGTTCGAGCGCGACGCGGTTGAGCCGCTCGCGCACATCGGCATCGCGCAGCGTCTCGTTGATTTCGCGGCTCAGCTGCTCGACGATGGGCGCGGGCGTACCGGCGGGTACGAGGAACCCGTACCACGACTGCGCCTCGAACCCCGCGAGGCCCGCTTCGGCCATGGTCGGCAGGTCAGGCGCAATCGCGGCGCGCTTTGCGCTCGTCACCGCGAAAGCCCTGAGCTTGCCTGCCTTCACGTGCTGGAGGGAAACGCCGGCGTCGAAGGTGTAGGCGATTTCGCCTGCCAGCAGCGCATTTAGCACCGGCTGCGTGCCTTTGTACGGAATGTGGACCACGCTGATGCCTGCCGCGGACTTGAACATCTCGCCAGACAGGTGCATGGCCGAGCCGTTGCCAGGCGAGCCGTAATTGAGTTTGCCCGGGTTGGCCTTCGCGTACGCGATCAACTCGGCTACCGTGGCGACCGGGATCGACGGATGGACAATCAGGATATTCGGGGCGATGGCAGCGAGTGAAACCGGTGCGAAGTCTTTGGTCGCGTCGAACGGCAGCTTGACGATGAGGCTTTCGTTGATCGCAAGCGAGGTCACTGCGAGGAGGAGGGTATAGCCGTCTGCCGGGGCCTTGGCCACAATGTCGGTGGCCAGCACCGTGCCGCCGCCGGGCCGGTTTTCGATCACCACGCCCTGCTTCCATTTCGTCGCGAGCCGGTCGCCGACCACGCGTCCAAGGATGTCGACCGCGCCCGCGGGCGGGAACGGCACGATGATACGCACCGGTCGCGTGGGAAATACCTGCGCTGTGGCACCCCCGGCGAACAGGGCGAAGGCGAGGGCGCCGGCGATCCAAGCAATGAACGGGTTCATGTGGTTCTCAATCGACAAAGAACGGTGTCTCGTCCTCGCCCTGCAGGACGATGTCGAGGCGGTAGGCGGTGGCATCGGCGGGGGCGCGATCGAGTTTGGCGGGCTTGAGGATCATGCGCTCGCGTACTGCCGGGTCGGGCACTGCGTTGAACACAGGGTCGCCGGCGTTGGCGAGCTCGTCAGGGAAGAAGAACACCGTGACCAGGCGGCGCATGAGCCCCGAGCTCATGACCGACACATTGATGTGCGGCGCCCGCGTGGCACCGGTGAGCGGATCCTCGTAGCCACCGGGCCTGACGGTGATGAAATCGTAGTAGCCGTCGTCCTCCGTTGCACGACGTCCCCAGCCCATGAAATTGCGGTCCGCCAAACCATGTTGCGGGTCGTTGGGATGGTTGAAGCGCCCCCCGGCATCAGGCTGCCAGAGCTCGACGATACCGTTCCAACGCGGCACGCGCCCGGCCTCGTAAACACACCCGCCGATATACACCTTGCTGCCCGCAGCGCGCTGTGCACCGGGGACGGCGCTGGCGACCGTGAGGTCGTTGTCGGTGGCGCCGAAGTAGTGGGCCGGAAAGAACGGCCCGACCGTGCAGCTCGGGGTCGGGACAAGCTTCACATCTGCGTGTTTCGTGCCCATCACAACCCCATCGGCGTGGCGCGATGGCCGCGCACCACGATGTCGTGGCGAAAGCCCAGAACGTCGGCGCGCGGCAGCTCAAGCATAGGCACGGGCTGCGCGATCATGCGTTCGCGTCCCGCGGGATCGGGCACGCTGTTGAGAATCCGGTCCTGCGCGTTCAGCGGATCGCCGGGAAAGAACATCTGCGTCACCAGGCGGCTCATGAAGCCTTCGCCGAAAACCGACAAGTGGATGTGCGGCGGGCGCCACCAGCGCTCCGGGTGGCTGGGCACCGGGTAGGCGCCGGGCTTGATGGTGAGGTACTCGTAGCGGCCTTGTGCGTCGGTCACGCAGCGGCCCGCGCCGGAAAAATTGGGGTCGACTGGAAAAGGGCTCTTGGCGTCCATCTTGTGGAGGTAGCGACCGGCCGCATTGGCCTGCCATACCTCGATGATCGATCCGCGCACCGGCACGCCGTCTTCGTCGAGCAACTGCCCGCACACTCGCACGAGCTGGCCCTGCGCGCGTTCACCACTTGGCGTACGCGAAAGATCGGACACCCCGGCGTCGAGTTTTTGCGCGAGGTTGAGCGGGCCGGTGATGTCGGACAGCGTCGCGGGTCGCGTGTATGGCGCACGGGCGGGAACGCGCACCAGCGTTTCCCGGTAGCCCTCGACGCGCATGGCGGGCTGGGTACGGTCGTCGTAGGGAGCGAAACGATTGGCGAACGGGGCGCTTGGGGAGGCCATGAAAATAAGTTTACCGCTTATGCTCGCACATGGGCGTCACGCTTTCGCTTCTTTCGATGCTGTTTTTCGGATCGAACATCCTGCTCTCGCGCCTGGCGATGGCGCGGATGCCGGTCGAGCTCGGATTTTTCGTGGTGCTCGTGGTCAACATTGTCACCGCAGGGGTGGTGTTCGCGATCGAATTCGTGTTTCGCACAACGCCCTTCGAATGGCATTGGAGGGAAGCGGGAATCTTCGCGCTGGGCGGCGTGATCGGCACCTACCTCGGCCGCCGCTTCATGTTCGACATGGTGCGCACCCTCGGGCCGGCTCGTTCGAGCGTGGTGCATTCGTCGGCGCCGGCCTTTACGCTGGCGGCGGCATGGCTGCTGGTAGGTGAGCGCCTCGGTCGCTACGAGCTCATGTTGATGGGGCTGGTGATTGTCGGGCTCTGGATCGCGCAGCCGCAGGACCGTAGCGCGTTGCGCAATAGCGCGACCGGCGGCACCTTGCTCGGCAAGGGCGTCGTCGTGGGCGTGCTGACCGTGATCGGCTTTTCGCTTGGCAACGTGTGCCGCGGCTACGCGATGCGCACCTGGAACGAGGCCGTGTTCGGCACCATCATTGCCTCGCTCGCGGCGCTCGCCTGCCAGCTCGCGGCCACCCGCGACTGGCGCGGCGCGTGGCGCGGCATCGTGCTTGCCGACCGGCGCGGCCTGTGGCTGTACGCGGCCTGCGGAGTGGCCACGGCGGGCGGGGCGATGTTCCTGGTGTCGGCCATGCATTTCATGGAAATCTCGCTGGCGGTGCTGGTGACGCACACCACGCCCCTCATGATCTTCCCGGTGAGCCTGTTCGTGTTTCGCAATCGCGAAGGGCTTACGCAACGCACCGCAGTCGGCGCCACGATGGTGCTCGCCGGCATCGGCCTGCTCGCTTTCAGGTAAGCGCGTCGAGCGCTTCCTTTATAGTTCGCCATGGTCGCCCCATCCTCCCCTGCGAGTCCGCTCCTGCGCCCGATCCTGGTTGAATGGGCGGGCGCGGCGCTTGCCGTTACCCTGCTCACGGCGCTGGCCGCCGGCCTCGGCTGGTTCTGGCGCCTCGACCAGACGCTATACGACGCCGCGCTTGTACTGCGGCATCGCCCCGCGCCGCAGGATGTAGTCATCGTCGCCATCGACCAGCACAGCCTCGACCAGGTCGGGCGCTGGCCGTGGCGGCGCGCCGTCCACGCCACGCTGCTCGACCGGCTCACCGCGGCAGGCGTGAAAGCAGTGGCGTTCGACGTCCTGCTCACCGAGCCCGACCGTGCCGATCCCGCCGGAGACGAAGCGCTCGCGCGCGCAATCCGCAACAACGGCAGGACCGTCCTGCCGGTCATCATGGAAGCTTCCGCTTCGGGACGGTTGCGCGAAATCCTGCCCGCGCCGCTATTCGCCGCGGCGGCCGCGTCGCTTGGGCACGTGCATGTCGAACTCGACCCCGATGGCGTGGCGCGCAGCGTCTACCTGCGCGAAGGCCTGGCCGGAACGGGGCGCCAGCACCTGCACCTGTCGGCGGCGCTGGCGGCGCTTGACGACGCCCGCCCGTCCGCGGCCGTGCTGCCGGGCCAGCGCCGCGGCGGACAGCGCGTCGAGCGCGGTGTGCTGGAGGGGCTGTGGCTGCGCGACAACTGGGTGCACATCGCATTCCTCGGGCCCCCCAACCACTTTCGCGCCGTCTCGTATGCCGACATCCTGCGCGGGACGGTTCCGCGCGAGGCCCTGCAGGGCAAGCTTGTCTTCATCGGGGCCACCGCCGCGGGCATGATGGACGCCTATCCGACCCCGGTGTCGGGACACGCGCGCTCCATGTCCGGGGTGGAACTGTCCGCCAATGTGCTGGCCGGTCTGCGCGGCGCGGGCTTTATCTCGATCGCTTCGATCCCCGTGCAGGTGGGCCTGTCCGCGCTCCTTGTTCTCGCGCTCATGGGGGCGTACCTGCGCCTGAGCGCGCGGCGCGGGCTGCTGTTCACGGCGCTCGCGATTGTCGGTGTATTCGCGGCGTCGCTGGCGCTTGTGTACTTCGGCGGATGGTGGTTCTCGCCCTCGGCGGCGATGCTAGGGCTGGGCCTGTGTTACCCGGTCTGGAGCTGGCGCCGGCTCGAGGCGGCGCAGCGATATATGGACGAGGAGCTGGCCGCCGCCGCGCGCGAGCCCGAACTGCTGCCGTATGGCGCGCCCATGGCCCGGCGACGCAAGAGCGCGCTGTCCGATGAACTGGAGGCACGCATCGACGAAGTGCGCCGGGCGTCAGCGCGGGTGCGCGACATGCGGCGCTTCGTCGGCGACACGCTCGACGGCCTGCCGGAAGCCGCACTGGTGGTGGACGCCCAGTTGCGCATCACGCTGGTCAATGCCCAGGCCGCGAGCCTCATCGGCAAGGCAGCCATCGCGCTGGGCGGCAAACGCGTGTCCGAAGTGCTGGCCGAAGTGCTCGCGCAGGGCGCGCCCGACTGGAACACGCTCATCGACCGGGCGCCGGTTGCGTTCGAGGCGAGGCACCTCGACAAGCGCGACCTGCTCGTGTCGATCGTGCCGTTCTCGGGTTCGGAAGGTGAGCGCCGGGGACTCCTGTTCACCCTGGTCGACGTCTCAGTCCTCAAGCAGGCCGAGAGAAAGCGCGACGAGTACATGCGCTTTCTGTCGCACGACCTGCGCTCGCCGCTGGTGTCGATCACCGCGATGCTCGACCTGCGCGAACTCGCCCCGGAGACGCAGAAGGAGGACTTCTTCGAGCGCATCCGGCGCAGCGTCGAGCGCTCGCTGACGCTGGCCGAAGACTTCGTCCAGCTCGGGCGCGCGGAGGGCGTCGAAGAATCGCGCTTCACCGCGGTAGACCTCGTCGACCTCATGGCCGGCGCGATCGACGAGGCCGAGGCGCAGGCCTCGAAAAAGGGCATTTCGCTCGGCCTCGCGTTCGCCCCCGAAGCCGCGCTCACGCGCGGCGTGCGCGACGTGCTGTTCCGTGTGTTCATCAACCTGCTGTCGAACGCGATCAAGTACAGCCCTGACAATACGCGCATCGAGTGCACCATCGAGCCCAGCGGCGACCGTTGGCGCTGCACGTTTGCCGACCAGGGCTACGGGATCGCGGCCGAGGACCTGCCCAAGCTCTTCGACCGGTTCGAGCGGCTCGATGCGGCCAAGCGTCGCGGCGAGCGCGGGGCCGGGCTTGGCCTTGCCTTCGTGAAGACCGCCGTGGAAAAGCACGGCGGAAGGATCGAGGTGCAGAGCGAACCCGGCAAGGGTTCACGGTTCATCGTCTTCCTGCCGGTGCTGCGCTAGGCGCAGTTATCGCGCAGGCGGGGGAGAGGCCGGGGCCGATTGCATTGCCGGCGTATTCGCGGCGGGAGGAGCGACCGATGCCGGTGCCGCTGCCGGCGAAGGCGCGCCTGCAGGTTCGGCAGGCGCTCCCGCCGGGGCCCCCGGGGCCCGCGCCGCTCCGTCCAGGCTCAGCACGAGGTCGGCCTGGGTGTCGCGCCCTTCGAGCCCGATATCGTCGATGCCGCGCACCTTGACGAAGTAAGCGCCGTTCTCCATGTCGGGCAGCGCAATGACGTTGCTCGGGATCACGATTTCGCTGATCACGTCGGCGAAGTCGGCTTTGCGCGCCACCAGCACGCGGTACGCCACCGCGCCCTGCAGGCGGGTGAAATTGAGCTGCACGGGCCGCCTCACCCACAGGCGGATGCCGGTCCACAGGCGCGGCGCCGCGAGCAGCGCGCGCGGCGGGAGCGGTGCCTGGCCTTCACTGACTTTGGTGCCGAAACCCGCGGCCACGGCGACTGTGCCGATGTTGCCCGTGTCGTTGACCTGCACAGTGCCTTCGATGACCTCGCTCGACGCGGTGCGCTTCTGGTCGTCGGCCGTGACGCGGAACCTGGTGCCTCTGACTGCGGCCACGGCGATCGGCGTGCGCACCTCGAAGCGCGCCCCGCCGGGATTGCGCCTGGGAACACTCGCCTCGACGCGGCCTTTGGTGAGCGAGAACTGCGCATTGGCAGCCGGAGCAATCGGCGATTTCTTCACGCCGTCGATCGCCATGTCGCTGCCCGGCTGGAGCACCAGGGTCGAGCCGTCGGACAGCTTGATGGTGACGTAGCCGTTGGTGCCGGTCTTGATGTCGTCGCCGGGGGCGAGTTTCGCGCCCGACCGCAGCGGCGCGCCCTTCGATTGCACGTCGCCCTCGACGTGGGCGAGTTCTATGCTGTTGGCGTCTTCCTTGAGCCAGTTTTCCGGGATGCGGATCACCTGGCCCGGTGCGATGCTGTCCTTGTCACGCAGCTTGTTGTGCTCCCACAACGCGCGCTGCACTTCGTGGCGCTGGCCCTCGATGAGGTAGCGGCGCGAGATGCCGATCATGGTGTCGCCGCGCGTGGCGGCGTACTCGATGTCGTTGGAGGGCGCGGGCAGTGCTACCGCGGTCTGCGCGATCACGGGCTGCGCGGACGCCACGGCCAGCCCCGCGGCCATGCCGGCAGAGAGGGCGAGCCGAAGGAACAGGCGGTGAAAAGCAAGGGTGCGTTGCATGTCTGCGATTATGCCCTTCCCACTCGGCCGCCGTGCCGGCCAAGCGTAAACAACTGTCCGCATTCGGGCCCCGGCATGCAAACATGGCATTGCGGCCCGGCGAGGTACGTTGTTACCGTGCGAAACGCACCGTCTGGTCGCAGGTGTATGGGCGCAAAAAACTCTGGAGGTCGCATGGGCTGCATCGACTTGCGCGAATGGATCGCGCTGCTGGAAAAGGAAGGCGAGCTGCATCGCATCACCGCCAAGGTGGACTGGGATTGCGAGATCGGCACGGTGTCGCGGCGGGTGCTCGAAAAGCAGGGCCCGGCGTTGCTGTTCGAGAACGTCAAGGACCACGAGAAGACCCGTGGGCGCAAAGTGTTCTGCGGCGGCATCGGCACGCGCGCGCGCCTCAACCTCGCGCTGGGGTTTCCCAAGGACGCCACCAACAACGAGATCGTCCAGCACGTGATGAAGAAGAACCGCGAGCAGATCGAGCCCGTGGTGGTGGCTGACGGCCCGGTGCGGCAGAACATCGTCAAGGGAAAAGACATCGATCTCCTGCAGTTCCCGGTGCCCAAGTGGCACTACCTCGAAGGCGGGCGCTACATCAACACCTACGCCTGCATCGTGACCAAGGATCCCGACACCGGAGTACAGAACGCCGGCATCTATCGCGGCATGGTCGGCAAAAAGGACACCATCCCGTCGCTGCTCATCAAGGGCGGCCAGCACTGGGGCCAGCACTTCGCCAAGTACGCCGACCGTGGCGAGAAGATGCCGGTGGCGTGCGTGATCGGCTGGGACCCGATCATGGGCTTCCTCGGCGGCAGTCCGCTGCCGGCGGGTGTTTCGGAGTTTGCTGTGCTCGGTGCCTATCGCGGCGAGGCGGTGAAGATGGTCAAGTGCGAGACGGTCGACCTCGAGGTGCCGGCAAGCTGCGAGATGGTCATCGAGGGATTCATCGACCCTGACCCCGAGACCTACGAGACCGAGGGGCCGTTTGCCGAGTTCACCGGCTACGTGTCGGACCTGCCGACGCCTCGCCCGACGATCAAGGTCAGCTGCATCATGCACCGGGACGACCCCATCCTGCGCGGCACGCAGGAAGGCAACATGCCCGGATCGTTTTCCGAGAACGCGGTCATCTCCTCGGCGCAGCGGGCCGGGATCGCGTGGAACATCCTCAACGCCGCCGGCGTGCCGGGAGTGCTCGACGTGTACTGCGACCCGATCACCTGCGGCATCAACGTGTACATCAAGATCCGCAAGACCTACCAGGCGCAGCCCAAGCAGGTGGCCGCGGCGCTGTGGGGCGCGGGCGCGGGGCAGGGGCGCTACAAGCACGTGTTCGTGTTCGAGGACGACATCGACGTGTCGAACTACCAGCAGATCGACTGGGCGCTGGCCTACCGCATGAACGCCTCGACCGAGGGCATCGTGCAGTTTCCCGGGCTGCTGGGCCATGCGCTTGACCCGAGCACGCCGCTCGAAGAACGCGATGTGCAACAGCTCGGCGCGGGGACGTGGACGCGGGTGTTGTTCGACGCCACGCGCAACTGGCATTTCAAGCGCAGGAAGGAGTGGAACAACGAGCGCTTTCCGCCGACCGTCGAGCCGCATCCTGACCACCGCGCGCTGGTGGAGAGGCGCTGGAAGGAGTACGGGCTGGAGTAAAGTCGCCGTCGCCGCTGAACAGGAACAGGTTGCAACCGTAAGCTGAAAAACTCGAGGAGGGTTCGATGGGCCAGGGGTCTGCAGGATTTGTGAAAGGTGTGGCGGCCGCGCTTTCGATTGCGTTCGTTGCCGTGCATAGCGCCCCGGCGGGAGCGCAAGGCTATCCGGCGAAGTCTATCCGGCTGGTTGTCCCGTTCGCAGCCGGCGGCACTGCCGACGTCTTAGGCCGTGCAATCGGGCAGGAACTTTCGCGTGCCTATGGCCAGCCAGTGGTGGTGGAGAATCGCGGCGGTGCCGGCGGCAACCTTGGGGCCGAGGCCGTGGCCAAGTCCACGCCTGACGGCTACACACTCCTGCTGGGCACCATCGGCATCCACGCGGCCTACAAGATCTATCCCGCCCTCGGTTACGACCCTGCGCGCGACCTGCAGCCGGTCAACCTGCTGGCGGAACTGCCCAACGTGCTCATCGTCAATCCCGGCTTCCCGGTGCACTCGGTCAAGGAGTTCATCGCTTACGCCACGGCGAGGCCTGGACAGGTATTTTTCGGCTCGGCGGGCAATGGGTCTTCAACGCATATGGCCGGCGAGCTGTTCAAGCAGGTGGCCAACGTCGACCTCAAGCACGTGCCCTACAAAGGCAGTTCGGTGGCGATGACCGACCTGGTCGCGGGCCAGATCCAGTCCATGTTCGAGAACCTGCCGACCGCGGTGCCCATGATCAAGGCCGGCAAGGTGCGCGCACTCGGGGTGACGAGCAGGGAGCGCAGCGCGAGCCTGCCCGAGGTGCCATCGATCGCCGAATCGGGCCTGCCCGCGTATGCCTTCACTGCGTGGTTCACGTTGGCCGCACCGCGTGGCGTGCCGGCGGCCATCGTCAACAAGCTCAACGGCGACATCAACACCATCATGCATTCCGCGGTGCTGGCCCCGCGCTGGGCCCAGCTTGGCGTGTTGCCGATGAGCGGCAGCGCCGCCAACGCCGAAGCGTACTTTGCCGCAGAAACGAAGAAGTGGACCGGCGTGATCGAGGCCGCCAACCTGCGCATCCAGTAGCTCGCGTAAAGGAAGACTCATGCCCGCCCAATCAACCGATGAAATCCTGTCGCGCAACGAAGGCGCGGTCGGGTGGATGACCTTCAACAACCCCGCCCGCCACAACGCAATATCCATGGCCATGTCAGAGGCTGTGCCCGGCATCATGGGCCGGTTTTCCGAAGACGACGCAATCCGGCTCGTGGTGGTGACCGGCGCGGGTGAAAAGGCCTTCGCCGCCGGATCGAATATCGCCTCGTTCGGTTCCGTGCGCGCCGACCCGGCCGCGAACCGCCATTACCACCAGGTGAGCGAGCGCGCTTACGACGCGGTGTACCGCTGCTCCAAACCGACCATCGCAAAGATCCGCGGCTACTGCATCGGCGGCGGGCTGGACTTTGCCACCAGCTGCGACATCCGCATCTGCTCGGACGACGCGTCGTTTGCGGTCCCGGCCGCGAAGCTGGGACTCGGTTATGGCTATGAAGGGCAGGTCCGCCTCAACCGGGTCATCGGCCCGGTGCGCGGGCGCGACGTGTTCTTCACCGGGCGGCGATACAGCTCGCACGAGGCGCTGGCGATGGGCCTGGTCCACGAAGTGGTGCCTGTGGCAGAACTGGATACCCGCGTGGCGGCCTACGCCGCAACGGTTGCCGCCAACGCGCCCCTGACTCTGCGCTCGCTCAAGCGCGCATTCCTCGAACTCGAAGCAGACCCGGAGCAGCGCGACATGCAATCGGCGCAGGCGATGATCGATGCCTGCTTCGACAGCGCCGACTATTCCGAGGGCCGCGAAGCGTTTGCCCAGAAGCGCCCCGCGAAGTTCACGGGGCGCTGATTGCAATTTTCCCTAAATATCCAAGATTCCCCGGAGGAATGAAAATGCAGAAACGCCTTCCAATTGCCCTGCTTGGGACGATGCTGTTCCTGCTCCAGCCCTGCGCGGCCAGTGCGCAGGACTATCCGGTCCACGCGGTGCGCATCATCGTTCCTTTCGCGGCAGGAGGCAGCGTGGACATCTCCACGCGGCTAGTGGCCACCGCTCTGTCTCAGGAGCTGGGTCAGCCGGTCGTTGTAGAGAATCGCGCCGGCGCCGGAGGACGCATCGGCGCGCTCGCGGTGGCCAAATCCGCGCCTGACGGCTACATGCTTCTCGCGGGCTCGAGTGGGTCCCTGACCGCCATGGAAGCCGTCGCCCGGGACCTGCAGTACAGGGTCCTGCGCGACTTCACGCCTGTCGCGTTGTTGAACGTCACGCCTATGGCGATCGTAGTGGGTCCGGGAAGCTCGGCCACCAATTACGCCGAATTGATCGCCGGAGCGCGAGAAAAGCCCGGCGCCATCGGCATTGCTTCGGCAGGCCTCGGCACATCGAACCATCTGGCAATCGAACTGCTTCAAACGGTTGCCGGGGTCAAATTCATGCACATTCCCTACAAAGGTAGCGGACAGGCGCTGACCGACCTGCTTTCAGGCCAGGTGCCCGTCATGGTGGACCAGATCGCGTCCTCGGTGAATCACGCGCGTAACGGTAAACTGCGCGTTCTCGCGGTGATGACTTCGACCCGGTCGTCGGTGCTGCCTGATGTCCCGACGCTCAAGGAGCTGGGCGTGAGCGGTGTGGAGGCCGCGTCGTTCACCGGAATCCTCGCTCCGGTTGGCTTGCCGGCGGGCGTCCTGGACAAATTGCAGCGCGCGGTCCTTAAATCCGCATCGAAGCCCGAGGTGATCCTGCGGTTCAAGGAGCTCGGGGCCGATCCGCGTGCCATGGGACCGGTCGAGTTCCTCGAATTCCTCAAGACCGACCTCGAGCGCTGGAAGGCGGTTGCGCTCAAGTCTTCGATCAGCATCGAATAACGAATCGACTGGACTATCGAATGGACAACAACGTAATCAGGATCGGCCTGGTCGTCCCGCCGGGGAACGTCGCAATGGAGCGTGAGCTCGCCTGTTACCTTGCCGACGGGGTGGTGATGAACGTCAACCGGCTTTCGCGCCCGACCCCGGCCGTCACCAAGGAGTCGCTCCTTGCGATGATCGATTCGGTCGACCAGGCCGTGCGCGACCTGGCAATGTGCTTCCCCAAGCCGGAGATCATCATTTACGGCTGCACCAGCGGCAGTTTCGTGTCCGGACCCGGCAAGGAGGCGGAGATTGCCGAGCGCATCACGAAGGGCGTGGGCATCCGCGCCGTCACGACCTCGAGTGCAATCCTCATGGGCCTCGAAGCCGTGCACGCAAAGCGCGTATTCCTGCTGACACCGTATATCAAGGATGTCGCTGCGCACGAAGTGGCGCTGCTGGAACACTATGGCTACTCGATCGGAGGGATCGATTCGTTCGATTGTTTCGACACCCGCGACATCGCGAAGATTTCGACCGGACAGGTCGAGGAAATGATGCTTCGGCATGCCGATGAAGTGAGATCGTGTGACGCCGTGCTCATCAGTTGCACCCAGTTGCTCACGATGGACAGGATCGACGCGCTGGAAAAAGCGCTTGGCAAGCCCGTGGTGACTTCCAACCAGGCCTCGCTCTGGGCTGCGCTGAAGCTGATCGGTGCCCCGGTATCGAAGTCCGCGCCCGGCAGCCTGTTCGAGGGACTACGCAACCATTGACGGCCCCGTCCCGACCTGCACGCCGGGACGCGCAATCAGGCGCGCAATCTGCCAAACCCGGGCGTTTGACAATCCCGACTCAATTAGTTGACAATTAAAACTATCTCCCCTGCGAGTCAATAACGGCGCGGTTCTTCGCGTAAATTGTCACCCATGCTCCCGCTCGAAGGCTTGGTCGTCCTCGATCTTTCCCGCGTCCTTGCGTGTCCTTTCGCAAGCATGGTGCTGGCCGAGCTCGGGGCCACCGTCATCAAGGTCGAGCAGCCCGGGGCCGGCGACGAGACACGCAGCTTCGAGCCGCAGCTCGCGGTCGACAGCGCTTATTACTTCGCGTGCAACCGGTCGAAGTCTTCGATCACCGTCAACCTGCGCTCCAAGGACGGCCAGCAGGTGATCCGCGACCTCGCCGCGACGGCCGACGTGTTCGTGGAAAATTTTCCCACCGGTACCTTCCAGCGCTATGGCCTCGACTTTGCAGCGCTGAGTGTGCTCAATCCGCGCCTGGTCTACCTCTCGTGCACGGGCTTCGGCCAGACCGGCCCCTACCGCCACAAGAAAGGCTACGACACGGTGTTCCAGGCCATGGGCGGCCTCATGAGCCTCACGGGTGAGAAGGGCGGCGGACCGGTGAAGCCGGGCCTGCCGGTGGCGGACCTCACCTCGGGGCTGTGGGTGGCGATCGCCATCCTTGCGTCGGTCGCCGGGCGTGAAAAAACCGGGCGCGGCTGCCATGTGGACTTTTCCATGCTCGACGCGCAGGTGAGCCTGCTTACGCTGGCGGCCGCGCGCTACTTTGCGCTCGGCGAAGTGCCGCCGCGCCTGGGCACCGAACACCCGGGCCGCGTGCCGACGGCGACGTTCTGCTGCGCCGACGGCAAATACCTGCACATCACCGCCAGCGACCAGCACTGGGCGCCGCTGTGCAGTGCGCTGGGCCTCGAGGCGTGGGGCGCGCAGGAGAAGTTCTGCGACAACGCAAGCCGCGTGCGCAATCGTCAACAAGTCATGCCCGAACTCACGCGCGCCATCGTCGGCTGGAAACGCGATGCGCTGATCGCCGCGCTCGACGCGGCGCAAGTGCCGGTAGGGCCGGTGAACGATGTGGCCGAAATCCTCTCCGACCCGCATGTGGCGGCACGCGGCCTCGTGCGCGGCTTCGATTACCCCGGCGTGGGCGCATTCAAAGGGCTCGGCTTGCCATACAAGTTTGCCGGCTTCGACGACCCGCGCTTTTCCCGCCCGCCGACGCTCGGGGAACATACCGACGAAATCCTCAAGGCGAGGCTGGGCTACAGCGCCGCAAAGATCGCGCAGCTGCGCGAAGCGAAGGCGCTGTGAGCACCCCGACGCAGACGGCGGGGACGCCGCTGCCGCAGGACGCGGTCGCCTACAGCGTCGAGGCCGGTGTCGCAACGATCCGGTTGAACCGTCCCGGCGCGCGCAATGCGCTCAACCTCGCGATGTGCGATGGGCTGGTGGCGGCGGCGAAGGCGGCGTCGGCGGATGCATCGGTAAAAATCGTCCTGGTGCGCGCGGCCGGCAGCGTGTTCTGCGCCGGAGCCGACCTCAAGGAGCGCCAGGGCATGACCGGCGAGCAGGTGAGGGCGCGGCGCAACAAGGGATTCGATGCGTATGCCGCGCTCGAGGCGCTGGCGATGCCGGTGGTGGCCGTCGTCGAGGGTCCCGCGGTGGGCTCGGGTTGCGAGATCGCCGCGAGTTGCGACTTCATCGTCGCCACGCCCGCAGCATCGTTTCGAACACCTGAAGCGATCCGCGGCACCATCGGCGCCACCCAGCGCCTTGCGCGGGTGCTGGGCAAGCGCCTGGCCAAGGACATGATGTTCACCGGCCGCACGCTGGATGCGGCGGAGGCGCTTGCCCACGGCCTCGTTGCGCGCGTGGTCGATGCCGCGCAGCTCGAGGAAGCGGTTGCGTCCCTCACCAAGGCGATCACCATGGCGCCGCAGCAGGCGCTGCGCCTGGCCAAGCGCACCCTCGATCGCGGCGTGGAACTCGATCCTGCGGGGGCGCTGGCCGCCGAGCTCGAAGCCATCGAGGAGCAGCTCGCCGCGGGGCAGTGGATGGGAAAATCGTGAGCTGGGCGCGGCAGAACCTCGCCCAGGTGCTCGCCCATCACGCGGCGGAACGTCCGCACGCCGAGGCGCTGGTGACGGCCGACGTACGCCTGACCTACGGCGAACTCGATGCGCTGGTCCGGCGCACCGCGGCAGGATTGCGCGCACTCGGTATTGCCAAGGGGGACCACGTCGCGCTGCTGATGGGCAACGACGAGAAGTGGCTGGTCCTGTTTTACGCCGCCGCCTCCAT
Organism: Betaproteobacteria bacterium; assembly: GCA_039931715.1. Taxonomy (GTDB): domain Bacteria; phylum Pseudomonadota; class Gammaproteobacteria; order Burkholderiales; family SG8-39; genus SZAS-79. The sequence continues at coordinate 16,895 of JBDTRN010000025.1, forward strand.
CGGGGCGGTCACGGTGCCGGTGAATACGCGCTTCAAGTCCGCCGAGCTCGCCTACTGCCTCGCTCAGGCCGATTGCAAGGCGCTGTTCTATGCGTCACGTTTCCTCAACATCGACTACGCGGCCATGGTGGCGGAAGTTCGCCCCGGCTTGCCAAAGCTCCTCCACGCGTTGGCTGTGGATGCGGGGCTGCCGCAAGCAGACAGGGGCGACGATGCGGGGGAGGGCGATGCGGTGGGCCCGGACGACCCGCTGCTGATCCAGTTCACCTCTGGCACCACCGCCTACCCGAAGGGTGTGGTACTCACGCATGACAACATGCTGCGCAATGCGTGGGCGGCAGGGTCGCGCTTCGGGGTGCGGCCCGACGACCGCTACTACAATTGCCGGCCATTCTTCCATGTCGGCGGCTCGACCCTTTCTGCTCTGGCATCGCTGGCGTTCGGCGCGTGCCTGGTGACGCTACCCTCGTTCGAGCCTGGCGCGGTGCTCAAGATCCTGGAGTCCGAGCGCTGCACGCTCACCTCCGGCAACGACACCATCTTCCAGATGCTCATGGGCCACGCCGATTTCGACCCTGCCCGACTTTGCCTGCGCGGCGGCTGGGCGGCGGCGGGTCCGCAGACCATGCGCAGGATCATCGAGGTCATGGGCGCGAAGGAAATCTGCGCCGCCTACGGCCTGTCGGAAGCCTCGCCCAACGTGGTGATGAGCGACTGGCGCGACCCGGAGCCCTTGCGCGTCGACGGGCTCGCCAAGCCGCTCGACGGAGTCGAGGTGCGCATCCGCGACGGCGAGATCCAGGTGCGCGGCTGGAGCGTCATGCGCGGCTACTACAACAACCCCGAGCAGACCGCAAACGCATTCACCGAGGACGGCTGGCTGCGCACCGGCGACCTCGGTTCGATGACCGAGGACGGCCGCCTGCGCATGGTGGGGCGGCTCAAGGACGTTTTCCGCGTCGGCGGCGAGAACGTCGCCCCGGCCGAGGTCGAGGAGGTGCTGCTTGCCCATCCCGCGGTGCAGACCGCTCAGGTGATCGGCGTACCCGACGCTCGCCTTGGCGAAGTGGCCTGCGCCTATGTGGTCCTCAGGGACGGGATGCAGGCGTCTGAGGACGAACTCGTCGCCTGGGCACGCCAGCGTTCGGCCAATTTCCGTGTGCCGCGCTACCTGCGTATCGTCGGCGGGTTCGAGGCGATCGGCATGACCGCCAGCGGCAAGGTGCAGAAGGCACGGCTGCGCGAGCACGCCTTGCGCGAGTTCAATCTCGCGTAAGTGCCCGACCAGCCCAGTGTCAGGGCATGTTGCATCCGTAACGCATTGATACACAACGGTCCTGAATCTTTCCTGTCAGGGGTGTCTTACCTGTAACACCCACTTGAAGGGAAACCAGATGAAAACCACTCGCAGCGTAGTGGCGGTGATGTCAGCCGCCTTGATCGGTGTCACGGCTTCGGGCTTTGCCCATGCTGACCGCGGCGACTATCGCGG
>JBDTRN010000026.1:0-17860 GCA_039931715.1 Betaproteobacteria bacterium
GACCGCGCTGATGGCGCTGGCCGCTGGCGGCGTGGCCGAGAAGAAGCTCACGCTCGGCGATCTCGTGCTCATCAACGGCCTGCTGATCCAGCTGTATGTGCCGCTCAATTTCCTTGGCATGGTTTACCGCGAGATCAAGCAGTCGCTCGCCGACATGGACCGCATGTTCAACCTGCTGTCGCAGAACCTGGAGGTGAAAGACAAGGACGGCGCGCCCGAGCTGCCGCAGGTGCCGGCACGGGTCGAGTTCCGCAACGTGAACTTCGGCTACCAGCTCAACCGCCAGATCCTGTTCGACGTTTCATTCGAGATCCCCGCCGGCGCGCGCGTGGCGGTGGTGGGTCATTCCGGATCGGGCAAGTCGACGCTCGCCCGGTTGCTGTACCGCTTTTACGACGTCAACCAGGGCTCGATCGTGGTGAGCGGGATCGACATCCGCGAAGTCACCCAGCAGAGCCTGCGCGCGGCAATCGGCATCGTGCCGCAGGACACGGTGCTCTTCAACGACACGATCCGCTACAACATCCACTACGGCCGCACCGAGGCAAGCCAGGACGAAGTCATCGAAGCGGCGCGCGCGGCGCACATCCACGAGTTCATCGAGACGCTGCCGGCCAGGTACGAGTCGCCCGTCGGCGAGCGCGGGCTCAAGTTGTCCGGCGGCGAGAAGCAGCGTGTCGCCATCGCCCGCGCGATCCTGAAGAATCCGCGCATCCTGATTTTCGACGAGGCCACCTCGGCCCTCGATTCGGAGACCGAGCGCTACATCCAGGCCGAACTGATGCGCATTGCCGAGGGCCGCACCACGCTGGTGATCGCGCACCGCCTGTCGACCATCATGGATGCCGACCAGATCCTTGTGATGGACGAAGGGCGTATCGTGGAGCGTGGTACGCATCGCGCCCTGCTCGAAACCGGCGGGCAGTACGCGCAGATGTGGGCGCTGCAAAAGCAGGAAGAGGCTGGCGCTACCCCTTGAGTTTTGCCAGTCCCGGGAGGACGCGAACTTCATGCCAATTTTGAACTTTCGATCCCAGAGCCTTATTTTTGCTTGCATTTGTCCGGTACGCCGCCTAAACTTCGCGAAAACCGGCCCAGGGAAAATAATGCAAGCGCAACCCAGGCACCTGCACCAGCTCGAAAAAATCGTCGCCTCGCTGGCCCTTTTCGCGGTGCTGGCCCTCATGATCGGCTTTGCCCAGGCCGGCGGCGCCAAGAAAAAGCACGTCCAGGTCGATGAGTACGACCGCGCCCAGGCCGCCCATCCCGAGAAAGTGTTCCTGCGGTCCTCGAGCGTGCTCGTGCAGGACGCCGCAAGCGGGGAGACCCTGCTGTCCAAGAATGCCGACGCGGTGCTCCCCATCGCCTCGATCACCAAGCTCATGACCGCGATGGTGGTGCTCGACCGCGGCCTCGAGCTCGAAGACCGGGTGGTCATCAGCACCGACGACATGGACCAGCTCAAGGGCACCACCTCGCGCCTGCGCCCCGGGGCGGTGCTGTCGCGCAAGGAACTGCTGCTCCTCTCGCTCATGTCCTCCGAAAACCGTGCTGCGGCCGCGCTGGCGCGCACTTTCCCCGGCGGCACTGCGGTGTTCGTCGCCGCCATGAACGAAAAAGCGCGTTCGCTGGGAATGCTCAATTCGCGCTTCGCCGATTCGACCGGCCTGACGTCGGCCAATGTGTCGACCGCGCCCGACCTCGCGCGCATGGTGCAGGCCGCGCACGCCTACCCCGCGATCCGCGAGTACTCGACCCAGGACGAGGCGCAGGTCAACGTATTCGGGCAGCAGCTGCAATACCGCAACACCAACGGCCTGGTGCGCGGGCACACCTGGGACATCGGCCTGTCGAAGACCGGCTTCATCAACGAGGCCGGCCGCTGCCTCGTCATGCGCGTGCGCCTTGCCAGCAAGGATCTCGTCGTGATCCTGCTCGATTCGTGGGGCAAGAATTCGCGCATCGGCGATGCGCAGCGCATCAAGAAATGGCTGGAGACGGTCGCGCTGCAGGGCCACCGGGGATAGCATCGGCGTCACGCCGGGCTTCGAGTACCCCATGGTTGCGCAGGGCAAGGTCAGTTTCCACGGCAGCGCAGTCCCGGCCGACAATTTCCTCGAAGACGTGATCGCCGGCCTGGCGCTGGCGCAAAAGCAACTGCCGCCCAAGTATTTCTACGACGCGCGCGGCAGCGCCCTGTTCGAGCAGATCTGCCTTCTGCCCGAGTACTACCCGACGCGCGCCGAGATCGCCCTCACCCGCGAGCACATCGGCGAGATCGCCCAGTTCGCCGGCGCCGGCTGCGAGCTGATCGAATACGGCAGCGGCGCCAGCACCAAGACGCGCCTGCTGATCGAGGCGCTGCGTCCCGCGGCCTATGTGCCGGTGGACATCTCCGAATCGGCCCTGCGCGCCGCGGCCTCGGCGCTGGCGGCGGAATTCCCGTGGCTCGACGTGCGCGCCGTGGTGGGCGATTTCGGCCGACCGCTGGCGCTTCCGGCCTTCAGCGGGGCCGGGCGGAAGGTCGTGTATTTCCCCGGCTCGACGATCGGCAATCTCACGCGCGAGGAAGCGATGGCGTTCCTGCGCATGACTCGCGGGCAGGTCGGCCCGGGCGGCTCGATGCTGGTGGGCGTCGACCTCAAGAAGGATCCCAACGCGCTGCACGCCGCCTACAACGACGCGCAAGGCGTGACCGCGCAGTTCAACCTGAACCTGCTGGCGCGGATCAATGCCGAACTGGGCGGCGATTTCGACACCTCCAGGTTCGTCCATTACGCGTTCTACAACGCGCCGATGGGCCGCATCGAGATGCACCTCGCGAGCCTCGAGAGGCAGGCGGTCAATGTGGGCAGTTACCGGTTCTGGTTTTCCGCCGGTGAATCGATCCACACCGAGAATTCGTGCAAGTACTCGATCGAGGAATTCCAGGTGCTGGCCGCGCTCGCCGGATTCCGGGGCGAGAAAGTCTGGACCGACCGCGAAAGGCTGTTCGGCCTGCACGGGCTGGTCGCGGCCGACTGAGGCTTCCCGGACTGGCGCTCGCTAGCGTGCCCCGGCCGAGTGGCCGAGCGCGCGGCAGATCTTCTCGGCGGTGTCCTTGACCAGCGCCCCCCACTGCGGCTTCATGCGGTCGGCCGGCGTGGACAGGGACAGCGCCGCGATCATGCCGCCGTTGTCGTCACGCACCGGCGCCGCCACGCAGCGCACACCGATCTCGACCTCTTCATTATCGATGGCGTAACCCTGCTTCTGGGTGCGCTCCAGGTCGCGCTCGAGCATGGTCAGCGTGGTGATCGAATTCTTGCTGTGCGCCGCGAGGCCCGTGCGCTTGGCATATTCGCGCAGGCGGGGGAACCCGTCCTCCAGCAGGAACAGCTTGCCGGCCGCGGTCACGTGCAGGGGCGCGCGCGCGCCGATCACGTGCACGATGCGCATGGCCGAGCGGCCGCTGCTGGTGCGCTCCACGTACACGATCTCGTCGTCCTGGCGCACCGAAAGGTTGACCGTCTCGCCGGTCTGCGCGTGCAGCTCGCGCATGATCGGCAGAGCAAGCTCGCGCACGCTGATGCGCGAGCGCACGAGGGTGCCCAGTTCAAGCAGGCGCATCCCCAGTCGGTAGCTGCCCGGCTCGATGCGGTCCACCAGCCGGTCGGTGGTCATCGCCGCGAGGATGCGATGCGCGGTGGACGGGTGCAGGCCGGTGATATGCGCGATCTGCTTCAGCCCCAGCGGCTCGGGATGCTCGGCGAGCACGTCGAGCAGCTTCATCATGCGTTCGATGACCTGGATGGGGTTTTTCTGGTCGTCCTTGGCTGCGGGCATCGTTTGCTGCAAAGCATCATTCGGGCGGGGCGCCCATTGTATCCACGATATCCCACCATGTGAAACGAAGAAAACGCGGCGCGTGTTACCATGGCGCATCTCAAGTCGCTGATTTCTTTGGGGAGAGTTGCGATGCCAGTGGTCACTAACATCGCGGACCTGCGGGCCATCGCCCAACGCAGGGTCGCCAAGCCGATCTTCGACTACGTAGACCGGGGTTCCTACGACGAGTCCACCCTCAAAGCCAACGCCACGGACCTGGATGCCCTTAAGTTCCGTCAACGTGTTGCTATAAACGTAGATAATCGCTCAACGGCCTCCAAAATGATCGGCGAGGACGTGGTGATGCCGGTCGCCATCGCGCCCACCGGCCTCACCGGCCTCAACTGGGCCGACGGCGAAATGCTCGGCGCCCGCGCGGCGGAACGATTCGGGATCCCGTTCACGCTCTCCACCATGTCCATCTGTTCGATCGAGGATGTCGCGAGCGCGGTCACCAAGCCCTTCTGGTTCCAGCTCTACGTCATGCGCGATCGTGGCTTTGCCGCCTCGCTCATCGAACGCGCCAAGGCGGCGAAGTGCTCCGCTCTCATGCTTACGCTCGACCTGCAGATCCAGGGCCAGCGCCACCAGGACATCAAGAACGGCCTTGCGGTCCCGCCCAAGCTCACGCTCGGCGCGCTGCTCGACGTGATGACCAAGCCGGGCTGGGCCCTCAACGTCATGACCGGGAGGCGCAAGTCGTTCGGCAACCTCGAGGGACGAATCAAGAACGCCGACACGCTCACCACGCTGTCGCAGTGGATCGCCGGCCAGTTCGACCCGACCCTTTCCTGGGCCGATGTCGAGTGGGTCAAGTCGCAATGGGGCGGCAAGCTGATTCTCAAAGGCATCCTCGACGCCGAGGACGCCAGGATCGCGGCCGGTTGCGGGGTGGACGCCTTGGTGGTGTCCAACCACGGTGGGCGCCAGCTCGACGGCGCGGTGTCCTCCATCCGCGCGTTGCCCGAAGTCGTGCAGGCCGTGGGGGACCGCACCGAGATCTGGTTCGACGGCGGCATCCGCTCGGGGCAGGACGTGCTCCGCGCCGTGGCGCTGGGCGCGCGTGGCACGCTCATCGGCAAGTCCTTCCTCTACGGTCTCGGGGCCATGGGCGAACCGGGCGTGACGAAGGTGCTCGAGATCATCCGCAAGGAGCTCGACGTCACCATGGCCCTGTGCGGGCTGAAGGACATCAAGGACGCGAGTCCTTCGATCTTGCGCGCAGCCTGATGCGGGCGTGATGGCACGAACGGGCTAGCCCTCGAGGCCCTGCGCGGCGGCAAGCACACGAAGCCTTCCTTTTGTTGGCAAGACGCATTGGAATGGCGCAGGATACGGACGAGCCTTTGAGGCAACCGTCAGGCGCGCATGGCCCTTACGAAGACCCACCGCATCGAGCAACTGATCACGCGAGTGACGCTCCGGTTGCTCGTGTTCTTCAGCTTTATCGCGACCGCCGCGATTCTCGTACTTCTCCCGCATGGCTCCGAATCCGCAAACGTGGCGCGCATCGTCGCGCCCGCGTCGATTTTTGTGGCCTGCCTGCTGGCCCTCGTACTCGCGCGCTGGGGCCTTGCGCGGCTGGGAGTCGGACTGGTCGTCGGGGTTTCGTACCTGACCATCGTCAACTACGTGGTCGTGAGCCGACTGGGGTTGCACAGCCACGCGTTTGCCCTGCTGGCGATCCTGGTCGTCATCACCTCGCTGCTCATCGGTCATCGCGCCGGACTGGTGGTCGCAGCAATCACCGTGGCCACGTCCCTCGTGCTGTATTTCCTCGAGCAATCCGGCGGCTTCGTCGATCGTGGCGCCGTCGGAAACATCCCCGTCGCGAACATCCTGATCGTCTACTGCATCCTCTTCAGCGCCCTCGGGGCTATGTTGCACGCCTTCTCGAAAGCGTTCCGCGAGATCCTGAACGCCACCGAAGACCAGGAGCAGCGTTTCCGCCACCTGTTCGACCTCGCGCCGCTGGGCTATGTCATCCATCGCGACGGACACATCCTGATGATCAACCGGGCGGCGGCGGCGGCGAGCGGGTTCGCGGTGGCGGACAACATGATCGGCATGGACGTCTTCGGCTTCGTGCCCGAGCCACAGCGCGAGAGCGCGCGCGACCACCTTGTTTCCGCCGAGGCGGCCGGGCCCGGCGTCAACGTCAACGGCGAGTTCCGGATCACGGTGCCCGAGGGCCGGGTGCGCCGGTTCGAGGTCACCACCACCGCCATCTCGCTGGCCGACGGCGACGCCCTGTTCACGATGCTGCGGGACGTGACCCGCGCGCGCGAAGCGAGCGCCGCTTTGGCCGCGGCCAAGGAGCAGGCGGAATCCTCCAGCCAGGCCAAGTCGCAGTTCCTCGCGAACATGAGCCACGAGATCCGCACGCCGCTGAACGGCGTACTCGGCATGGCGGACCTGCTGCGCCGCACGCCACTGAGCCCGGAGCAGCGGCGCTACTGCGAAGCGATTGCGATCTCCGGCCGCTCGTTGCGCGACCTGCTCGGCGGCGTCCTAGACCTGGCCAAGATCGAGGCTGGCAAGATGGCCCTCGAACGTGAAGAGTTCGATCTCTCGCGCCTGGTCGGCGACCTGGCGTCGCTTTATCAGGAGCTATCCGTTGCGCGCTCGAACACCTTCGTTTCCAAGTTCGACCTGCCCGAGCGCAGCCGCTATCGCGGAGACTCACTGCGCCTGCGGCAGGTGCTCGCGAACCTGCTCGGCAACGCGCTGAAGTTCACCGAAGCCGGGCGCATCGAGTTCGGCGTGCGTGAACTCGACCCCCGGCCGGGCGATGCGCGCACTTGGGTGCTGTTCACCGTGCAGGACACCGGCATCGGGATGAGTGCGGAGACGCTTGCCAGGCTTTTCCAGCCGTTTACGCAGGCCGATACCTCGACCACGCGCCGCTACGGCGGCACCGGGCTGGGTCTGGCGATCGCGCGCAACCTGATCGAGCTCATGGGCGGCACGGTGGAGGTGGAGAGCACCCCGGACGCCGGCTCGAAGTTCAGCATGTGCGTACCGTTCGACGAAATCGCCCCCGCCATGGACGAAGAAGAGCTGGCGAACGGGACACCAGCCGCCGCCGGCAACGCAGGAGGCCTTTCGGTGCTGCTCGTGGAAGACAACGACATCAACCAGGAGGTGGCGCGCACGGTGCTCGAGCAGGCCGGGCACCGCGTGCAGGTCGCGGGCGACGGGGCCGAGGGCGTGCGCAAGTGGACGCGCGGGCGCTTCGATTGCGTGCTCATGGACTGCCAGATGCCGGTCATGGACGGTTACGAGGCCACGCGCCTCATCCGGTCGAGGGAAAAGGCGCGCGGCGTCGGGCGTGTGCGGATCGTGGCGCTCACGGCGAGCAACCTGGCCGGGGACCGGGAGCGCTGCTTTGCGGCCGGCATGGACGATTTCCTCTCCAAGCCTTTCGAGTCGCCCGCGCTGCTCGAGGTCGTGCAGGGGCACCCGGCGCGGCCCGAACTCAAGCCCGTTTCAGGCCGTTTGCTGGCCTCGTTCGACCCGGCGGCGCTGGCGAGCCTGCTGAAGCTGGACCGCAACCAGCCGGGTTTCCTCGGGAGATTGATCGCGCTGTTCGTGCAGACGGCGCCCGGGCAGATCGGCGAAGTGGCCGGCATGATGGACGAAACGGCCGAGTCAGCGGCCCGCGCCGCCCATACGCTCAGGTCCACGAGCCTTCGGTTCGGGCTGCTTGCGCTGGCAGGCCTCGCCGGCAAGGCCGAAGCGGCCGTGCGCGCGGGCCGTACCGACGAGGCGCGCGAGATTGCGGACCTGATGCACAAGGAGTTTGCGCATGCCAGGCCGCTCCTTATCGAGCACCTGGAGGGGATCGGTCCTTCTTCCTCCGCCCCGCGCGCAGCCTGAAACGCCCCGGCGCGACCGCGTCGGCGAGGCGTGCTTCCACCGGAAGCGGCTCGCCTTCGAGCTGGCTCGCAAGCAGCTCCGCCATCAGTGAGCACCAAAGGATGCCGCGCGAGCCATAGGCGAAGGCGCCGTGGAGGCCTTCGGCTTCCTTTAACGCGCCCACCAGGGGCAGGCGGTCGCGAGCGACGGCGCGAAAGCCGACCCGTCCGTCGAGCGTCAAGGGATCGAGCCCCGAACCGGCACCCGGAAGGATTCGCGCAAGCCGCTCGAGGTTGCCCGCGTGGCCGTCTGCACGGGGCGCGGAATCCGTGTCGTCGATATCGAAGCTTGCGCCGGCCGTGGCGATCCCATCCACGGGAGGAATAGCCATTCCGCCACGCAGCAGGACGCTGGAAAACGGAGGCAACTTTTCCGCCGGCAGGTAAGTGACCTGGCCGCGCACGCGGCGCAGCTCGACTTCCGGCACCGGCGCGAGGCACATCGCTTCGCCCGCATTCGCAAGGACCACCACAGGGGCTTCTGCGACCAAGCGCCCCCGGTGATCGGTGGCTGCCCAACCGCTTTCGCTGTGCGATAACGCTGCGACCACCGTATTGAAGAGCGTGCGTCCTCCGGCTTTCGCGAGCAGTGCGCGCACGAGGCTGCCCGGCTGGACCCATCCCGCGCGCTCGAACCACAGCCCGCCTGCAGCCAGCGAAACACCCGCCCTGCTCGACGCCTCTTCGACCGAAAGACGCGTCGCGTATGCCGCCGGGTAGGCCAGCAATTCGAGCGCGGCGCGTTGCGAGGCCTCCTCCTCGACGTTGCGTGGCATCTGCAGCACGCCGCACTGTGACCACGATAGATGCTCCAGCCCTTTCCAATGCCGGAGCGAGTAAAGGAAAGCCGCGCGGCTTAGCTGCGCAAGGATGCTGTCGTCCTTGGTGACCAGGGGATGAATCGCTCCGGCGTGATTTCCCGAGGCTTCCATCGCGGGCGCACCGTGCCGCTCGATCAGCGTGACTTCCCATCCACGCGCGGCTAGCCGCTCGACAACCGCGCTGCCGGCCAGGCCCGCGCCGATGATGAGCGCGCGGCGCTCGGGTGATGGGCGCTGCGCGACAATGCGCGCAAACCGGCCGCGCAGCATGTCGCGCTTCCTTGCGAATCCCGGGCATTTTTCGACCGCAAAACCGGCCGCTGCCATTGCGTCGCGCACCGAAGAGGCCGCGGTGTAGGTTGCAAAAGTCGCGCCTTCGGCCGCCAATTTCGAAAGCGTCTTCAACGTCGGGGGCGACCACATGTCCGGATTACTCGCCGGGGAGAAACCGTCGAGATAAAACGCATCTGAGGCCATGCGCAGCTGCGGCAGCGCGGTGGCGATGTCGGCCAGGCAAAGGGTAAGGACCACCCGGCCGCCTTCGAATTCGAGTCGATGCATGCCCGGCACCAGCATCGGCCAAGATGCCCGCATCTCGGAGGAGAGCGTATCGAATTGCGGATGCGGCGAATGCAGTTTCTCCAGGTCTTCGCGCGCGAACGGGTGCTTTTCGATCGAGACGAAGTGGAGCCTTCCGCACCGAACCGGGTCGGCCTTCCACGCAGCCCACGTCGCAAGGAAATTGAGGCCGAAGCCGAAGCCGGTTTCGAGGATCGTGAAGTGTTCGCGCCCGCGCCAGCGCCCGGGTAACCCATTGCCGCCGATGAAAACGTGCTGCGCCTGCGCCGGGCCGCCCTCGCCCGAGTGGTATACGTCGGCGTACGCCACCGAGTAGGGCGTGCCATCTGCAAGGCGTGCAAGCTGGGCGGGGATGAGTGGCTGGGGCACCCGGCTATTGTGCTGCAGCGGCCGGGCTATTGCGAAGCGGTGATGCCTCCATCGACGTAGAGGATCTGGCCGATGACATATCCGCTCGCCGGCGCGGCGAAAAAAAGCGCGGCGCCGACGATGTCTTGCGGTTCCGCGACCCGGCCGAGCGGGATGCGCTCCTTCAGCCAGACGCGCGTCTTCGGGTCCTTGAGCCAATGCGCGGCCATTTCGGTGCGCACGACCGTGGGGGCGATGCCGTTCACGCAAATAGCGTGCTTGCCGACCGCCGTTTCTGGCCTTGATCTGCAGCTTCGCCACCGCCTGGGCAAGGAACATTGCCGACTTGTCGAGATCCTGCATGAGGTATGCGAACGATTCATGTTCGTGGAGAGGGGTAAAATCTCGCCCTATCCCGACTTCGGCGCCGCCGCCGCGGATTCCCGCGTTGCCGCCTATCTCGGTGGAGGATTCGCAAAATGAACAAGCCCACCGACCTCAAACTTGCGACCGTACCGATGTGGATCGGCGGCAAGGCCGTCGTCCCCGACCTGCGCATGGGCGAGGTCTTCAACCCCGCCACCGGCAGGGCGACCAAGCAGGTGCCCTACGCCGATGCGGCGACCGTCGATAGCGCGGTCAAGGCCGCAGCTGCAGCGCTGCCCGCGTGGCGCGATGCGCCGCCGCTCCGGCGCGCGCGCGTGATGCAGAAATTCCTCCAGCTCATGCAGGCGCACCAGGCGGAACTTGCGCAGCTGGTGACCGACGAGCACGGCAAGACGCTGCCCGACGCGATGGGTTCCGTGCAGCGCGGCATGGAGGTCATCGAATTCGCCTGTGGTATCCCGCACCTGCTCAAGGGGGAGTTCTCCGAGAACGTGGGCACCGGGGTGGACTGCCACACGCTGCGCCAGCCCGTGGGCGTATGTGCGGGCATCACGCCGTTCAATTTCCCCGTCATGGTGCCGTTGTGGATGTTCCCGGTCGCCATCGCGTGCGGCAACACCTTCATCCTCAAGCCCTCCGAGAAAGTGCCCTCCGCGTCGGTGCGCATGGCCGAGTTGTTCAAGGAGGCGGGCCTGCCCGACGGCGTGCTCAACGTGGTGCATGGCGACAAGGCCGCGGTCGATGCGATCCTCGCGCATCCGGGCATCAGCGCGGTGTCGTTCGTGGGCTCCACGCCCATCGCCAAGTACATCTACGAAACCTGCGCGCACCACGGCAAGCGCGTGCAGGCGCTGGGTGGCGCCAAGAACCACGCGGTCGTGCTGCCCGACGCCGACATGGAATTCACCGCCGATGCGCTGATCGGCGCCGCCTACGGGTCGGCGGGCGAGCGCTGCATGGCAATTTCGGCGGTGGTAGCGGTCGGCAGCGCAGCCGATCCGATCGTGGCATTGCTCAAGAAGAAGTCCGAGGCGATCAAGATCGGCCCGGGCACGATGGAAGGCGCCGACATGGGCCCGCTCGTGTCCGGCGTGCACCGTGACAAGGTCAAGGGTTACGTCGACGCCGGCGTGAAGGAAGGCGCCAAGCTCGTGTCCGACGGGCGTGGCCATGTGGTCAAGGGCCACGAGAACGGGTTCTTCCTCGGCACCACGCTGTTCGACCAGGTGAAGCCCGGCATGAGCATCTACCGCGACGAAATCTTCGGCCCGGTCCTCATCGTGCTGCGCGTGGATTCGCTGGAGGAGGCAATCGCGCTGGTGAATGCGAACCCGTATGCCAACGGCACGGCGCTCTTCACCGAGTCAGGCGGCGCGGCGCGCCGGTTCGAGAACGAGATCCAGGTCGGCATGGTCGGCATCAACGTGCCGATCCCGGTGCCGGTGGCGTTCTACTCGTTCGGTGGCTGGAAGAATTCCCTCTTCGGCGACCTGCATGTGCACGGTGCCGAGGGGGTCAAGTTCTACACCCGCACCAAGGTGGTCACCAAGCGCTGGCCGCACACCGACACGCCCACCGGCGGCAACTTCCACATGCCCACGCTGGGCTGAACCGGAATATCACCCGGCGAAGCGTGCCTCGGGCAATCCGAGTACACCGGGGCGCACCGCCAGCACGCTGCCTGCAAGGGGCTGGCGCGCGAGGTCTTCCGGCGTGAGGCGCTGGGTCGCGGTGGTGATGTAAAGCGTGTCGAGGCCGGCCCCGCCGAAGCAGCAGCAAGTCGCATTGGCCACCGGCAAGGCGACCACGCGGTCGATTTTCCCGTCGGGCGTGTAGCGCACCAGCCGCCAGCCGCCGTACTCGGCGTTCCACAGGCAGCCCTCGGCATCGACGCACGACCCGTCGGGGCGGCCCGGTTGTGTGTCACGGAATACGCGCTCGTTGGATACATCGCCGGATGCGAAGTCGAAATCCCACGCGCGGATCACCGTTCGGTGCGTGTCAGCGAAATACATCGTGCGGTTGTCGGGGCTCCACGCGATGCTGTTGGGCACGACCATGTCGCCGCGCATGCGTGTGCAATCGAGATTCGTGGACAAGCGATACATCGACCCGGTCGGCTCGCGCTTGGCATCGCTCATGGTGCCCGCCCAGAAGCGTCCGGCGCGATCGCACCGCCCGTCGTTGAAGCGGTTCTCCGGCAGGCTGGCCTCGGGTTGCGCCACCACTTCCATCGCACCGCTGGCCGGGTCGAGGAAGTGCAGGCCGGACTGCAGGGCGACGAGCAGGCCGCCGCGTTCGCGAAACGCAAAGCTGCCGATGACCGAAGGCAGGGTTACGACCGTGACCTCGCCGCTGCCGGCATCCCATCGCCTGAGTGCAGGCGCGCGGCTGTCCACCCACCACAGCGCCTGTTCGCGCTCGCACCACAACGGGCATTCGCCGAGACTGTCCTGGCCCCGCACCACCACTTCGACCTGCGCCGCACCCTGGATTGTCATTGCCGGTTTGCCTCCGCGCGGGCACGATAGCACGCCATGAATGTCGTCTTCCACGGTACGCTGATCCACCACCTCAAGGACCTGTTCCTCTCCAAGGCCCGCACGCCGTGGACGGTGCAGCGCTTTTTCGAGCACGATGCCGGCGGCGCGGAATTTTCACGCGCGCTTGCGGAGGCCGACGTGCTTGTCTCGATGGCGTGGAACCCAGGCTTTCCGCCGGGCCCCAACCTCAAGCTGATCCAGGTGCCCGGCACTGGCTACGAAGGCATCGATTTCGCCGCGGTCCCAGAGGGCGTGGCGGTCTGCAATGCCTATGGCCACGCCGAAGGCATGGCCGAGTACACGCTGCTCGGGATGCTGGCCTGGTGCCACCGTTTCTACGATGCCGACCGCACCTTCAGACAGGGAAGCTGGGAATACAGCGGCCGCATGAACGGGCCGGTCAACGAGGAACTGTACGGCAAGACGCTCGGCATCGTCGGCTTCGGCTCCATCGGGCAGGCGGTGGCGGAGCGCGCAAGGCCGTTCGGCATGCAGGTCATCGCCATCAACCGCACGCGGCGCGAGCCGCCCGCCTGCGTCGACCAGTGGGTCGGATTCGACCAGCTCGACGCCACCCTGCCGCTGCTCGACTACATCGTCGTTGCCGCGGCGCTCGGCCCTGAAACCGAAGGCCTCATCGGCGCCGCGCAATTCGCCCAGATGAAGCCCAGCGCGGTGCTGCTCAACGTGGGGCGCGGCGCCATCGTTGACGAAGGCGCGCTGTACGAGGCGCTCAAGTCAAAACGCATCCGCGGCGCCACCATCGATGTCTGGTATGGCAACTATCCTTCACGCGACCAGCCGCGCGTTGCACCAGCGCGTTTCCCGTTCCACGAACTGGACAACCTCTACATGACCCCGCATACGTCGGGCTGGACCACCGGCATGATCGACCGGCGCTGGACCGGCATCGCCGACAACCTCGACCGCCTGGCGCGGCGCCAGCCGCTGATGCACCGCCTCAATTGAGCCGCGCACCATGAAAGTCATCGACTGGTCGCTGCATTTTTACGAGTTGCCCTACCGACGCGAAGTGGTGTGGGCGAACGCGGTGGAGTCCGCCGGCCTGTACGCGCTGCTCGTGCTCACCGACGACAGCGGTGCGCGCGGCGTGGCCGAAGGCACCATCAAGGCCACCTGGAGCGGGGTCTCGCCGCGCTCGCTCAAGGCGTCGCTGGAGGATTTCCTCGTCCCCAGGATTCTAGGCGCCGAGTGCGATGGCGTCGCGGCACTCATGCAGCGCATCGAGGGCGTGCCGGAAAACCGCCTCGCCAAGGCGATGATCGACAACGCCGCGTGGCAGATCGAGGCGTGTCGCGCGAAGGAGCCGTTGTGGAAGCGATGGGGCGGAAGCCCGAAGGTCGATCTCACCTGGGCCGTAACGCGCCAGGCGCCCAAAGCGATGGCCGAGGAGGCGGGCGACGTCTGCGAGCGCTACGGGTTTCGCACGCTCAAGGTCAAGGGCGGGCAGCGCCTGGACATCGACCTCGCCGCAATGCGCGAGATCCGCGTCGCGGTCGGGGACGAGGTCACGCTCTACGTGGATGCCAACAGCGCCTACAAGCGCAGCGAGGCACTGGCCTACACGCTTGCAATCCGCGATGCGGGTGCAACGGTATCGGAGGATCCCAGCCCGCTCAAGCCGGACGGCCTGTTCAGTGAGCTGCAGGCCGCCGCCGGCGTGCCGATCCTCGTCGACCGAACGTGCACCTCGGCGCTCGACGCAGCCGCCTATCTCGACAAAGGCGCGCAGGCGCTCTCGACCAAGGCCGGGCGCATCGGTTTCAGCGAGGCGCGCGAGATCTCGGTGCTGGCCGAAGCGCGCGGCGCAAAGGTCGCGCTGGGGTTGTATGCGGAAAGCGCGCTGGGCACGCTCATCAGCCTGCAATACGGTGCTGCCATCCCGCCTGCATTGCAGCTGGTCGCCGCAGAGCAGACGTTCTACCTCGGCATCGTCGAGCAGGTGGTTACCGAGATGCCGCCGGTGAAAGACGGCCGCATCGAATTACCCGCCACATCCGACTACGCGAGCCTGGTGGACTGGGAGCAGGTGAAGCGCTTCGCCGTGCCGGTGGCGTGAATCAGGCGGCCTCGGCGTAGGTCGATTCGCGTAGCGACTGGTCGTCGTTGGTGGTCGTGCGCCGCAGCTCGCGCGGCAGGGCCAGGTCGAACCGGCGCCCGCGGTGGATCGTGGCGCGGTTGTCCCAGATCACCAGGTCGCCCACGCGCCATTCATGGCGGTAGACGAACTCCCGCCGGGTGGCATGCTCGAGCAACTCCAGCAGCAGCATGCGGCCTTCGGCGAGCGGTTTCTCGACCACATGCGTGGCATGCACGCCCACCCACAGCACCTTGCGCCCGGAGCCTGCGTGGGTGCGCACCAGCGGCCACTGCACCGGTGGCATCTTGGCCAGTTCCGCTTCCGAGGGCCGGTCGCCCAGCCAGATGCGCGAATGCAGCGCGGCATGCACGCTGTGCAACGGCGCGATCTCTTCCTTGATGTCGTCCGGCAGTGCGTCGTAGGCCGAGCGCAGGTCGGCATATTCGGTCTGGCCGCCTTTCGCTGGCACTACCACTGCATGCAGCATCGAATATTTCGCCGCCGGCCGCTGGAAAGAGCTGTCGCTGTGCCAGAGCTGGTTGGCGAAGTTCGAGATCGTCTTGCGGTCCGACGCGCCGTGCAGTTTGCCGTCGGGGCGAACGTTGGAAATGTCGATGGTCACTTCGTGGCGGAATCGGCTGGGCGCGCCGGGGCTGAGTTTCTTCAGGCCGGCATCGAGGGTGCCGAAGCTCGAGGCGAAAGCCACCTGCTGGTCTTCGCTCAGGGGTTGGCCACGGAAAACCAGCACGGCGTAGCGGTCCATTGCCGCGTCGATCGCTCGCACCGTTGTCGAGTCCACCGGGCGCGTCAGGTCGACGCCGCTCGCTTCGGCGGCGAACAGGGGATGCAGTGATTTGAGTTGCAGGCTCATGGCGAAGGGCCTCCGCGGTGCGAGTGGATTCGCAGATATTATGCGGCATGGAATCCATCCCCCAGCATTTCGCCACCACCTATGCCGAGGCCCGCGAGGGCTTCCTCGCGGCGGCCCGCGGCCGAGGACTCGCGGTCGAGTCGCTTGCCAACCCGCTCAAGGGCGCGCAGGGCGAGGAACTCGCCACCGATGCGGTGCTCATGGGGCGCGCCGACGCCGGGGCCCTGCTCGTCGTGACTTCGGGGACGCACGGCGCGGAAGGCTTCTGCGGGTCGGGATGCCAGCGCGCGCTGCTGGCCGACGACGACATGGCCCGCCGGCTCGATGCCGCCGGGGTTGCGCTGCTGCTCGTGCACGCCGTCAATCCGTATGGCTTCTCGCACCTGCGCCGGGTCAACGAAGACAACGTCGACCTCAACCGCAACTTCCGCGATTTTTCCGATGCCACGGAGTTGAACCCGGCCTATGCGGGCGTGCACGGCCTCATGCTGCCGGCCGAATGGCCGCCCACCGATGCCAACCGCGCCGAGGTCCTCGCGACGCTGCAGAAAATGGGCCCGGTCGCGTTCCAGGCGGCGGTGTCCGCCGGGCAGCGCTCGCACAAGGAGGGCCTTTTCTATTGCGGTGACGCGCCGACGTGGAGCAACCGTACCGTCCGCTCGCTGCTGCGCAAGCATGGAGCGGCGCGCAAACGCATCGGCTGGATCGACATCCACACCGGCCTTGGGCCGTACGGGCACGGCGAAAAAATCTTCGCTGGGGCGAACGACGCGGCCGAACTTGCACGCGCGCGCGCATGGTGGGGCGCCGACGTGATGTCGTATTACGAAGGCAAGTCGGCCTCAGCCGAGGTGCAGGGTTCGATGGTGATGTCGATCTACGCGGAGTGCCCGAAGGCCGAGGTCACCGGCATGGGCCTTGAGTTCGGCACGGTCCCGTTCGAGGCGGTGCTCGGCGCATTGCGCGGCGATCACTGGCTCGCGATCCACCCCGAGGCGGACGCGGCAAAGGCAGCTTCAATCCGCCGGGCGCTGCGCGATGCGTTTTATGTCGAGGCCGATGACTGGAAAGGCAGCGTTCTGGGCCAGTTGCGCACAGCGGTGTTGCAGGCGGTGCTCGGCCTTTCCGCGCCGGCGCCTAGCGCGGGCCGCCAAGCCTGAGGCGCGGTTTTTCTATCCCGGCAGTGTCGCAGAGCGCGTCGACCATCGAAGAGAAATCCTTCTTCGCGTAGCTGCCGGCGCGCGCGCTGCTGAAGGCCTCGCGCGCGGCTGCGCCGACCGGCATCGGCACCTTGGCGTGATTGGCCGCCGACACGATCAGCGACAGGTCCTTGTGCGCGAGGTCGATCGTGAAACCGGGTTCGATGTCTCCGGCCAGCACTTTCGCCGGCCAGGCGATCTTCAGCTGGCCGTTGGTCGCGGTGGTGCCGTAGAGCACTTCGAGCGTCTTTTCCAGCGACAGGCCGAAGCGTTGCGCGAGCGCCAGCGCCTCGGCGTTCATCTGGCAGGAGACGATCGCAAGGTAGTTGTTGACCAGCTTGGTGCGCCCGCCGCTGCCGACCGGGCCGCAATGATGGATGGTGTTGCCCATGGCCTCGAACAGTGGCTTTGCGCGCGCGAAGTCGGCCTCCGACGCGCCGACCATGAACAGCGACTCGCCGCGGTCGGCATGGCTCGCGAGCCGCCCGACCGGCGCGTCGACCAGCGTCATGCCTGCTTCGAGCGCGCGCGCGGCAAGCCGGTCGGTGGTCTGCGGATCGACCGTGCTCATGTCGATGATCAGCGTGCCGGGCCGGGCGTTGGCGAGCACGCCATCGGGGCCGAGCAAGGTCTGCTCGACCTCGACCCCGCTGGGCAGCATGGTGATCACGATGTCGGCTTGCTTCGCGATGTCGGCGATGCTGCGCGCGGCCACGGCGCCGAGTGCCGCGAGTTCCGCGACCGGCGCGGCGACGATGTCGTAGACCGCGAGCGGGTGGCCTTTCTTCTGCAGGTTGGATGCCATCGGTCGGCCCATGCGACCGAGTCCGATAAAGCCCGTCGTTGATGCCTTGGTTGCTCCCTTTGTTGCCATTGCCGTTTCTCCTGGTTGAAAATTACTTCGCGCGCCAGCCCGATCGCGGCCACGGCCGCCATGCGCGTGGTAGCGATGATAGTGTAGGTGGCCGAGGAGGCTGGGTGACATGGAAAAACTGGCAGGCGGCATCATGCTGGTGTGGACGGCGGCCTGGTGATGCAATCAAAGATGAACTTGTTTTTGTAGTCCAAGCCTGTGGAGCGGACTGTGAGGCAATCTTGTTGTGTAATCGAACTTCAACGTCGACTGTTGTGCGGACTTGCGTCGTTGATGCTGGCCGGCGCCGGCATCGCCGCGCCGGCAGGCGAGGTTGCCGCGCGCAAGTTCCCGGACGTCGTTTCGGTCAAGGT